>CAVKQB010000092.1:0-2023 GCA_963658575.1 Leyella stercorea | reverse complement strand
TCGGCCGCAAAAGCGGGTGCAAGCACCACCTATCTGTGCAAATCGTGGTCTAACTACACCACAGACATCTACTATCTGACGGAAAAAGATTTCAAACTGGTGTTGCCGCTGTTCGACAAACTTGTGCGCGAGTTTGGCCAATACTGCAACGGCAAAAATAAGGTTACTGCCATGCCTTACCCCTGTGGCAAAAACGGCAGCAAAAAATGCAAATCAATAAAAATTGCCACACCCAAACGCCCCAAGCGACCTACTCTATAAAGCCGCGATGTAACTGTTCAATAGGGAATATCAAATCCCAGTTTTTTCCCCATACGATATTCCCATTTTCCAACTTAAACTGACGGAATTTCCGCTCATCGAGATACTTATTGTATTGTGGGTGCGGATATTGACGGATAAAATTGCCGATATTGACCACTTGTGTAGTGTTGTCGCTAAAAGTCAGATGCACCGACAAGTTGCCAGCATCGGCGGCGTTGGTTATGTATAAGCGTTCCATATCAAAGTAATGAAACCGAAATACTGATATATCTGTGGTATACTGTTTGTTTTTCATCTGCAAATATAATGCAGAAAAATATAAATTACAAAATTTATCGCTTTTTTTTCGGTTTGTACCCAATTTGTACTCCCATTTGTACCCAGTTTTGTACCCATTACAAATAGTTGAAAATCAATAAATTAACATCGATTTAGGGGCAGGGGAACAAAAGGTACAAAAAAATCGGGAGTTTTTACGCGTTCAAAAATTCGGTGCATTTTCGCATATCGTTTTTATCAGCATCGGGTCGGCGTGGTTGGCGTAGCGTGTGGTCATCGACAGGTCGTGGTGGTCGGCGTGCTGCATCACGGTCAGCGGGTCGATGCCTGCTTTCAGCATGTTGTTGATGCCTGTGTCGCGTAGGCTGTATAGTTGCATCTCTTGCGGCAAATTCAGCGTTGTACGCATTTTGTCCCAATCCTTGCGGAAGCGTGCGGCCGGTATCGGCTTGGCACTGGGCGCATATTTTTCGCCAAAAAGATAGTAGGTGCGCGGCAGCCGTTGCTCGCACAGTGGGCGCAGCCGCTCGATGAGTTGCTCCGACAGCGCGCAAAAACGTTCGTTGTGCGTTTTGGCATTTTCGGCGGCCATGTGTATGCATTTCCCCTCCAAATCGATGTCGGCCAGCCGAATGCAGCGTATTTCCTTGGGGCGAATAAGCGACGTAAACACCAACTCGCACACTGTGAGCATATAGGGGTTGTGCTGTTCGTAGTAGTCGGCAATGCGTTGGCGCACGTCGGCTGGTATCAGCACGCGGCGTTTGGGCGGCTCGCGCTTGGTTTTGATGGTTTCAAACGGATTTTCTTTCACATAGCACTTTTGGAACGCCCAACTGAAAAACGCGCGCCCCATTTTTAGTTGGTTGTTCCACGCCCGAATGCCCACTTTGCGCTGCGAATAGATGTAATCCAAATAGCGCACCGCCAGCAGTTTGCTGAACAGCGATGCGTAGATTTTTGGCACTTGCGCCTGACACCACGCCCCGAAAATCGATACAAACGAGGCGTAACTGCGCAGCGTGTCGGGGCGCAACTCGCGCCGTTTTTCGTCGATATAGGCACGTAGCACATCGTCCAAACGCATATACAAGCGGTTGTTGTCCTGCTCCATCAGCGGCGACCAACCGTTACGCAGTTTGGCGTTCAGGCGGAACAGTATCTCGTTGGCGTGCCGCCGAAAGTCGCTTGCTTTGGCATAGCGGCTACGCAGATGATTCAGTTTCATCTGCCGGCGCACCATTGTTTGTGTCTGTGGGTTCAGCACATAGTACTCTATTCGCCACCCCGCATTGGGGTAGTTTTTCAGTACAGCAGGGTAGAACTCTGTAACAGGATAATCGTTTAACGCGGAGTGGGAACTTTCGGGCATTTTTTTTGTTGCTGAAACCTGCGCTTCAACAACAAAAAAAAGTGGCGTTTCTGTGGCGTTTATTCTATCGAATTTCGCTCTATTGCCCTATGGTCGGGCGTTGTGGAG
>CAVKQB010000091.1:0-2068 GCA_963658575.1 Leyella stercorea | reverse complement strand
ACTTTCACACTTTCACACTTTCATACTTTCACACTTTCACACTTTCACACTTTCACACTAACATGGACTTCTCATCAATAATTACGAATTTTTCCAATGCGTCGCCGTGGTGGGTTACGTTTTTGCTGGCGTTGGTTTTTGCCATCGACCCATGCGCCATTCTCACCAACATTGCCGCCATCGGCTACGTGAGCCGCGATTTGGACAACCCCAAGCGCGTTTTTCTCAACGGTTTGTGGTACACGCTCGGTCGCACGTTGGCGTTTGGCATTTTGGGTGCTGCGCTGATGTCGCTGTTGCGTGGCGGTGCCGACATATTGCACATTCAGGATTTTTTTGCCGAATATGGCGAACTGATGCTTGCGCCGTTCCTCATTCTGATGGGTGTGCTGATGTTCGTGGCTGAATTTCTGCCTGCGTTCAATAGCGGCGCGTTGTCGGGCAAGGTCGAAAATCGCCTCAAACCCAATGCCGTCGGGTCGTTGGTACTTGGAGCCGTGCTGTCGCTGGCCTTCTGCCCAACCAACGCTGCTCTGTTTTTCGGCATGGTGGCGCAACCTGGAATTTCGGTTTGGCACGTCGTCTTTTTTGCCGTTGTCGTGGCGTTGCCCGTGCTGGTCATCGCTTGGATTTTGGCGTTCAGTTACGACAGCATCAGCCGTTTCTACGACCGTGTGCGGCACGTCGGCAAATGGTTTCGTTGGAGTGTGGGAGCGTTGTTCGTCGTGCTGGGACTATTTTTCATCTTCGAACATCTGTGCGAAGCGTAGCCTACGCCTTTCGGCAACGCACGATGACACGCTGGCCGTCGGAAAGGGTAGTGGCGAACAGGTAAATGTCGCCGCCCTCGGTCAAGCGTAGTTTTTTGCGCAGGTCGGCCACCGAAAGCGGAAAATTCCGCACGGTCAAATTCGCTTTTTCCACATCGGCCAAAAGCGTTTTGCTGATTTTCTTGTCGAACGGAGCCGCGCCAACAACCTCGAATTGTCGTCCGGGAAAATCCGCCAAACGGCTGTCGGACGTGTATAAGTGGCTGTTAATGTGCAGTTTGTGCAGATTGTAACGCACGGCCACACTGCGGAACGCACCCGCTTTGAGCAGGGCGGCGTTGGGCTCGTACAGATAGCGTTGCACACGCTCCGCCCACGCGCACGCAGCACATTTTTCGTCCGACAAACGAAACTCAAACGCCTCATTATCAGGCAGATTGATGGCCGAAATCGTCGGCTCGCCGGCAAAATCACGTTCGAGCAACGCCAAAATCTCTTTGCATTCGTTGCCGACGGCCACCACGTGGACGGCCTTCACGTAACGCAGTTCGCGCACAAGCAGCGCAATGTCGAGCATCGGCGACAGTTTGACCAAAACCTGCCGCGCCTTTTCGAGCAATAAATCCTGCAACGCGACCACATTCGGCGTACAATCGGCTATCGAAACGGTTTTTCGCCCCGTCGTATCGCGCCGCGCAGGGTCGATGTAGATGGCATCGACTTGGGGCATGGCGGGCAAAAAGGCTTCGCAATCGGCACAATGCACACGTATCGCGTCGCCCAAAACTGCAAAATTCTGCTCGGCCAAAGCCGCAAGGTGCGGCTCGCGCTCCACATAGTCGGTTTGGGCAAACCGCTGCGCCAAGAAATGACAATCGATGCCGAGCCCGCCAGTCAAATCGACCAACTGCCGCCCCGACAAAAGTCCGCTCTTGTAGCGTGCCGCCGCCTCCGACGAACACTGCTCAATCGACAGATGTGGCGGGAATTCCACATCGGGACAGCGCGCCCAACTTGGCACTTTCCCGCTCAGAATCTGCCGCGCCTCTATCTGTTGCAACGCATAGCGCAAATCCACGCCAGCGGGCGCGCCGTGCAATGCCAACGCACGCACATCGTCGTGCTGGTGCGCAAAAACAAACTGTCGAGTAGCGTCGTTCATCGTCTGCAAAAGTAACCATATTTGGGCAAAAAAAGAAACGATTGGTGCCTTTGGAACAATTTTTGCTGTTACGAAAAGAAAAAATAGTACTTTTGTCGCAAACAAAAAACGAACGTTTATGAAAACTTACAGACTT
>CAVKQB010000090.1:0-2128 GCA_963658575.1 Leyella stercorea | reverse complement strand
TAACCTATAACCTCTCAACTCTAACCTTGTCTTGCTACTTGTGTCTTGCTACTAAAATCGTCTTTGCTCTTTATTCTATGTTCTTTGCTCTGAAAAAAAATTGCAAATCCCGTGCGACAAGGAAACAAAAGATGCAGGCCGCTCGCGGTCTGCATCTTTTGTCGTTCTTGAAATTCTCCTTACTTTTGGTTGAAGAGGTAGCGAACACCGATAGTAACGCCAGCATAAAGGCCTTGACCATAGAAGCCAGCACCGCCGTCGCCAAACCATGCGCCAACGTTCGGGCGATAGTCGACGGAGAGTTCCAGCGGGAACCAAAAATCGTAGGCCACACCGCAATGTCCCACTACGCCAGCATAACCAGTGGAATTGAACAAGAAGCCTGCACCAGCACCAACACCGAGGCTCCAGTTCCACGAGCCCTTGTTGTTCCAAGGAATCTGCGTGCCGAACGGGTTGATCCAGTCGTAGGTGCAAGTGGCACCAATGCCGTAAAACGCGGGCAGTTCGACAGCCAAATCGATCATGTTGGCTTCGCCCAAGTTGTGCTGATACGAGGCGGAAATGCCATAACCAATGTTACCACCGACAGCGCGAGGTTGCGCATTTGCAGCCACAACCGTCAGCGCGGCGACTGCCAAAACCAAGAATAACTTTTTTTTCATTGTTTGTATGTTTTTAGTGTGTGAATTAAACCAACGTTTATTTTGGACACTTTTTTCGGCTTCCAAAATGTGGTGTCATTGTCATACTATTTCACAAACAAAGTTTTACTTGGTCTGCCCAATCCGTGAGCGGTTTTAGGTCGATTTGTTTTGCAAATTCTACTGAAAATCAATGTTTTATCGCCATATTTGCACTAAAAACAGGGTTGTTCATTTCTTTTTCTAAAAAAGATTTGGCAATCCAAAATTATTCCATATCTTTGTAGCGCGATCGACACGCAGATGCGTGTAGCGCATAAACGTTGGTTTAATCGAGACACTTCATTTTTTATTAACACACTAAAAACAAAACGACATGAAAAAAGCAATTCTTTCCGTAGCATGTGCCGCAGTATTGGCCATGGGTTTGACAAGTTGTGCCGCTGTCAGCACCGTTGGTAGCATCTATACCAGCACCACGGCTCCGGTTGCCATATCGAGCAACCAAATGGGAACTAAAGTTGGCGAAGCCCGCATACTCAACATTCTTGGTGTTGTAGCGCTGGGCGACGGCGGCGTGCAGGCTGCAGCCAAAAAGGCCGGCATCACACGCATCAGCCACGTCGATGTCAAGACATTCAGCATCTTGGGCGTTTACACCACGGTGGACTACGTCGTTTACGGTAACTAATTGACAATCGTCGACAAAAAACGGGGGAATGTTGCAACTCGACGAGCATCGAGTTGGGACGTTCCCTCTCTTTCTATGCTATGAAACGATATATTTTTGCAATAGTGTTTCCGCTCTTTGCGCTGTCGGTATGGGCGGCGAAGACGGAGGAGTTGTATATGCTGTACAACCGAGGCGACGGCAGCAAGTTGTACTATATCCGCGAGCAACCGATGACGGCCACCGCTGGCAGCAAAGGGCAACTGACCTACGACATCACCTACATCGATTCGGACACGCTGACTACGTGGCGGCTTTCGGTTACGGTGCCCACGCGCTTGCGAATCGACTCTATCGGCTTTCGGCGCGGCACGACGGAGCAGATAGTGCCCATCACCCTGCTCTACCGCGAGCCAGCCAAGAAGGATTGGGAGCATCGCATCGAGGCCACTCTGCCCTACTCGGTAACACAGACACTGTTTGCGCCCAATCCGGCCTTGCAGATTGTGGTGTATCATGCCGATGGGCGTTGCACGTTTGCCCGCTCGCCGCAAAAGGATTGGGTGAACCTCTGTGCGCAGATGCGCGATGTGTTTTGGGTCATCGAGAACGACAGGCATTAAAGCATTTGAGAATTTGAAAATTTTTGCGCTTCGCGCAGTTTCTAAAGACCCCCTCTTATCCCCCAAGGGGGAAGTTGTTTCACATTTGGGGATTTGGATATTTGGTTATTATTCATTATTAATTCTTAATTAGGTATTAACCCCCTCCGTCGCTACGCTCCTCGTCCCCCTATCCTCGCTACGCTCGGCAG
>CAVKQB010000089.1:0-2146 GCA_963658575.1 Leyella stercorea | reverse complement strand
TGTGGAACAGCACAAAACGGGGCGGCACTTTCGATGCCACGGCTCCACGAAAGAGGGGCAACTCCGACAGCGCCAACTCGTTCTCGAACTGTATCAATAATGTAGGAATCCTACACAACACCGACCTATTTTCCTTATTTTCCGACACGAATTATTACGAATTGCGACTAAAAATTGCACATCTAACGTTTCTTACATCTATCATAACCACCTGATAATCAAAGAATTGCCCCCCCCCATTTCTGGGAGGAGGGCAGAAAATCTGCATACCGATGTGTTATTCTGTGGGCAAAGGTACGAAAAAAAGTGGAGATAAGCAAACTGTTTCAGAAAAATAAAATTCGGACGTTTTTTATAGGTGTCGCAACAATGAGAATCCCCCCAATTTTTTGCAGAAGAAAGCGTTCGTTGGTCTGATTTGGAGAGGGGGCGTTTGCGGCTTTTGATTTTTTGCGTACCTTTGCACGAAATTTTGCAAGAACAATTCATGAAAATTGTCATTATAGGAGGCGGAATAGCAGGTTTAGCGGCTGGAATTTACGCACAAAAAAACGGTTTCGAGAGCGAAATACACGAGAAACACACCATCGTGGGCGGACAATGCACGGGCTGGGTGCGGCAAGGCTACCGGCTCGACAACTGCGTGCATTGGCTCACAGGCACCAATCCGAAAAAAGATATCTACAAGGTGTGGCAAGATGTGGGCGTGCTGGGCGACGACATCGAAACGATACAGCACGACTCGTTTATGCGCGTCGAAATGGACGGCACGGCCATCGAACTGTGGCACGACCTCGCCCGCCTACGCACCGACCTGCTCGCGCTATCGCCCGACGACAAGGACGAAATCGAAAAATTCGTCAAGATAGTGGACGCCTACCGCGCCGTGATGATGCCGGCACTGAAACCGCTGGAGCAGCACAACATCTGCGATTGGTTCCGCCTGATAAAAGGCATGCGCCGCCTTGGCCGCATACACCGTAAATTTTCGAAAGTCTCCATCGACAGTTATGCGGCACGGTTCAAACACCCGCTCATTCGCAAACTCATCACCACCTACATGCCGAAATCGTACAACATGTCGTCGCTCTTCTATGTGTTCGGCACGTTTGTCGATGGCAACGGCGCACTGCCGCGCGGCGGCTCGTTTGGCATGATAGACCACATGCGCCAAAAGTACGAATCGCTCGGAGGAAAGATATTTACCAACCACGAAGCCGTGAAAATCGACATTGCGCTGGGGCGCGCCCACGACGTGCTGTTCAAAAACGGCGATTTGGCCACGGGCGACTATTTCATCTGCGCCTGCGACACCAACATCACCTTCGGTCGGCTGATAGGCAAAGGGCTGATGGACAAGTTTTTCATGCACCACTACCATCACCACAAGGAGCACCCGCTATACAGCAGTTTCAACTGCTTTTTCGGTGTCGATGGGGCGAACGGCATGCCCAGCACGACGGTTACGTTCGACTGCGAGCCATACACCGTGAACGGCGTTGCGCAATCGGACGTTTTGGTCAAAAACTTCGACTACGAGCCGTCGTTTGCGCCCGAAGGCAAAAGTCTGCTGCAGACGCTGCTCGTGCAATACGAAGACGATTTCGACTATTGGAAAAACCTGTACGAAACCGACCGTGCCGCCTACAAAGCCGAAAAAATGCGCATTGCCAACGAAATCAAACAGCGCATCGAGCGGCGTTTCCCCGAAATGGCGGGGCGCATCACCATACTCGACGTGGTTACACCGATGACTTACTACCGTTTTTGCGGCGCATACAAAGGGGCGTACATGAGTTTCATACTCACGCCGTTTGCCGCCAAACAGACAAGCCGCGGCATATTCCCCCACATACGCAATCTGTATCTGGCTGGACAATGGCTACAACCACCCGGAGGCCTGCCCAATGCCGTAGTTACGGGGCGTTTCGCCATTCAGCGCATCTGCAAACGCGCACACATCAAATTCAGGTCGTAAATTTTTACGGCAGAGAGCAATTAGTAGCAAGTAGCAAGTAGCAAGTAGCAAGATAAAAAGTGAGAGGTTATAGGTTATAGGTTATAGGTTATAGGTGAGAGAATATAGAACATAGAGCAAAGACTTTTTAATTATTCAATTATCTAATTTCCAATTATTTAATTAATT
>CAVKQB010000088.1:0-2414 GCA_963658575.1 Leyella stercorea | reverse complement strand
GATTAAGACGTTTCGATTACCGACAATTTGAAAATTGATTAAATAATTGGAAATTAAATAATTAGATAATTAAAAAGTCTTTGCTCTATGTTCTTTGCTCTATGTTCTAACAAAAAAAAAGGAGCGCACTCTGTGCGCTCCAATTGTGTTTTACACATTTTTCCTGCGCTCGGCATTGCTCAAACAAGTTTGGCACTGCCCTCGCTTACCGGAAAAATTATCAATTGTCCATTACTTCATGGCTACCTTGTGGGTTTGGCCGGCCATCTTGACGATGTAAACGCCGCCGCTGAGCGAACCGTTCTGCTCGGTTACCTCCATGCCACTGACGGTGAAGATGCGGGCATCTTTGCTAAGACCCTCGATGGTGCCATTGGCAGCAAAAATGTTGGCAACCTCTACCTGCTCGATAGCCGTAGGAGTGGATTTCACTACGATTGCAATAGGAAAGAGTTGAACCGTTTCGTCATAGACACTCACAAAGCCTGTTACATCATACGTATTGGCAGCCTTGATGTCGCCAAAGTCAATGACGAAGTTATTGCGTACAGCCAATGTTTCTTCAGCTACAGTGATATTGGCATTGGCTTTCGTGCTGTAGGCATCATAGTCTTGGTCGAACTTCACACCCTCGAATTTTACATATTTGTTTACATCTGTAGCAGTCGGTACGGCAGTAAGCACGCTCGGCTCTTTCACTTCTCCGTTTTCTGTGATGGTCAGGTCACTTACTGCTACGGAAGGAACGAGTTCGTGCAGATTCTTGTATACAGACACGGTGCCTTTCAAGCCCTTGACGACATCCTTGGCTTTCAGACCGTATTTTTTGCTTTGGTAGTAAACAAGTGTTGTACCCGTAGCGTCTTCCACATAGATATAGTCATTGTCCTCGTTCGCATAAACAACAGTTACTGTGCCTAGAACAATCGCAGCACCGTCTTCAGCCGCATTGACTTCGGCGCAGGTATTGGCTTTGGTGTAGGTCTTTTCAGCCACTACACTGGATTTCACGGTTGCGGCATCGTAAGCGATGGCCTTAACGGTGGTGGTAGCAGTGATTTCGAAAGCCGCCTCGTATTTCGTAGATTCGATAGTTGGGGTGGTCTCGCCATCGATGGTGTAGTAGATTTCCATGCCTTCTGCGGCAGAAAGTGCTACATTCATCTTGCCTTCGAATACCTCGTCGGCTACGTCGAAGGTCGGTGCATCGGGAGCGGCTACTACGATTACCTTGCAAGTAGCAGTGAGGTCGTTACCGCCTGCGTCCTTTACTTTAGCGGTGATCCCTGCCTCGCCCGTGCCTACTGCGCGTACCAAGCCGTTTTGGTCTACGGTAGCCACGGTTTCTTTGTCCGAAGCCCACGTGATTTCTGTCGTAGCATCACTAGGAGTGAGTATAGCCGTCAGTTGGTGCGTTTCCCCGTTGTCCAACGTGATGTTCTGGTCTTGTTCAGAAAAAGAGATGCCTGAGGCGGCAACTTCTTCCTTCTTGTAGAGTTGAACGTCTTTTTGTTTAGTATAACCTGCTGCTTTGAAATAGCGGAAACGCATTTGATCGCTTGCGCTATTAAAACGCATAACTGAAGTAGCGTAGGTTATTTTTAGGGTATCACTCACGATATCCAATGTGTTTGACATAGCATCGGCACTGAAGGATAATTTATTATCGTTGCTTTTTCCATAAATATATTTTGCGTTGTTGGTTCCTCCGTTGACCTTGATAGAATACCCGTCTTCCATTTTTGCAATGGTAAGGGTTACAAAGTCATTGCCAGACACTTTGTTTTCGGCAATGGTGGCCGACACATAACAGTTTGCCCCGTCTATACCAGTCCACACATAGGCTTGTGTTTGAGACGCTTCGTACACAAGGATATACTCCCCGCTCCAATCTTCAGGAGCCGCAGTTACCTTGGCATAACTTGCGGCAAAAGCCATTGTTGTAGCGCATAATGCTGCTACGAGAAAAGTTAATTTTTTCATAATAATAAAGATTAAAAGTTAATAAAAAGCCCCCCAAGGGGGAAGTTGTTTGTTTATGTTTGAAGATTCTTAATTCTTAATTATTCATTCTTAATTCTTAATTCTTAATTGGTATTAACCCCCTCCGTCGCTACGCTCCTCGTCCCCCTATCCTCGCTGCGCTCGGCAGAGGGACAGAATTGAATCATTGAATCACTGAATTATTGAATGATTGAATTTTGGGGCGCGTTCTCTCCCCCTGCTGCGTAGCAGATAGGGGGAGTACCCACGCCAGTGGGGGTAGGGGTTTTATGTCAATTAACAATAAATAATGAACAATGAATAATTATTCGCGCCCAAATAACGTCTCGCTCTATTCTTAATTCTTATTAAATTCAACCCCCTCCGTCGCTTCGCTCCTCGTCCCCCTATCCTCGCTGCGCTCGGCAGAG
>CAVKQB010000087.1:0-2720 GCA_963658575.1 Leyella stercorea | reverse complement strand
ACACACACACACACACACACACACACACACACACACACACACACACACACACACACACACACACAGAAATAGGGCGTTTTCGGCGTTTTGCGCTGTAAAATGTATACATTGTAGCGGCTTGTTTCCCATGCGGAAACAGGCTGATTGTTTTTGTATCGACGCTTTTCGGGAGTTGGACTATGGCACAATTGGTTGATATAATGGCTGCCGAAAACGTCCGCACTTCGTTCTCCGAACAGCGCGAAATACGGCTTTATGCCGATGGCAGTTTTTATCGCGCCTACGAGTGGAGCGCGTGGCTTTGCTGCCGCTATGTGAAACAAAATAAGGTTACAAGGCGTTTTGTAAAATCGGTCGATGGCGATGTGGTGTATATCGGTTTCCCGCAAACAAGCCTTTCGAAATATGTTCTCGATGGCACCGAAGTGGTCGAAAACGCCGATGGAACGGTGGTGATGCGGTTGGCAGAATCGCTTTTCCCGCCCGAAAACGAGCGCGAAACATTGCTCGTGGATTTTTCTGCTTGGCGCGAACATCAGCCTGTAACCGAACTGAAAACGAACAAAAAAGATGACGGAAAAGAGCCTAATCGTGCTGTTCAGCCCGTGTCGTCGACAGGGATTATGCAACAGTTGCAGGCCTTCCCGATTGAAAGTCGCACGCCGATAGAATGCATGCTTTTTTTAGTGGAAATCAAGCAAAAAATGGCGCAAACGACATAGAATTTTTAAGAAACGAGGTAAATTCAAAGGTAATCTGTTATCGCAAGCGTGCGGTAAAACAATGCGGTAGTGCCAACGAACCTTTTGCAGGTCGAAACTTTCTTTGGCACAAGTATCAGACGATTGCCGATTTTTGGTTGATCTTTTTGCCTGCGGCGGGCTATCGCAACAACGATGACCTGAACAACGCTGGCTCGAACGGCAACTATTGGTCGAGTTCGCTCAACACCGACAACCCGAACAACGCGTGGAACGTGAACTTCAACTCGGACAACGTGAACAGGAACAACAACAACCGCTACTATGGACAATCGGTGCGCCCTGTCGTAGCACCGTGATTTGGAGCATTTACCGAATTTCGATTGTTTTTTTTGACTGCTTTGGCATTTTTGTTCTTTGACATGTATCGATTGACTTATGCACAACTGCTGGACGACCTCTACTGCGCCTATTACGACGCACGGAGGCACAAACGCCAACGTGGCTATCAGCGGCGGTTCGAAAAATGTGCCGATTTTGCGCTGGCCGACCTCTGTCGCGACCTTTATTACCGCCACTACACGGCACGTCCGTCGGCGTGTTTCATCATTACCGACCCGAAAAAACGCGAGGTGTTTGCAGCCGATTTCCGCGACCGCATCGTGCATCATCTCTACTACAACTATACGCATCGGCTGTTCGAACGCACTTTTGTGGCCGACACATACAGTTGTATCGTGGGGCGAGGCACACACTTTGGCATTCGCCGACTGCAGCAGCACATTCGCAGTGCAAGTTGCAACTACACAGTGCCGTGCTTCGTGCTGAAGATGGACATTCGCGGGTACTTTATGCACATCGATAGGCAGCGGCTTTTGCAAATCGCACTCGATGGCATCGACCGCATGGCATCGCACCGTGTCGACATACATAGCACAGAACGTTGGTGCGATGTGGTAGATATTGATTTTGTGCGTTGGCTTACAAGCGAACTGGTTCTGCTCAATCCATTGAACGGTTGCAGACGCGTGGGCAGTTTGAGCAATTGGGACGGCCTGCCACCCAGCAAAAGCCTGTTTCATAGCCCCGATGGGTGCGGTTTGCCTATTGGAAACCTAACATCGCAACTGTTTTCGAACGTCTATCTGAACCGGCTCGACCAATATATGAAACGCACGCTGCACTGCCGACACTACGGGCGTTATGTCGACGACTTCTATGTGGTGGATACCGACCGCGAACACCTGCACGAAATAGTGCGTAGAGTGCGCCCGTGGCTCAAAGAACAACTGGGGCTTACACTGCACGAAGGCAAGGTGATGCTGCGTAATGTAAAATATGGTGTCGATTTTTTGGGCGCTTGCGTGCGGCCAAACCGCATAGAAACCAGCGCACAGTGTGCCAAACGTATGCGCCCCAAAATTGCCCGTTTGTGCAATGGCATTGCGAAAGAAACACCGTCTGTAGCGCAAGCCGACAAGGTACGCGCGTCGGTCAACTCGTTTTGCGGCGTGATGGCACACGGCAAAAATTTTCATTTGCGCGCCGACTTGCTTGGCAACCCCGCACTGCAACGCATAGGCTTTTTCGATACCGAAATGACGCACTTTACTCCCTACGGAGACTTTATTAGTTAGCAGTTAGCAATTAGTAGTTAGAAATGAGGAGTGAGGAATTTTTTAATTTACAAATCTACGAATTGACAGATTGACAAATTTATTTGCACAATAATCAACTGATCAACTAATCAACCAAAATCCTCAAATAACCAAATCCACAAATCAACAGAAACATAAATTTCAAACTATTTACAAACTTTTTAATTTTATTTTACAATGAACAAACTTAAATTTTTTGCAGCCTTGTGCTGCGCAGCACTGCTTTTCGCGGCGTGCGACAAAGTGAAAAACGACTCGAACAACGATTCAAGCGAACAAACCAGCACCGAGAACGGCCACGAATGGGTCGACCTTGGCTTGAGTGTAAAGTGGGCGACCTGCAATGTAGGCGCAACCAAAC
>CAVKQB010000086.1:0-3241 GCA_963658575.1 Leyella stercorea | reverse complement strand
GTCCTTGCAAAGTCGTTGTTCCCGAAGACTATGTGATTACGGTAGAAAGCAGTATTGATTTCTGGATTGTTGGCGATATGAATGACTGGACTCCTACAAAAATGGAAAACAATACACTTTCCGGCAGTTTCGCTCCTGGCACTAAATTTAAGTTTGCTTCACACGATGGTACCAAATCCAATTGGTGGGAGCCTGAAGTAGCGGTAGATGTAAACTATAATGCAGAAACTAATTGCTACAGTACAGGTGATATTGTCCTGAAATCAGGAGAAAATAAGGTCAATATCAAAATTGTAGGTCTTATTGGCGAGGGTGACATTGTTAAATGCGAATAATAATATGGATAATATGAAATATTTCATATTGGACTATGCACGCGGTAATTGGGGTAAAACATCGGCCTTGAAACGTGTTATACAGGTACTTACCCAAAGATTCGGCAATCCTATTTCCGTACAGACGTCTGGTCCTGATGAGTGGGCTCTGTTTAACAATGTAGTTACTGTCTCTGGCATACAGCGTGTGGTAGTAAGCACGGTTGGCGACCCAGACTCTGTACAACCCAGGTGGTTACATGACGCTGTTAACGCAAATGCAGACATTATTGTTTGTGCAGCCCGCGATTATGGAAGTACCATTGTGAATGTGAAAAACATTCTTGGGGGAGCCGGCTATAAGGGTATTTGGTTTCGGAATTTCTACTCTTATAAGTTTGCTCACCTAAACACGATGAATGACATAACTGCCAATGCTGTTGTACAACTGATACAGAGTTTATAGTCCAAATAAAGTATTCATAAAATCGTTTCCAAAAGACCGCACCAAACATTTGGTGCGGTCTTTTTTTGTGTGGGCGTATAGGCACGCCACGTGGTTCGGCGGCTTTTCCGTAAAAAAAACGCCGCAAAATTTCTATTTCAGCAAGAAAAACGCAAAAGTCTTTCTGTGATAGAAAGAAATTACCACATCATGGCTAGCAGCCAAAAGGGAACGGCGTTGCCTGCCGGATAGTCCGTGTTGTCGCGCGCTACATAATCGGATTTTTTGTGCGATTTGCCTTTGCCGCCCACCTCTATTGTAGCATTGAGTCCGTTTTGCGACACACAAAAATCGCCTTCCGTCTCGTTTCGCAACGCTTCAATGCCGTAACCTGCCTGCGCAAAACAGTTGGCCACAAACGCCTCGCGTTCGGTGCCAGCATCGGCATGCAACACGCTGTAGGCGCAAGGGTCGGCAAAAAACATTTTGGCACCAATGCTACGCGCCTTGCGGTCGTTCTGCAGCCGCACTACACGCAGCAAACCCACATGTTCCATGACGAAGAGCAGTTGGTAAAGTTTTTCGGCACCGATATTCCAATCGGCACACAACGATGTTACCTGAATCCGCGGCACCGACGCCCCAGCAAGCGTCCCAACGATGGCACGCATTAGGCGCAAATTGTTTTCGGATATGCTTGGCAAGAAAAACGGAATGTCCGTGTTCAGCACTTTGTCCAACACGGCCATGTAGCGTGCCTCGAAATCGCTATGCTGATAGAACGGCCGCGTGCCGTAACGACGGTAGTTTCTGAAATGGTTCAGCACGTCCGCATCGGGCTGCAAGGGCAAGCCGCTGTCGCCCAAGACATATTTGGCCGCGGCGTTTCCTGTCTCCAAATGCAGGTATTCGCGGAAGGACATAAGCGGCATGTGCATCGGCACAAACCGGCGCGACAAGTCGCCCTCGCCCATGCGCAAAACCAACGACGAGGAATCCGACACCCAAAAAATTTTGTTGGGGAAATCGTCGTACAACGCCTTCAGGTGAATGCTCCAATCGGAAGCATAGTGCACTTCGTCGATGATGACGCCCTCGTAGCCTTGCATGATGATGAACGACACCACCTCGTACAACGGCTCATTCATAATCGAGGGATTGTCGGCCGAAAAATAGAGCAGGCGTTTTCTCGTGGCATGATGCAGCAGGAATGTCGATTTGCCACAGCCACGCGTGCCAGTCAGCAATAGCGCATCTGGGATTTGCGGGTGTTCGGTAGTGAATAGGCGCAGACGTTCGGGCATGGCTGCCAAACGCCGTTGCATAGCCATTTCGAGCAACTCAACTTTTTCTTTCGTCATAATATCGGATATTTGCCTGCAAAGATACCACAAAATTTCTATTTCAGCAAGAAAAACGCGAAAAATCTTTCTGTGATAGAAAGAATCTGCCAAAATCCGACGGAAATAGGCGCAATTTTTTTGCTTCCGTTTCACGGAATTTTCTTGAAAAAGGGGATTTCACAAGGAAATCGACCCGAAAAAATCCAAATCGATAGACTGACGGTGTCCGTACTGAAGGGCTAAAGCCGTGCCTCCGACCAGCCTCATGTCGGCAAGTTCGGGCTGGAGCGACAGTCGTTTCAGGAGTTCCAGAGTGTCGGGTGTGATTGTCTGAAATGATAGCATCTGTAATCCCTTTTGTCCGTATCGGATATGGCGCAAATGAAAGCCAATGAAACCGGATTCAACGTGCGCAATTGTTTGCAACAGGCAACAATAAAGTCCAGCCCATAGAAGTCTCTCGTCAACCGCCAATCGGCAAGGGTGCCGTATTCCAAAACGCGTTGGATAATTCCTTGCGCGTGTTGCGAAACGTCCAATTGCGACTTGTCCATGTCCCAAAACAGGGCAGGCGACAGCTGTTCAATAAAACTATCCGCCTCTTTTTTATCGTTGGGAATGTGTTGCGCCATGGCAAATGATATTACCATGCAAAAGTACTTTTTTTTGTGGTAAATGCAAAATTCGACGGGAATAGGCGCGATTTTTTTGCTTCCGTTTCACGGAGAATTGATACAAAAAGCCTCCCCACGGCTGTGCCGCAGGGAGGTTGCATATTGTTGCGCTATGTGCAAACGGTTATTCGCACAATGTTACATCGGCTTGTGTGCCTACAACTTCGAGTTCGATGGTGTTTTGACCGGCAACAAGCGAATAGTTACCTTGTTTGTTGTAGCATTCGCTTTCAGCATTGTAGTCGCTCTTCAAGATGGCTTCCAAAGCGTCCCAGCCACCGTTGGTGATTTTGAAGCCCTTGCCTTCGGCTTGTTGTTCCAATTTGTAGGTGTAGGTGCTGCCTTCTACAAGTGTCATTTCGACATGGTCTGTCCAACTATTGAAATCGCCGATAATTTTCGGGACAAAGGCTTCGCACTTAACATTTATCACATAGTCTTCGGGAACAACGACTTTGCAAGGAT
>CAVKQB010000085.1:0-3455 GCA_963658575.1 Leyella stercorea | reverse complement strand
TGCAGGCGTTCTACCAATGGTACACCGCCAACCACCTCGACGGGATGATAATCAACAATGCGGGCGACCCCTTTTCCACGGGCGACCACACCCTCTCGTCGCTCGACTTCGAGCGCGAGGTGATTGAGTATTTCGGCCCCAAATACGGCTTCGAGCGGGACAGCCTGTGGGGGCTGGTCACGATGAGCGGCACCGACGGCAACAACCACGGCATCTACTTCGGCGTGAATTACCTGCGCCAGAAGACAGGCGCAATGCCCGTCATTTATGTGTCCGACGAGGCGCACTACAGCAACTACCGCCTCTGCGACCTGCAGCATTTGGAGGTGCGTCTCGTCAAGAGCGACGAGATGGGGCGCATGATTCCCGACTCGCTGGAGCAGGCACTCGACCCGACCCGTCCCTGCCTGATGATTTACGCCATGGGTTCGACCCTCAAGGGTGCCATCGACGACCAAAAGGCACTGAACGAGGTCTTGGCACGGCACCCGGAGATGCCCGTGTACCGCCATGTGGATGCGGCACTCTTCGGCGGCTACCTGCCTTTCACGCCCTACCGCGACATGGTGAACCGCAAGGTGCTGGCGTTCGAGTCTATCAGCATCAGCGGGCATAAGTTCTTCGGCATCGACAGCCCGTGCGGCCTGTTTCTCACCTCGCGCGAGGTGTACGACCACCAAACGACCTTCGATGTGCCGTACCTCAACGCCAATATGCGGATGATAAACTGCTCGCGTTCGGGGGTGGAACCGATTAAGTTCTGGTGGCTCATACAGACCATAGGCGACGAGGGTTGGACGGCGCAAGCGACTGATATACTGGAGAATACGCAGTATCTGAAAGCGCAGTTGGACAGCCTGCATTGGCCGTGCTGGCAGAATCCGTATAGCAACACCGTGCTTTTCCGGCGGCCGTCGGATGCGATAGTGGCGAAATACAATCTTGCTTGCGGGGAGGCTTTCGGTGAGAAAGTGTCGCACATTGTGGTCATGCAGCATGTTACGAAAGCCGCTATCGACCAATTCATCGCCGAGCTGAAGTAACGGTTCCAATATACACAAAACAAAGCGTGCAACTCATCCGAGTTGCACGCTTTGTTATTTGCCAAATGGCCTTACTTCACTTCCTCGAAGTCGGCATCTTGCACGTTGTCGTCGTTCGAGGCGGAGCCGGCGTTCGACTGCTGCTGCGTAGTATTGAAGTCGCTGCCGGCGTTTTGTGCGCCTTGAGCGTTGGCGGCGTTGTACATGTCCTGACTTGCGGCGTGGAATGCCGTGTTCAAGGCTTCGGTGGCGCGGTCGATGGCGGCCACATCTTGCGCTTTGTGTGCAGCCTTCAACTCTTCGAGTGCCTTTTCGATGGGTGCTTTCTTGTCGGCAGGGATTTTATCACCCAACTCCTTCAGCTGTTTTTCGGTTTGGAAAATCATGCTGTCGGCTTGGTTCAATTTGTCCACACGTTCGCGTTCTTTTTTGTCGGCTTCAGCGTTGGCTTCGGCTTCGGCTTTCATGCGTTTGATTTCGTCTTCGCTCAAGCCGCTCGATGCTTCGATACGAATGGTCTGCTCTTTGCCGGTGGCTTTATCTTTGGCCGAAACTTTCAGAATGCCGTTGGCATCGATGTCGAACGTTACTTCGATTTGCGGTACGCCACGCGGAGCGGCCGGTATGCCATCGAGGTTGAACATGCCAATCTGTTTGTTTTGACTTGCCATCGGGCGTTCGCCTTGCAGCACGTTGATTTGCACCGAAGGTTGGTTGTCGCTGGCTGTCGAGAAGACTTCCGATTTTTTGGTCGGTATGGTCGTGTTTGCATCAATCAGTTTGGTCATCACGCCGCCCATGGTTTCGATGCCGAGGCTCAATGGCGTTACATCGAGCAGCAGCACGTCTTTCACTTCGCCCGTGAGTACGCCGCCCTGAATGGCTGCGCCTATGGCCACCACTTCGTCGGGGTTCACGCCTTTCGACGGCACTTTTCCGAAGAATTTTTCGACCAAAGCCTGAATGGCTGGGATACGCGTGGAACCGCCTACCAATATCACTTCGTCGATGTCGGATTTTGTGAGTCCAGCGGCTTTCAGCGCGTTTTCGCACGGCACGAGACAAGCCTGAATCAGGCGGTCGGACAGCTGTTCGAATTTAGCGCGACTCAAAGTCTTAACCAAGTGTTTCGGCACGCCGTTCACTGGCATGATGTACGGCAGGTTGATTTCGGTCGATGTCGAGCTCGAAAGTTCGATTTTGGCCTTTTCGGCAGCCTCTTTCAAGCGTTGCAGAGCCATCGGGTCTTGGCGCAAATCCACGCCTTCGTCGTGTTGAAACTCGTCGGCCAGCCAATCGATGATGACATGGTCGAAGTCGTCGCCGCCGAGGTGCGTATCGCCGTTGGTCGATTTCACTTCGAACACGCCGTCGCCAAGTTCGAGTATCGAGATATCGAACGTGCCACCGCCAAGGTCGAACACGGCAATTTTCATGTTTTTGTTCGATTTGTCGAGACCGTAGGCCAAGGCGGCCGCCGTCGGTTCGTTGACGATACGGCGCACTTTCAAGCCGGCAATCTCGCCTGCCTCTTTGGTAGCCTGACGTTGTGCGTCGCTAAAGTAGGCCGGCACGGTGATGACCGCTTCGGTTACCTCTTGTCCGAGATAATCTTCGGCCGTTTTCTTCATTTTTTGCAGAATCATGGCCGAGATTTCCTGCGGCGTGTAGAGTCGTCCGTCGATATCGACGCGCGGCGTGTTGTTGTCGCCTTTCACCACTTTGTATGGCACGCGTTCGATCTCTTTCGTTACTCGGTCGTAGGTTTCGCCCATGAAACGTTTGATGGAGTAAACCGTTTTGTGCGGGTTGGTTACCGCTTGACGCTTGGCGGGGTCGCCCACCTTGCGTTCGCCACCGTCGATAAATGCCACGATCGAAGGCGTTGTGCGTTTGCCTTCGCTGTTGGCTATCACCACTGGTTCGTTACCTTCGAGCACAGCCACACACGAGTTGGTCGTGCCTAAGTCAATACCAATAATTTTTCCCATAGTTGTATCTTTTTTTGTTAATAATCGTTGTTTTCTGCATCTGCTTGGTGCAGATACGCTTCGATAGGAGCAAACTGCGTGCCACGACCGACGCTGTCAGTTTTTATGACAAAATGGCAGTTAAGTATGTTAGTGAGTAGTTAGTAGTGAGAAATTAGCAGTGAGGAGTTAGAAGTTAGAAGTTAGAAGTGAGGAGTTAGGAGTGAGGAGTGAGAAATTAGTCCGTTGTGGTTGTTGTTTTTGGGAATTTGGGGATTTGATGATTTGGTTATTTGGGGATTATTATTCATTGTTAATCGTTAATTCTTAATTAGATTTAACCCCCTCCGAAAAACTATCGTTTTTCTCGTCCCCCTATCCTCGCTTCGCTCGGCAGAGGGACAGAATTGAATCATTGAATCACTGAATTATTGAATGATTG
>CAVKQB010000084.1:0-3497 GCA_963658575.1 Leyella stercorea | reverse complement strand
CTTTTTAATTATTCAATTATCTAATTTCCAATTATTTAATCAATTTTCAAATTGAAAAATCAATGATTCCAACCCGTGCGCAAGCACGACTCGATTTATGAAAGAAAAAGACGAAAAACAGAAAAAAACAGGCTTTTGGACAACCTTGAAACGGGTGCTGACCGACGAGCGGGTGCGTTTTGCCATGGGAGTTGCGTTGCTTTTCTTCGCACTCTACCTGACCTTGGCCATGGCCTCGTTCCTATTTACGGGAGCCGACGATGTGAGCGTAATAAAAAGTTACCCCGAAATGCGCCTGAAAGTGGAAGCACTCCACGAACAAGGAGCCGACAAATCCACTTGCCTGCAAGCCGAAAAATCGTTGCACGAACTCCATGCAAGTGTCAAAAACTGGACGGGCTATCGCGGTGCAGTCATCTCCGAACGCATGGTGAACCGCTGGTTCGGCGTCGCCACGTTTGTGTTGCTGTGGTTTGTGGTGGTCATCGCTCTGCGCCTGATGAAGGTGAAGACGATGTCGCTCTGGAAAGCGTTTCTTGCCACGGCGTTTCTCACCATTTGGCTGTCGCTCACGCTCGATTTCTGCTTTGGTGGGCTGTGTGCCAATCGCTACGTCGTCATTGGCGGCGCGCACGGCCGTTTTCTCGATGATTTTCTGATGGCCAACATCGGTTTCACCGGCACGCTCCTGCTGATAATCGGCACAGGCATACTGTTTGCCGTGTTCGCGTTCAGTTCTACCGTGCCAGCACTGCAACGGCTTTTGCATCGGCACAAAAAAGAGGCCGAACCCATCGCCGACGAGCAGCCTGTCGATGCTGACATCGACGTCGAGCCGCAATCCGAAGAAGAAAAGAGCGACGAAACGGCGGAGCCGGTACTGATAGACACCGACAATTGGACGATTGTAACCGACGACGAGGACGAAGCCGCCGACGAACCCATCGATGTTCCCGTCGAAACGAACGATGCCACCGACGATGCGCAGCCCGAACCAGAACCCGACACCGACATCGAAACCATCGACACAACCGACACCGACGATGCTGTGGACAAACCCTACGACCCATTGGTAGAGTTGGGACCGTACGATTCGCAGAAAGGCTGGGACTACAAATATCCGACGTTGGAATTGCTGAAAGACTACGGCACACAAACTGAAACCGTAACCAAAGAGGAACAGGCCGAAAATCAGCAAAATATCATCAAAACGCTGAAAAACTTCGGCATCGGCATCAAAAAAATATACGAAACCATCGGCCCGACGGTAACGCTCTACGAAATAGTGCCCGAAGACGGCGTGCGCATCAGCAAAATCCGCAATCTCGAAGCCGACATCATGTTGGCGCTATCGGCCAAAGCCATTCGTATCATCGCGCCGATTCCAGGCAAAGGCACTATCGGTATCGAGATGCCAAACCTGCACCCGCGCACCGTTTCGATGCGGGCGACCATCGCCTCCAAAAAATTCCAAGAGGCCACGTTCGAACTGCCGGTCGCGCTTGGACGCACCATCACAAACGACATCTTCATGTTCGATTTGGCCAAAATGCCGCACTTGCTCGTGGCCGGTGCCACAGGTCAAGGCAAATCGGTGGGCATGAACGCCATCATCACGTCGCTGCTCTACAAAAAGCACCCGTCGCAACTCAAATTCGTGCTGGTCGATCCGAAAAAGGTCGAATTCAGCATCTATAGCGACATCGAAAAGCACTTTTTGGCCGAACTGCCCGACGTGGACGAACCCGTCATCACCGACGTGGACAAGGTGAAACAGACGCTCAACAGCATTTGCAAGGAGATGGACCAGCGTTACGACCTGCTGAAAGTGGCGCATGTGCGCAATATCCGCGAATACAACGAAAAATTTGTCGCGCGGCAACTCAATCCGCAGAACGGACACCGCTATCTGCCATACATCGTGGTTGTCATCGACGAGTTTGGCGACCTGATAATGACCGCTGGCAAAGAGATTGAAATGCCCATCGCACGCATTGCGCAGTTGGCACGCGCCATCGGCATACACATGGTCATCGCCACGCAACGCCCCTCGGTGAACATCATCACGGGTATGATTAAGGCGAATTTTCCGGCGCGCATCGCCTTCAAAGTGTCGGCGCGTGTCGATTCGCAAACCATTCTCGATGCTCCAGGTGCGCAACAGCTCATCGGCAAGGGCGACCTGCTGTTCTCGCAGGGCAGCGACGTAACACGCGTGCAATGCGCCTTTGTCGATACGCCCGAAGTGGAACGCATCGTGAAATTCATCAGCGACCAAGAAGCGCCCATCATCATCAATTCGGCCAACAACCGCTGCGAGGTGCCGTACATTCTGCCCGAACCCGACGTGGCCGACGGCGACGGCAGCGATGCCTCGTCGGTGGATATGCGCAAACTCGATGCGCTGTTCAACGATGCGGCGCACTGGGTGGTGCAGTCGCAGCAAGGCTCCACATCGATGCTGCAACGCAAATTCGAGGTCGGATTCAACCGCGCAGCGCGCATCATGGACCAGTTGGAGGCCGCTGGCGTTGTAGGGCCGGCCGTCGGTAGCAAACCGCGCCAAGTGCTGATACACACCGAATACGAATTGGGCGACCTGTTGAAAACGATACTTTGAAGCGTCAATTTCCAATCAACACCTGAACAGAACCATTTTTTTTGACAGATTTTTTATGAAAAAAACAATAATTTCTCTCGTTGCGCTCTGCTGCTGTTCCGCCATTTGGGCGCAAGCCACTACCGATGCGCAGGCCAAAACCATTGCCGACAAAGCCGTGGCGCAGTTGCAACGCGCGCCTGTGAAAATCGAATTCACCACGACCTATGTCGCCGGAAACACGGGCGACAAAAACGTATCGAACGGCGTGTGCGCCATCAGCGGCAAAAAATCGTATGTGCAGTTTGGCGGCTTGGAAACCTTTTTCGACGGGAAAACGCAGTGGGTCTTCATGCCCGACAACAACGAAGTGTCGATAACCGAGCCGACACTTGCCGAACAACGCGAAGTCAATCCGCTGCTCATGATGCGCGACTACGCACAGACGCACCGCGTGGGCTTCGACGAGGACAAATCCGACGACTGCCACCTGCTTTGCCTCTATCCTACGGTGGCGAAACAGGTCGATTATTTCCGCATAAAATTGGCGATAGACAAGAAAAATTACCGCATACGGCGCATCGAATTTTGCCAGCGCAACGCCGATCGCATCGTGCTTACGGTGCGCTCGTGGCAGTCGCTCCCCAAGGAGTTCAATTTTGCGTTCGATGCCGCCCAGCACCCGCACGTCGAAGTGAACGACTTGCGGTAATTCTGAAAAATGTAGACTTGTGCAAACGCAACAGACCATTTCTCGTCGCACGGGATTTGTAATCCCGTGCTTTTTTATGTGCGGATTTGCAATCCGAAAACTCGTTTGAGCAATGCCGAGCGTAGAAAAAATGCGCGAACTCGAATGGATTCGGCGCGAAGAGGCGAAAGCAAACAAAATGTGAAT
>CAVKQB010000083.1:0-4381 GCA_963658575.1 Leyella stercorea | reverse complement strand
ATTATCTAATTTCCAATTATTTAATCAATTTCAGACTGATAATTTAGTAGCAAGACACAAGTATCAAGTCGCAAGAAAATTATCTAATTGTTTAATTTCCAATTATTTAATCAATTTTTTAGTAGCAAGACACAAGTCGCAAGACAAAAGGTTATAGATAATTAGGAATTAGGAGTTGTTGGGCGGCGAGTGTCAAAAATCAACCAACGGACATTTTCTACTTTATAAACTTTCACACTTTCTCACTTTCATACTTTTTCACTTTCTAACTTTCACACTCAAAATCACTCCTCATTCCTAACTCCTCACTACTAATTACTAATTACTAATTTCTCACTGCTAACTATTGAATAAACCCTCCACCCACCACTTTGCCGTCCTGATAAAGCACGAGCGACTGCCCAGGCGTGATGCCCCAAACTGGCTCGTCGAAATGCACTGTGCAGCGGTCGCCGTCGATGGCGATGGTGGCTGCCGTGGCAGGACTTTTGTAGCGTATGCGCGCCAAAACATGCGGATTCATCGACAATTTTTCGGCATCGGTAAATCGGCAGTGCGTCGCCGTGAGCGTATCGGAAAGCAAATCGTCGCGGTCGCCGAGCGTTATGCGGTTGGTCGCTGCATCGATTTTGGTAACATATTTGGGCGTGCCAAACGCCACTTTCAGCCCTTTGCGTTGCCCGATGGTGTAGTTCGGAAAGCCGTCGTGCGTGCCAATCGTCATGCCATTTTTATCGATGAAATCGCCACTTTTGCACTTTTCGCCGAAATCGGGAACTTGCTGGGCAAGAAACGTGCGGTAGTCGTTGTCGGGAATGAAACAGATCTCTTGGCTCTCGGTTTTTTGCGACAGTTTGACGTAACCGCGCTCGGCCGCCATCTGGCGCACCTGCTGTTTGGTGTAGCCGCCCAACGGGAAAATGGTGCGCGCCAAATTGGCTTCGGTCAGCATCCACAGAAAATAGGTCTGGTCCTTGTGCGCATCGACGGCATTGGCGAGATAGGTGTGCCCGCCGCTCTCGGCAATTTGCGCATAATGCCCCGTGGCTATCTTGTCGCAACCGAATTGGTCGGCCATATCGAGCAATTTGCCCCATTTAATCGACGAATTGCACAGTACGCAGGGATTTGGCGTGCGCCCGTGCATATATTCGTCCACAAAATTGCCGATGACATGCTGGCGGAACGTGTCGCGAAAATCGAGTATATGGTGCTCGAAACCGAGTTTTTCGGCCATGTGTTTCGCCTCCATTATCGAGTCGATGCTGCAACAGCCCTTCTCTTTGGCCAAGCAACTCTCGCGTATGCTGTCGAACGTGCGGAACGTAACGCCCACAAGTTCGTAACCCTGCTCCATTAGCAACATGGCCGACACCGTACTGTCGATGCCGCCACTCATAGCCATCAGTACTTTCATATTTGTTGATTTGGGGATTTGGTTATCTGATTATTTGATTGCGCTACGCGCGTTTCTAAGTTTCTAAGTTTCTAAGTTTCTGTTGATTTGTAGATTTGGTTAATTATTCATTATTAATTCTTCATTCTTAATTGAATTGAACCCCTCCGCTTCGCTCGTCCCCTTGAAAAGGGGACAGGTTCGCGCCCAACAACTCCTCACTCCTAACTCCTCATTCCTCACTACTAACTACTCACTACTAACTTCTCACTGCTCACTATCTAGAATCCCAGTTCCACCCGAACTCGTATGCCCCATTTGATGGCGTCGGGAGCGTTGCGGTAGGTTACGCGCCAAATGGATTGCACCGAAAACAGATGCAGAATGTTGCAAATGCCCACGCCCGCCTCGATGTAAGGCATGGTGCGCATGCTGCCCGTGGCTTGGGGCAAGGTAAGCACCCGCCCGTGATTCTGCCGCAAGTCGCCATAGGCTATTTTCAGCACCAACTCCTCGCGCAGGTTCAGCCGCTTCACATACGGAATGTAGTTGAACAGCCAGCCGCTGGTGATATAGCGCACGTTAGCCATCACGTAGGCATCGGCCATGAACTCCATGGGCGACAGCAACCCAAAGTCGTACTGCGACCAGAAATTGCGCGCCGTGCGTGGCGATTCGAGCAGCAACCACGGCACTCGGCCAAAAATCCAACCCGATTCTACCGCATACTTCAACTGCCCCGAAAAGAGCGGCACATCTTGCTTCAGCGTCAGGCGCAACTGACCGTAATGTCCCGCCACATCGCCCGCCGCATAGTAGCCGTATTCGCCCAGCAGACTGACTATCGGATACTTTGTGCGCAGTCGATAACGATGAAAAAATCGATCGAGCGTGCGTTCGTCGTGGGCAAAACGCAGCGTGGCCGCCGCCGAAGTGGTCTTCACATGTTGCAAAATTACACCATTTTGCAGAAATGGCATAGCATCGTTCGACAAAAATTTTGCGCCGCGCCAGTCGAGCGTGAATTGCCAATCGTTCTGGTCGTAGCGGTAACGCGCCGCAAGTTGCTGCATCTCGTACAGATTGTCGTACTTGACCACATGCGAACAGGTGGTCAGCAGGTTTTCAGGACTGCCGTACATGTTTTCGTTCACCATATCGGCAAACCGATAGCCGTGCCGAATCACATCGTTGTCGTAAAAAATGCCGATAGAATGGGCGTTTTTCTCGCCCCAACGTGCGCGCAATTCGCCGCCGTATTTCCACCGCTTGTCGCCAAAACCGTAGCCCACATAGCCTCCCACGGCGAAGTGTTGCATCATGGCTTCGCCGGTGCGCAGTTGCAGCGTAGGCCGAAACCCTTCCAAACGGTTGTAGCGCACCCAATCGATGAGCGGCCCCAAATCGAGCTTCCAAGCGTGCACGTAGCCCGTAATGGCAAAATCGACCAAATTGTAGGCGATGCGTTGCAATTTGCTCTGGTTGAGGCTGTCGATGGCGGCGCGGAATTGCTCGTCTTTTTGCGCGACAGAATCGCCAATTTCGTCGATGAAATGGGCATTTTTCGCCTCTTCGCCGCCCAACGATGTCTGCCTATTGACGATGGTTTGACCATAGACCACCGACGGGCTGTTTCGGGCGTTTTTATCGAACAGATTGAACGAAAACGACATGGCGTAATCGCGCCGCGCGTAGTAGAAACGGCCGTCGTCTTGGCGGGCAAAGGTCTGCTCTATCGTCAAGCCGTTCAGGTAATTGATGGCAGCGTAGGCCGACAGCGTCGCTCTGATGCGTGTGAGCGCCAGCGAGGCAGAATCGACCCACATATCACCCCGAAACGCCAACTCCTTGTCGTTCTTCGGACGGAAACGCACGTGGTACGTCTTGGCCGAATCGGTCGCAAGACTGTCGATCAGAAAGTATTGGTAGTAGAGCGTGCCTTGTGCCGACAGCGGACTGATGAAGTTGGTCTGCAAAACGGTTACGTTGTTGCGATAAAAGTTGATGTGCGGCGCATAGTTGTACAGAAAAGTGCCGATTTGTTCGGGTGGAAGCACCTGCAACGCCTTCACGTCGTGGTCGATGGCAGTGCGCTGCGCCTCCGCCTTTTCGATGCGCACTTGGTCGGTTTGGCGGGCATCGTAGAGCGGCACGAAGAGCGCGGAATCGTCGAATGCCACGGTGCCTGCCAGCGCATCGGCCAGCAGACGGCGTTGTGCCGTCTTGCGGCGCACGTTGGTCAGACTCAGTTGCACATGCTGCTGCTCGACGGTGGCAAACGGGTCGAATCGTTCGGGGTCGTTGGTGGCGGCAGCGGCGCGAATGCGCTTCAACAGCGGCAGGGCTTCGTTTTCGCCAGGCACAGCAATGACTTCGCTCAGCATGTTGCGCTCTTCGCGGAGTGCGATGTTCAACACTTGGTCGCTGCCCGTGAGGCGAATCTCCTTGCGGCGATAGCCCAGCACCGACACGCAAAGTGTTTTTTGCGGTGCGTTGGCGCGCAGAATGAAATAGCCCTCGTCGTTGGTGGCCGTGCCGATTTGCGTGTTTTTGAACCACACGTTGGCGGCCTGCAACGGCTGCCCGTCGCTTGCGCCCACCACTTGGCCAAAAATGATGATGTCTTGCGCCGCCGCAACAGCAAACGCAAGGCATGCAACAACTATGACCGTTATTTTTTTCACGCAAAAATTCTATCGTTTTCCACGTTCTTATTTAGACTCAGTATAAATAACACCCATTTTTTCTGATGATTTTTTTGCAGCAAAATATGCAAAAAGTGGCGTTTTCATCGGAAGTTTTTCGCTATTTTATTATTTAGACTCAATCTAAATAAGTGGAGATTTGGTTATTTGAGGATTTGGGAGCGTTGTTGGTTGTTTTTTCGTTCATTTCTTTTGACGACCAAAAGAAACGAACCAAAGAAAAGTCGCCAGCTGGGGCGCGAGCGTTGCCAAAAATTGGCGGTTTTGGTTTCGGCGGCAT
>CAVKQB010000082.1:0-4932 GCA_963658575.1 Leyella stercorea | reverse complement strand
CCCCCTGCTGCGTAGCAGATAGGGGGAGTACCCACGCAGTGGGGGTAGGGGTTGATTTCAATTAACAATTGACAATGAAAAATCTGTCAATCTAACCGCGGCTTTGCTGCTGCATTCGGCATGAAACGACAACGCCTCCGAAATTTCGGGGGCGTTGCTGTTGTTGTGTGTGTGTGTGGCGACGGCATTACCAGATGCGAGCGCGGGCATCGGGTGCGAGGTACATGGCGTTGCCTTCGTGCAGTTGCCATGTGTCGGCAAAGGCATCGATGTGTGGCAGTGTGCCGTTCACGCGCCAGCGACCGAGCGAGTGCGGGTCTTCCTTCACACGGCGCACGATTTCGGCATCGCGGATATTGCCAGCCCACACGCCTGCATAGGCAATGAAGAAACGCTGGTCGGCGGTGAATCCGTCCATCACATCGTTGATGGTGCCCTGTTCTTTGGCCTTTTGCAGCGCCAAGAACGACACGTTGAGGCCGCCGTTGTCGGCGATGTTTTCACCAAGCGTGAACGAGCCGTTGGCAAATACGCCAGGCAGCACTTCGATGCCATTGAAGTAATCGACCAGCACTTTGGTGCGTGCCGTGAAGTTGGCGGCATCGGTTTCGCTCCACCAATTGTTGAGGTTGCCCTCCTTGTCGTAGTTGCGGCCTTGGTCGTCGAATCCGTGTGTCATTTCGTGGCCAATCACCACGCCAATGGCACCGTAGTTCACAGCATCGTCGGCATTCATATCGAAGAAAGGCGGTTGCAGAATGCCAGCCGGGAAGCAGATTTCGTTGGTGCTTGGGTTGTAGTAGGCGTTGACGGTTTGTGGCGTCATGTACCACTCGGTCGGGTCGGACGGTTTGCCGATTTTCGAGAATTCGTAGGCCGATTCGAAGCGATTTACACGTTCGATATTGGCGAAGAAGCTGTCGTTGACGATGTCGAGGCCGCTGTAGTCGCGCCATGTGTCGGGGTAACCCACTTTGACGATGAAGGCATCGAGTTTTTCGAAGGCTTTCTGTTTGGTCGAATCGGTCATCCATGTGTTGGCAGCGATGCGGTCGTGCAGTGCAGCCTGCAGGTTGGCCACCAAATGCAGCATACGTTCTTTGGCTTCGGCGGGGAAATACTTTTCGACGTACATCTGTCCGACGGCTTCGCCCAGCGAGCCATCGACCACGCCGACGATGCGTTTCCAGCGCGGGCGGAGTTCTTCGCGTCCCGACAGCACGCGACCGTAGAAATCGAAATTGGCGTTCACGAAATCGCTGCTCAAGAACGATGCGGCACTATTGATGTAGTCGCAGGCCAGATAGGCTTTCAGCACGTCGAAATCGACTTTCGACAGAATGCCGTTCAGGGCTTTCAGATAGTCGATCTGTCCGACGTTCACCGTGTCGATTTCGCCCAATCCGAGAGCGGTCATATAGGCTTTAGCATCGATGGCTGGGCAGAGTTTTTGCCATTCGTCGATCGGCATCAAGTTGCAGGTTTTGTACGGGTCGCGCGAGGTTTCTTTGTCCATAAACGCTTGGGCAAGTTCGGTTTCGAACGTCAGGATTTTGTGCGCCATGTCGTCGGCTTGCACGCCGGCCAAGCGGTCGTAGCCCGACAGCGTCATCAGTTTGGCAAGCAGTGCGACATATTGTTGGCGCACATTCTCCATTTTCTCGTTCTTGTCGAGGTAGTAGTCGCGGTCGCCGATGCCGAGTCCCGACTGCCACACCCACGCGATGTGTTGTTTGCTGTCCATCGGGTTGGCTTCGCCGAAGATGCCAAACAGCGGCGCGTTGCCTTCGGCGGCCAAGTCGGCCAGTTGAGCGGTGAGTTCGTTTTTGTCCGTCATGGCGGCAATCTTCTGCAAGCGCTCCTGCAACGGTTTTGCGCCCTGCGCTTCGATGGCGGCGGTGTCCATGCCCATGCGGTAGAGGTCGCCAATCTTTTGCGCCACGCTGCCTTGAGCGTTGTGTTTTTCGGAGAGTTCGACAATCAGTCCTTTGAGTTGTTCTTGGTTGTCCTCGGCCAACTTGTCGAAACTGCCGTAGCGCGAATACTCGGCCGTGAGCGGGTGATGAGCCATCCAGCCGCCACAGGCGTATTGGTAGAAATCCTCTTGTGGCGAGGCGGTTGTGTCCATATCGTCGAAGCGTATGCCCGACGCCAATTTGCGGTTGCCGCACGATGTGGCGGCCAGTGCAGAGCCAATCATAACTGCATAAACTACTTTTTTCATTGCGTTTTGTATTTTGGTTGATTACATTTGCTTCTGAAAACTGGCCGCAAAGTAACACATTTTTTTGCGAATAACAAAATGTTTTTATTGTTTTTCGATAATCGCGACACGCAGTACCCACAGCAAAAACGCTCAATACTATTGCATACAACAGAAAATTAGTGTACTTTTGTACCGAATTTTAACACTCCGATTTATGGAGTACTCGAAAACGAGTAGCCGATAAGCAACTGAAAGACAGACTGAATGCATTCGGTGCAGTGTTAATCGAGAAACCTAAATGGTGTGGTAAAACCGCCGAGCAGTTTGAGCAACTGTTTCTTTCCTTATGACCCGCTATCTGCACATAGTCAGTTTTGATATACCCTACCCTGCCAACTACGGTGGGGCAATAGATGTTTTCTATCGAATTCGCGCGCTACATCAATCGGGCGTGCGTGTCATTCTCCACTGTTACTATAAGGGTGCGCTTCGTCACGAGGCTGCCTTAGAGGAATTGTGCGATAAGGTTTTCTACTACCCTCGCCGCACTACACTGTGGCAAAACTTTTCTTTTTTACCTTATTCAGTCAAGAGTCGCCCTACGGATCTGCTACTGACGCATCTCTTGCAGGACGACTACCCCATTCTATTCGATGGATTGTATTGTTGCCAACTCCTGACACACCCCGCATTGCGCACACGCAAGCGTTTCTTTCGCGAGTGCAATATTGAGCACGATTATTATCACGCACTCGGCAAAGCCTCTTCCTCGCTGTGGAAGAAATTGTTCTTCCATATCGAAGCGTACAAGTTGCAGCGTTACGAGCGTAAGCATCTGCTCACAGCGACGGCCATTTTTGCCGTTGCTCACCAAGACGAGGCGCATTTTGCCCAACTACTCCCCACTACGCCTGTGGTTTACATTCCCAGTTTTCACTCCGAAGAAAGACCTGCTGTACTGCCCGAACGAGGCGAATATATCCTCTACCATGGCAACTTGAGCTTGGCAGAAAACGCCAAAGCCGCTGTACATATCATTACCCGCATTGCACCTCAACTGCCTAACCTGCCTTTCGTAATTGCAGGGCTACATCCATCGAAACAGTTGCAAACCATTGCGTCCAAGCAACCGAATATTCGACTGATTGACAGTCCTTCAGACGAAGAAATGCAGATGCTCATTACGAATGCACAAATACATCTGCTGATGACCTTTCAAGGCACGGGGCTTAAACTCAAACTGCTTCATGTGCTCTATTGCGGCAGGTATGTGGTAGTCAATCCCCCGATGGTAGTCGGCACTGAATTGGGGCAACTCTGCTGTATAGGGCAGACCGACACCGACATTATACAACTCTGCCAAGACTATTTCTCTCGTCCATTCACCCATAGCGAGATGGACAAGCGAGCCGCATTGTTGTCAAGCCTATTCAACAACGAGCAATTGCTCAATACACTTCTGCAATCTATTTACCAATAATTATTACCCGTTGACGGTATTATTTTAGTCGAAAACATATACAATTTATACGCAAAGTTCGTCCAATACTCGATATATGCAAACAATTCTCCAGAAATCTTGTCAATGAGGAGGAAAATATCCTTCGGCAGAATCAAATACGCACTAATTTAATTCCGCCAACGGGTATAGACCGGGAAAGATACTACACCATTAAGGGACAACTCGGATTAGATATATGGCAAACGACATAGTTCTAAAAAAGCAAAAAGAAGAGAGCGTAATTGTCTATCGCACTGCGGACAACACGCTGCAGTTAGATGTGCAGTTGGCCGATGAAACGGTGTGGCTTACGCAACAACAAATGACCGTTCTGTTTGATACGACAAAGCAGAATGTTAGTTTGCACATCAACAATATATTCAAAGAGGGTGAACTGGACAAGAATTCAGTTGTCAAGGATTACTTGACTACTGCCATAGATGGGAAAAGATACCACACTTTATACTACAACTTAGATGTCATTATATCCGTCGGCTATCGTGTAAAATCCAAACGCGGAACACAATTTAGACAATGGGCAACAAAAATTCTCAACGAATATATGCTCCGCGGATATGCTGTAAATCAGCGGATATTAGCTGTAGAAGAGCGAATAGACAACCGTCTGTTGGCACAAGAACGGAGGTTGGAGGCTGTAGAAAATAAAGTTGACTTCTTTGTGCGCACGAATGTACCACCTGCAGAGCAAGTATTCTTTGACGGCGAGTTCTTCGAGGCGCGTGTGCTATTGGAAAAACTCATTAAGTCGGCAACTAAACGCGTCATTGTTATAGATGCCTACATCGATGCGGCCACCTTTGAGATGTTAGATGTGCGTGCAACGGGCGTTACAGCAGATATCTATTCTGACGGAGAACACAAAACTCTGCGCGATATGCACAATGCATCGGCAAACCTTCAACCTATTCATACGCACAAATGGAAGACAGCATCGCACGACCGTTGGCTGATTATTGATGATAGTTTGTACCATTGCGGACATTCGCTCAAAGATTTAGGCAAAAGACTATCGGCGATTATGCGAATGGATTTAAGTCCAGAGGTAATACTGAAACAAATCAAATAACCATACAGCAAAAAGATTTACTACAACAATGGAATACAATTTTACGGAGATTGAGAAGAAATGGCAGGCAGAATGGGAGAAGGCCGGCACATACAAAGTAAGCAACCACAGCGATAAAAAGCCGTACTATGTATTGGA
>CAVKQB010000081.1:0-5273 GCA_963658575.1 Leyella stercorea | reverse complement strand
AATTTAGTGTGAAAGTTTGAAAGTATAAAAGTGCGAAAGTAGGGGCGCATCAATTGCACCCGAAAATCTTCAAATTTTCAAATCTTCAAATAATATCAAACCGTGCGAAGCGCGAAATAGAAACAGCGCGCAGCGCGAGAAACTTAGAGACAACGAGAAACGTACGCAGCACGAGAAACAATTTTCAAATTTTCAAATCTTCAAACGCTTAAAGCATCTGGCTTGCTATTTCGGAGAGTTCGCTGCGTTCGCCTTTCACTAGATTGACGTGTGCGAAAAGGTCTTGTCCTTTCATGCGGTCGATCATGTACACAAGGCCGTTCGACTGCATATCGAGGTAGGGCGAATCGATTTGGTAAACATCGCCCGTGAAAACGATTTTCGTGTTTTCGCCGGCGCGTGTGATGATGGTTTTGACCTCGTGTGGCGTGAGGTTTTGCGCCTCGTCGACGATGAAATAGGTGTCGCTCAGGCTACGGCCGCGAATGAACGCCAACGCCTCGATGACGAGTTGGTTGTTCTTCTGCATCTCGTCCAAAATGTGGATCTCCTTGCCTTGATACGAGAAAACGCTTTTTATTACGTTCAGATTGTCGAAAAGCGGCTGCATGTACGGCGCAACTTTTTCCTGCGCATCGCCAGGGAGCGCGCCGAGGTCGCGGTTCGACATGGCTACGATGGGGCGTGCCAGCAAAATTTGTTTGAAATCGTCGTGTTGTTGCAGGGCGGCGGCCAAGGCCAGCAGCGTTTTTCCCGTGCCTGCGCGTCCCGTTACGGCCACAAGTTTTATGCGGTTGTCGAGCAGCAGATTTAGCGCGAAGGCCTGTTCGGCGTTGCGCGGCTCGATGCCGAAGGCGCGCGTTTTGTCCACGCGTTGCACCACGCCGTCGAACGGATTGTAGCGTGCCAAGGCCGATGCGCGGTTGCTTTTCAGCACGAAGCATTCGTTCGGCTCCACGTCCGATTGGAACGGAAACTCCTCGATATCGACACCGCTATTCGATGCGTAGAGGCGGTCGAGCAGTTCGGGCTCTATCTCGTCGAACGTGGGTTGCTCGGCGTTGAAAATGTCGATATTCAGCACTTTGTCGGTGATGTAGTCTTCGGCCAAAATGCCGAGCGCGCGCGCTTTGATGCGCACGTTGATGTCTTTGCTGACGAGAATTGTCTTGATGTCGGGGTGCTGCTGCGCCACTTCGAGCGTTGCGCCGATGATGTAGTGGTCGGGCGTGCGTTCGGTGAAGGCTTCGGCCAGTTTTTTCGGGAAATAGTTCCTCGGCACGATGAACAGCCGTCCGCGCCCTTCGCCCATGCTTGCGCCTTCGACCGAGAGCATATCGTCGGTAACGTCGTCGAGTTCGCGCGCAAATTGCCGTGCGTTGAAGTTGATTTGCTCGTTGCCTTTTTTGAAGTGGTCGAGTTCCTCGAGCACAACCATCGGAATGTACACGTCGTTCTCCTGAAAGTGGTCGAGACACTTGTAGTCGTGCAAGATGACGTTGGTGTCCAATACAAAATTCTTTTTCATGGCTATGGCTTTAGTGGATTTCTACAAATCGCTTGGTATTTGTAGAAGCAAAATTAGCGAAAAAGCCAAAACGGTGTACTTTTTTTCGAAAAAAATGAACGAACGTCTTATTTTTTTGCGGGTTTGCAGCGTGCCATGCACAATCCGACGATGTTTTTGACTTCGGACGACACGTTCCAGCGGCAGACTGCCCACAGCCCCAAGCCCGTCAGCAGGCAGGTGCGCACGATGGCTTCGGCGCATTGCAGCCACAGATTCTGCTCGGCCATCGCCATGTGTTCGGCACCGAAACGGCATAGGGCGTTTAGCGCAAAAAGTGCTGCAAAAACGGCCACCACTTTCAGTTGAGCAAGCGAGAATGGCGATGTTTTCACCGTGCCGCGCACTAAGCAGAGCATGACGATGTAGTACAAAAGGCACGCCAGCAACGTGGCCACGGCTGCGCCATCGATGCCCCAAACCGGCACAAAGCGGTTGTTAAACACGATAGTCAGCACCGTCTGGAACAATGCCAAAAACAGCGAAAAATAGTAGTAGCGCGAATAATTCAGCACCGACGTTCCGACACTCAGCGTGGAGTTCAGCAGTTTCGACAGACCAAGAACAAGCACCACCATTTTGGCGGTGGCGTACTGCTCGCCGTTGGGCAACAGCCTGAAAAACAGGTCGATGTTAGTCCAAATGACAAAAAACAGGAACGAACCGACCAGCAGTTGGTGCAACGACACTTTTTGGCACAAATCGTTGGCGGCGGCGATGTCGTTTTCCTTGATTATCTGCGAGAGTTGCGGTTGCGCAATGGCTCCCAGCGAGCGGTACGGAATCTCGATGACTGCGGCAATGTAGGTGGCGATGGCAAACACGCCGGTGAACGCCAAACCTTGTTGCGCACTGATGAAGAAGGTGCTAACCGTCGGCGTTACGGCCGAGGCAAATGCGGCAGCCATCAGAAAGAGCGTGTAGAGCATATAGTCGTTGCGCAGCGATTTGGTGATATGTCCCCAATCGGGTTTCAGCGAAATGCGTTTCAGCGAAAACAGATAGATGGCGTTTATCAGCGTGGCGACACCGTAGATGCCGCAGAAACATGCCACAAATTCCCGCAACGTCAGCACATCGAAGGCGTAGAGCAGATAGTCGGCCAAAGTGAGCAGGCGCACCACCACTTCGCGCGACAGTTTAGGCACTACGATACGCATTAGCACGTTGGCGTTGCCCTCGAAAATGGTCATGTAGAGCATGAAAAACGCCATCGGTAGCACGGCGTAGTAGTAATCGACCACCAACGGCGATTTTTCGGCGAAAGCCTGTTCTATCGGGGCGCGCAGAGCGATGTAGAGCAGGGCGAACAGCGCAAATCCGAACAGCGGCACAATCAGTGTCCAGAAAAAGATGCCGTGGTCGCCGCTGGCTTTGTCCTTGAAATAGGGATAATAGCGCATTGCCGACGAGCATGTGCCAAGTTGCGACAGCGCGGCCAACAGCGTTGCACCGTCGATCAGTACGCGCGTCAAGCCAATCTCCTCGGCCGTCAGAAAACGCGTCAGCACAAAAAAAGTGGTAACAAACCCGATGGCCACGCCAACGTAGTTCACTATCGTTCCTTTGATGCTTTGTCTGATGATGATACCCATGGATTCTCGTGCTTCGCGCGGTTTGATATTGTTTGAAGATTTGAAAATTTGAAGATTGTTTTTCGTGCTGCGCACGTTTCTAAGTTTCTCGCGCTTCGCGCTGTTTCTAAGTTTTTGGTTATTTGATGATTTGGTTGATTAGATAATTATTCATTCTTAATTCTTTTGGTCGCACGGGATTTGTAATCCCGTGCTCGCTGTATTATGCGGATTTGCAATCCGCAACGGGCGCAATACAATTATTGAATCACTGAATTATTGACTTATTGAATGTGTAAATCTGTAAAAAAACAACCTCTCAACTATAACCTATAACCTTTTATCTTGCGGCTCCGCCGCATCACTCCTCACTCCTCATTCCTAACTACTAACTGCTCACTGCTAATTGTTTTGCAGGTATTTTTCGGCTTCGATGGCGGCTTTGCAACCGCTGCCAGCAGCCACTACGGCTTGGCGATAGAGCGGGTCGGCCACATCGCCCGCAGCAAAAACGCCGGGGACATTCGTTCGTGGTGTGCCAGCGGGATAGGTTTTGATGTAGCCAGCCTCGTCGGTATCGACAAACGGTTTGAAAATCTCCGAATTGGGGTGATGCCCGATGGCAAGGAAAAATCCGTCGATGGCGATATCGACGCGCTTCTCGTCGGGCTGCCCTTTGCGCCATACGAGGTGTGCGCCTTCTACGCCGTTGGTGCCAAACAGTCCGAGCGTGTTGTGTTCGAACAGCACTTCGATGTTGGGCGTGTGCAGCACACGCTGTTGCATGATTTGCGAGGCGCGCAGAAACGGTTTGCGCACGACGAGATAGACTTTTTCGCACAATCCCGCCAGATAGAGGGCTTCTTCGCATGCGGTGTCGCCGCCGCCTACCACGGCCACGCGTTTTTTGCGGTAGAAGAATCCGTCGCAGGTGGCGCACGCCGAAACGCCTTTGCCAGCATAACGCTTTTCGTCGTCGAGTCCCAAGTATTTGGCCGATGCGCCCGTCGCGATGATGACGGTGTCGGCTTCGATGGTGCTGGTCTCGTCGATGACAACCTTGTGCGGGCGTGCCGAAAAATCGACCGAAGTAACCGCTCCGAAACGGATGTCAGCCCCGAAACGTTCGGCTTGCGCACGAAAATCGGCCATCATCATGTTGGCATCGATGCCGTTGGGGTAGCCCGGAAAATTCTCCACGTCGGTGGTTTGTGTCAGTTGGCCGCCGGGCTGCATGCCCTCGTACAGCACAGGCGACAAGTTGGCGCGACCGGCATAGATGGCTGCCGTATAACCCGCAGGGCCAGAACCGATTATCAGGCATTTTACATGTTCGTTCATACGTGTAATTTTTTCTGCAAAATTAGGCATTTTCTCCGATAAATCAAGCGCAGGAAGTGGCATTTGTGTGGCGTGTGCAAAAAAATGGGCGTGAAATTTTGTCGGGTCGTTTTTTTGAACTACTTTTGCAGCGGGTAAGTCCTATACGACCAGCTCCCTTTGAATTCCCCCAGGGCTTGACGGCAGCAAGGGTAGGAGGTTGTAGCGGTGCGATATAGATCGCTTACCCATTTTTTGTGCCCGATTGCGAACAGGGTTCTATTGTTTCTCGTGCTTCGCACGGTTTCTATCTCGTGCTTCGCGCGGTTTGATATTATTTGAAGATTTGAAAATTTGAAGATTGGCGCGCTTCGCGCGTTTCTAAGTTTTTTGTGGATTTGTTGATTTGGTTATTTGAAAAATTCTTAATTCTTAATTATTCATTCTTAATTGGTATTTAACCCCCTCCGTCGCTACGCTCCTCGTCCCCCTATCCTCGCTCCGCTCGGCAGAGGGACAGAATTGAATCATTGAATCACTGAATTATTGAATGATTGAATTTTGGGGCGCGTTCTCTCCCCCTGCTGCGTAGCAGATAGGGGGAGTACCCACGTTAGTGGGGGTAGGGGTTTATTTTAATTAAGAATTAAGAATGAATAATTAAAAATTGTTCGCACCAAGTTGTCTTTGTTCTAAATTCTATGCTCTTTGCTCTAAAAAATTACAAATCCGCACAAAAAGGAAGCACGGGATTGCAAATCCCGTGCGACCAATTTTTTGAAGGTTAAGGCGTTTCGGCTACCGACAATTTG
>CAVKQB010000080.1:0-5908 GCA_963658575.1 Leyella stercorea | reverse complement strand
CTAATCCCAAGCGGTATTGCTTGCTGATATGATTGAATTCTATTGCTGTGGACATATTTGTGTGTGTGCAGGTGGTTGTGAGGGTGTTTTATGATTAGCGTTGTGTTGTTTGTGGTATTATGTTTGTGATAATTGCGTTTGCGCTATGGTTTGTTATATTATCAGTTGTTCTGATTTACTTAGTTCGTTTAGCAGTTGCCGCCCTTTGACCGAAAGTCGGTATTTCTAGAATCGGCTCTTTGGCTTGTCCGGTATAGTCATCTCTGTTTGAACTGTTGCAAAAAATGCAACAGTTGTATCCGATTGCAATTCCATCGTGTCAAGTATGTACATTTATGAGCAGCACTACATTCTCAATATAGAACTATTTCACTTCCCTGCCATAGCACCATGCGGAGTGGTTGTTGCAAAAAATGCAACTACCACTTTCTCTTCCAATTCCCCCGTATCAAAGATATTCTTGATGTGGCGCGAGATGGTGGATTTGTTGCGTTGAAAGAGTTCTGCCATTTGGTCAAGCGTGAGCCAAACGGTCTCGTCTTGCAAACGCACCTCTATCCGACTCTCGCCATTGGTGGTTTGATATAGCAGTATTTGTCCTTTGTCGTTCATCAATTCGAGTCGCTGTGGATATCTGTGTTTGTTTGTTGCCGTGGCGGTGTTTGTGCGAAACTATTGGTGTGTTATAAGGCGGTAAAGTTACGAATAAAAACGCATTCACGCAAGACGAAAGATAATTTTAGAGGCAATCGCACCAAAAATGAACAAAATTAGCGGTCTGCAACCATTAAACAAGACTGTATCAACCAAAATGTTCTCATCGTTCGGCGCGCATGGGATTGTGCAAAAAGTCCTCGTAAGTGAGGCGAATACCCTCTTCCAATTCCGTCTTGTATGTCCAGCCGAGAGCAGTCGCTTTCGACACATCAAGCAATTTGCGGGGTGTGCCGTTCGGACGGGTGGTGTCCCATTCAATGTGTCCCGTGTAGCCGACCACTTTTGCCACTAACTCCGTCAGTGCCTTGATAGTCAGTTCCTTACCCGTACCTGCATTGACGGTCTCGTTGCCCGAATAGTGGTTCATCAAGAAAACGCACAAGTTGGCTAAATCGTCCACATACAGGAATTCTCGCAGCGGAGAGCCATCGCCCCAACAGGTAACGCACTGCGCCCCACTCTCCTTCGCCTCGTGAAAACGGCGTATCAGCGCAGGCAGCACATGCGAGTGCTCGGGATGATAGTTGTCGTTCGGGCCGTAGAGGTTGGTCGGCATAACGGAGATATAGTCCGTGCCGTACTGACGGTTGAGAAACTCGCAGTATTTTAACCCCGAAATCTTTGCCAAAGCATACGCCTCGTTGGTTTTTTCGAGCGCCCCCGTGAGCAGACAATCTTCCTTCATCGGCTGTGGAGCCAGACGCGGATAAATGCAACTCGAGCCAAGGAACTCCAACTTCTTGCAGCCATTCTGCCAAGCGGCGTGAATTACATTCATCTCGAGAATCATATTGTCGTACATAAAGTCGGCAAGCGCACTCTCGTTGGCCACTATTCCGCCTACCTTTGCCGCTGCAAGGAACACATACTCAGGCTTTTCCGTTTGGAAAAACGCCTCAACGGCATCCTGTCGGCAGAGGTCTAACTCCTTGTGCGTGCGGGTAATAATGTTCGTGTAGCCCTGCCGCTGCAGTTCCCGCACGATGGCGCTGCCCACCATTCCGCGGTGTCCCGCCACATAGATTTTACTATTCTTTTCCATAGTGTGTTTGCATCATTCTGATGCTATATCTCGATATTTTCGTCTTCTTCGTAATAATAGGAGTAGTCGATGCCTTTCATCAACATCTCGCGGTCGTCGATGCGGTCGGTCAAGGCACAGCGCAGCAAATTTCTGATTGCCGTGCTGTCGGCCACGCTGGCCGTCATCGCCTCAAGGTAATTTTTTTTGTCCACACGACTCCAATCGACGCATTGTCCTAAATGTTTTTTGAGCATCAAGTCGAGCCAGATGCGTGCGCTGCGACCATTTCCCTCGCGGAATGGGTGCGCCACATTCATCTCCACATACTTATCCACAATGTCGTCGAACGTATTTTCGGGCATGCGTTCGATGGTTGCTAACGTATCGGGCAGAAAGTGCGCCATGGCAAATTGAAAACTGCCTTTAGCGATATTCACTGTACGCATTTTGCCTGCGAAATCGTACAAACCGCCAAAAATATAGGCGTGTATCTGCTGCAAACCACGAAAAGTGCCAACTTCTATGCTGTCTATCACGCCGCTTTCGAAAAGCGCATAGGCTTTTTTCTTGCTCTGTCCGTCGATAGAAGTGTCGCTATAGGTGAACCAATCGAGAAATTTGCTGGCGCGTGTATTGGGAAATTCCTTGGCCAATCGGACAACGCCATCGCTATCGAGCACATCGGCCAAACGTTTTTTTCCGTCGGGAGCCTGCAATTTCAAGCGGTTAGTGCCACTAACCAGTTGGCTTTGCTCGCGCTTGAGTTTGTTTTTGAGATATTTCCAATAATTGCGATTTTTGGCGTAGTCGTCCTGCTGGTTGAGCACGCCCACAATATCCAACGCCGAGAACCACCATTTGGCTTGGGCATCGTCCCAAACGGCTCGCACCGTGCGGTTTTCGAAGAAACGTATGGATATTTTGTCGCTCATAGTGTCGTTGGCAGTTATGTCCGCAAAAGCGGAACGCGCTCACTCGTAGGCGGCCATGTCGTTGGCTACCATGCGTTTCACCAGTTCGTCGAACGGGGTTTTGCGCGGGTTCCAGCCGAGCAGTGTCTTGGCTTTGGTCGGGTCGCCGAGCAGTTGCTCCACTTCGGCAGGACGGAAATACTTCGGGTCGACCTCCACCAGCACGCGCCCCGTCCGCACGTCGATGCCACGTTCGTCCACACCACTGCCCTCCCAGCGCAGATCGATGCCAGCATAGCCGAACGCCAGCGTGCAAAACTCGCGCACAGTGTGCATCTCGCCCGTAGCGATGACAAAATCTTCGGGAGTCGGGTGTTGCAGCATCAGCCACATGCATTCCACATAATCCTTGGCGTAGCCCCAGTCGCGCCGCGCGTCCAGATTGCCCAAGTAGAGTTTGTCCTGCTTGCCGTGCGCAATGCGTGCCGCCGCCAGAGTAATTTTGCGCGTTACGAATGTCTCGCCGCGGCGTTCGCTTTCGTGGTTGAACAGAATGCCGTTCACAGCAAACATGCCATACGATTCGCGGTAGTTTTTCGTAATCCAAAAACCATATTGTTTGGCCACTCCGTAGGGCGAACGCGGATAAAAAGGCGTGGTTTCGCGCTGCGGCACCTCCTGCACTTTGCCAAACAGTTCCGATGTCGAGGCCTGATAGATGCGGCACCGCTTTTCGAGACCGAGAATGCGCACCGCTTCCAACAGCCGCAACGTGCCGACGGCATCGGCTTCGGCGGTGTATTCTGGCACGTCGAAACTGACTTTCACGTGGCTTTGGGCGGCCAAGTTGTAGATTTCGTCGGGCTGCACCTCTTGTATGATGCGCACCAGCGAACTCGAGTCGGTCATGTCGCCATAGTGCAGATTCACAGCACGTTCGCGTTTCATGTCGCGCACCCATTCGTTCAGATACAGGTGCTCGATGCGCCCCGTGTTGAACGTCGATGCACGGCGCAATAGTCCATGCACTTCGTATCCTTTTCCGAGCAGAAATTCGGCCAAATAGGAGCCGTCCTGCCCCGTAATGCCAGTGATTAACGCAGTTTTCATTGCTTCAATTATCTGATTTTCAAATTATTCCGTATTTTTTACTCGATTGAGCGGCTGAATTGTTCGGCAACTTACACCGTATCCATAAACGACCGCTGCACCTTGTTGAACACCACGACACCAACCGCCAGCAGCACCACCATGAAGCCGAAACTATAGCCGAGCAGCGACCAACTGAACTCGCCCGCGCCCAACGTGGCATATTTGAACGCCTCGATGATACCCGTTACGGGATTGAGTTTCATCACAAAAAGCAGTTTTTCGTTCGTAATCATGCTCAACGGATAGACTATCGGCGTGGCGTACATCCACAACTGCACAACAAACGAAAACAATATCTGCAAGTCGCGGTATTTGGTCGTCATCGACGAAATGATGATGCCAAAACCCAAAGCCAATCCCGCCAGCAACATCACCAACACGGGCAGCAGCAACAGATACCAAGTGGGCGTTATGCAAACATCGGCGAAAATCAGGTAATAGGCATACACCAGCGCATAGAGCAAAAATTGTATGCCGAATTTCACCAAATTCGATATCACATTGGCCAGCGGCACCACCAAACGCGGAAAATAGACCTTGCCAAAGGTGCTCTGGTTGTCGACAAACGTGTTCGAAGTCTTGGTCAAACTGTCGGCAAAATACTGCCAACAGCAAATGCCAGCAAGATAAAAGAGCGGTTGCGGCACACCGTCGGTCGGAATGTTGGCTATGCCGCCAAACACCACCATATACATTATTGTGGTCAAGGCTGGCTGAATCAGGAACCACAGCGGACCGAGCACCGTCTGCTTGTACTGCGTGATGATGTTGCGTTTCACAAAAAGCGTCAGCAAATCGCGATAACGCCACAATTCGCCCAAATCGACCGAAAGCAGTTTGTTTTTGGGCTTTATAACCGTCGTAAATTCTTCCATAATACTCGTCGTAGCGCACAAAATCGACACAGCAACTACAACCTGCAAATGTACAAAAAAAGCCTTTACCAACCAAACGCAGGCGTGCGAACGCTCTTTTATCGACCACAAACGCCGTTTGTCGACGAAAGTTTTGGTCGGTTGCGCTAAAATAACTACATTTGCACGCTAAAAAAGCACTATTACCATGAAAAAATATCTTCTGCCACTCGTGTTGTGCGTGGCTTTGCTTGCTAGTTGCAACAAAGACGATGACGATTTCGAAAACTACGACTACAACCGAGGCAGCACGGTCGACCACGTCGGTTACCGCCCCGAATGCCCCAAAAAGGTAAACAACAGCAACTACATCTACATCACCCACACGGCCAAAATCGGCAACGCAAACATGCGCAACTACAGCATGTGTTTCGACAAAACGAAATATGCCGCCTTGTGGGTCGCCTATCCGCTACACACGTGCTACACCAACGGTTCGGCAGGGCGCGCCTACGAGTCGAGCCAAGTTTGGCCCTACGACACCGACATCGACTCCACCTACCAAGCCGTGGGCAAAAGCGGCTATTCTGGCCTGACGCGCGGACACCAAATCCCGTCGTACGACCGCCAAGTCAATGTCGAAATGAACGCGCAAACGTTCTACATGTCGAACATGACACCGCAAAAATACGACTTCAACACGGGCATTTGGGTAACTCTCGAAAGCCGCGTGCGCCAATACATCTGCTCCGACACGCTCTATGTGGTTACTGGCGCGCATTGGGAAAACACGAACTACCGCGTAGGTAAAAACAGCACCTATCCCGTGCCAACACACTATTATAAAGTGCTTCTCCGCACCGTCAGCGGGCGCACAGGGTTGTCCGTTACCAAAGCCGACCGCGACGACCTGAAATGCATCGGTTTTTGGCTCGACCACAACACCACAGGCACTTCACTCAAGCAGTACTGCAAATCGGTGGCCGAAATCGAACGCCTCACGGGACACACGTTCTTCCCCGATGTCGATGTCGACAAAACACAATGCAACCCGTCCGATTGGGGGATAAATAATTAGCAGTTAGAAGTGAGGAGTGAGAAGTGAGAGGTGTTTTTAATTGACAGATTTACGGATTGACGGATTGACAAATTGAAACATTCAATGATTCAATAAATCAATAATTCAATGATTTAATTCTGTCCCTCTGCCGAGCGCAGCGAGGATAGGGGGACGAGGAGCGACAGCGACG
>CAVKQB010000079.1:0-6502 GCA_963658575.1 Leyella stercorea | reverse complement strand
AGTTAGACCACGATTTGCACAGATAGGTGGTGCTTGCACCCGCTTTTGCGGCCGAAATTCCAGTCGAGCGCATGGCCGTATTCGTGTGCTAATGACAAATTACCCTTCTTTTTGGTTAAGTTTATCATGTTTCGGCTCGGCTCGAAATGCGCAACCACATCGCCCGAACCGCGTGCACACTTCTAATCGTACATGTAGAATGTACCCTCCATGAGTGGCACAATACCCTCTTCGTTGATTTCGACCGTGAGCGACTTACAGATGAACCGTTTGCCGCGAATCTGAAAAATTTTGTTCACGTCGGGCAATGAGTGGGCAATAATGCGCTTGGTGTATTCGATGGTCATGTCGGGCAGCAGGCGTTTGATACTTAGACTGGTGCCGTTGCCAGCCGCGCTACGCCCAGTTAGTTCAAGCGTATAGGGGCGGTTGTCGATAGCCCTTTCATATGGTTCGTATTCTGTGTCTTCGTCGCCACGCGAATGTTTTTCGAAGTAGAAGCGCGTAGCGGAGTCGATATAGTTATCCAAGTCGTATCGCATAAATCCAGGCATAGTGTATGGTGTGTTCACAAACAGTTTAGCCCTATATATGAAGCCTTCATATTTTTCATCCATACCAAATTCAAATGGCACCTCTTCGGGGTAGAAAGAATCAAATTCCATGTATATTGGGAATTTCAGTTCGTCGACAAACGCTACGCGCATCACGTCGTGATAACTTCCTTCATCTTGATAATCATCATCTTCGTTGCCTGTGATTGTATTGACTAAATACGAATCGATCACTCTCGATGGGGAGCGCCCTTCGCTCACCATTATGCGAAATTGCTGGGTCTCGCCTCGTTTTATTGCTTCAGATCCGGTGCAATCGTAAATATCGAAAGTATGTTCGGTGAAAGCCACAGGCGTGATGCGCAGCAGCTGCACGTCGGCATCGTCGTTTGTTTTGATGTCGTGCAGGCGGTTACACTTGAATGGGTAGTAGTTTGGTTGTGGCAAGTAATAGTCGCCATCGAGCAAAAACAGTTGTTTCTGATTGTCGATACCGTCGTCGTGCATTTTTTTCATCTCGTCCCACGAGTCGACGGGTGTTATATTAGCAGCATCAAGAATTTCATCCGACAGCTTTTCGTATTTGTCGCTGAAGTCGCCCAGCAGGTTGTAGCCGATATTGTTGTTGCTGTTGGTGTCGGCGGCATCGACGCTGGCAGTGTCGGTATCGATTTCGGCCGACAGTTCGTCGACGACCACGACATCATTGTTGGTGGTACTGGTGCTGTCGGTGAGTGCCACACTCACCGACACAATATCGACGACTTTGGTAGTGTTGTCGAAAATGAAATGTACGTTAGCAAACAGCTCTACTTCGGTGATAAACTCGCTGAACGTCCAGTGCGGCAGGTGGTTGGCGATGTTTCTCTGTGTAGTCGCACGCACAATGATGAGCGCACGCATCATCTGGGTGTCGAGCGCATTAGTACCAACAGTGTAACCGGCCACCTGCAACAGTTTCATCACCACATCGAAAAAATATGGCTGGTATGGGTAATACAAAGGGTGACCTATAAATTCGAGTTCATACTCGAAAGTGCCTTCCACACCATAGTCAAACACTTTTTTTGTGTCGTGCTTTGCTGTGGCGCGTACTATATAATCGCCGATTACTTCGCCATCGGTATTGCTGACAGGGTAATTTGCAGCGCGTGGTTGTTTGTCGATGCGCCCGAGTTCATATATCGAGTCGATATATCGGTCGGCTACGGCGGAATCGATGGCGGTGTTATTAACGGTCAGTTGTACATACACGCTGGTTTCAGTTATTTTGGTAACTACCACGCTACCTGTGATGTGGTTCATGCCAGGAATAATGAGTTCGGCTGTATGCGTCTGTTGTTTTTGTCGCACATCGTGTCGGCCGATTGCACCGAATATGGCAGCATTGTGGTAGTCGTCGAGCGGCAGTTCTATGTCGTAACTCCAAACATTGCCTTTTGAAAAATAGGAATTTTCAAATTTTAATTGCGGATTTACACCTTTTTTGATGACGACCTTTTTCCCGTCGATGAGTAGTTGTATCATGGTTTATTTTTGTTTTTTTGTCAATCGTTGATAGTGCTGATATTGTTTTTCGAAGCCGTTTTCCCCTGTAATGGCCACAGTTGCGCCTATACCATCGTCGAGTTTGCGGTTGAGCCGTTCGGTGGCTACGGTCATGGCGGTGAGCGATGCCGACACCTGTAGGTTGGTTTGGTCGTTGCTTGGTACTTGTGTGGCGTTGGTGCCGCCTGTGTCGAGCACGCGGCTCACATCTTGACTGGTGAGTGCGCCGACGGTATTCTCTTTTTGTGCTTGGTCTATCAAGTCGAACACGGGACGAATTTGCTGGTTTTTCACTGCAAAGCGGTTGGCTACAAATTCGTCGCTATGCACGGTGCCCTGCTCTTGGTTCCACGCACCGTGCGGCGTATAGCCGCCTGTCCAGTAGTTGGCCTTGCTGGCTTCGTGCTGTTTTTTGATGGTGGCGATTTGCACCGCTCCTGCCGCAATGGCTGTGGCTGCCGCTATCGGTGCCATCACCCACCCCACTACTGGTATGGCAGCCGCCGATGCAAATGCGCTGATGGCGGCAGCGGCTGTTTGTGCCACGGCTGCCGCAATTTCCAAGCCAAAGGCTTTTTCGTTGGCTTGGGCTTTCACGCGGCTTACGGCGGTTTCTTTCTCTTCTTCGAGTTTGGCCACCTTCTTTTTGTTTTTGCCGGCGGCTTTTATTTCGGCATCGTAGCGGCTTTCTACTTTGGCCACTTCGAGGTCGGTGTTGGCCTGCATCAAGTTCGACACGCTACTTATCATTGTCGATACCGTCGATAGTGCGGCTACGGCCACTCCAGCGTAGTCTGTCCATTCGGCTTTCCCATCTTGTATTTTTTGGCTCAAATTGCCCAATGCTTCGCCGAATTTTACCATGGTGTTGCCCCAATCGTTACCACTGCCAAGGTTTACCGATGGTGTTTGGGTGTCGTCGTCTTTTTCATCGTCTTCGCCATTGTTGTAGCGTTCTTTTATTTCGGCTAAGGCTTTTTGATACTCTTCCTCTTTGAGCAATCCGCGTGCGTGCATCTCGTCGGCCAGTGCCATTTCGGTCTGCATCTTTTCGGCGTTGCTTGTTTTCAGGTAGTTGTTGCGAAACTCTGCGGCCTTTTGTTCGAACTCTTGGCGGCGTGCCAATTGGTCGTTGTTGAGCCAGTCGGTGAGTTCTTGCTCGGCAGCTTTGCGTTCGGCCGTGCCTTCGGAGTAGATTTGCACTCGTGCGGCCATTTCTTCGTATTCGAGTGTTTTTACTGCCTCGGTGTAGCGTTCGGCGGTAATTTCGCCATTGATGTACTGCTGTTGCAACACCTGTTTGGTTTGCGTGCTTTTTTCTTTGAGTGCTGTCAGTTCTTCGGCGGTGCATTTTTTTTGCAAGTCGAGCGTTTTCAGTTGCAGTTGTGCATCCAGTTCGTAGTGTTCTTTTGAGCCTTCGGCGTGCAATTGGCGTTTTTGGTCGATGCCCCATAGTTCTACATCGGCCATGTCCTGCTCGTACTGTTGGCGGTCTTTCAGGCCTGCGGCGTATTCGGTAGCGAGCAGCGCGTTGCGCCGTTTCATTTCGGTATCTATTTCGTCGGTGCGCTGTTTCAGCAGGTCGGCCTCGCTTGGTATGTTGCTTTGGGTGGTGGCAGTGAGCGTAGGGCTACCGCTGGCGGTGGGTGCAGCGGTGGGCGTGTTGGCGGTGGTTTTATTGCTTTCGGTGGCGTACTGTTCTTCGAGTTTCTTTATCGCCGCCAGTGTTTCGGCCAATTTGTCTTTCTCTTTATTCAATTCACGATTGGCGTGTTCAGCAGCCAGCGTGTAGCCTACCAATGTCTGACTATCGAAGGTAAGCCCTTCGGCAGGGTTGATGTTGGAATACTTATCGACCCTTTCTTGCTGGGCGGTTGCCAACGTCTGTTTCTCTTCCACCACCTTTTCTTGCTTCATCTTTTCGGCGTAGAGGGTTTCGAGTTCGGCCTTTACGGCTTTGAACCGCACTTCTTGTTCGAGGCTTTTCAGGTATTGGTCGATAGCGTTTTTGTTGTCGTTGATGAGCTTGCCCTCTTGTGTGAGTTCTGCATGATAGTTTGGTATTATTTTGCGTAACCCTTCGAGTGCCTTGCGCCGTTCGTCGAGCGATAGTTTTTCGTTGCGCAGGCGGCTGTTGAGCATATCCACTTTGCTTGCCTGTTCGGCATATCCGTCGTTGGTAGCTTTGTTTATGTTGGTCATGGTACGCTGCGTAGTATTCAGTTCGCGACTGTTTTGCACCCACTTGTATATGCCTACGGTTATGGCAGTTACGCCTGCCAGAATTGCGCCCCACGGTGTGCTGGCCATTGCCAATTTCATGGCTTTTTGTGCGGCTGCGGCCTTTTGTGTGGCTCCGGTGAGTGTGTAATAGGCCACGGCTGCGGCTTTGGTCGCTACGGTAGCGGTAGCTTGCAGTGCGGCGGTGGTTTTGTGCCACACCGCCATTGTTTTCTCTACAATGATTGCTTTCTGTTTAGCAGCGATGTATGCCGCCCACGCTGCAGTCAGTGCTATGCAGATGGCTTTGTTTTGGCTCACCCACTGCACAGTGTTGGCCAATGCGCTCATCAGTGTGGTCGAAACGGTGGCCGCCGAATTGAACGCAGGGGCAAGGCTTTCGCCAAGTGCTATGGCAGCGTCTTTGAATGCTTTCTCGTTTTTCTCCAACTGCGCTTGCAGGTTGCTATTTTTCACATCGTATTCGTTGGTAATGCTCACGCCCTCGTTCATGGCTTGGTTAGCGATGGTTTGCGCCGTTTCTATTTTGTCGATAGAGTTGGCCAAGGCGGTAACCACGCCAGTGGCACGCGTACCAGTCAGGCCAAGGTCGGCCAAAATGGGTGTCAGTGCCTCGAAGTCGCCACTATTTTTCAGCGAGCGCAACAACTCTTTCACAGCGGCGTTGGTGTCGGTTTTTACCAGTGTGGTGAATTTTTGCACATCGAGCCCTGCAGCTTGCGCAAACTTGGCGGGCTCGCTCATCATCTTGGTCAGAATGGTAGAAAAAGCGGTGGCCGACATTTCGACCTGTTGCATGTCTTGGTCGAGCGCAGATCCGAACCCCAAAATCTGGTCTATCGAAATACCTGCTTGGCGTGCCACGCCACCCAACCGGCCAGCAAACTGCACCAGGTAGGCTTCGCTGGCACTCGAAGAGGCACCCAATTCGTTGAGTGCAGAGCCCACCGATAACATCTGCCTTTTCAGGTCTTTGCCTTGCAGTTCGTCGGTGCATTCGCCAAACACGCCCACCATTTTGCCTATCTGTTTGATAGCATCTTCGCCCAAATCTTCTCCTAATGCCACGTTTATTTGGTTGGCGGCTTCGACAAATTGCAGCACCTCGTCGCTGCCTGTGATGCCCAATTTACCCGCTGCGCTTGCCAGTTCGTTCAGGCGTTCGCGGCTGGTGCGTGTGTCCATATTCTTGAAAGCGTCATTCAGTGCCACCACTTCGTCGCGAGTTAGGCCTGTGGTTTTCTGCACATCGCTGTAGGCATCGTCCATTTCGGCGGCTTGTGCCACAAATTGCTGCATTTTGCCTTGTATTCCACTCAATACCTCCGCAATACTATTGATAGCGAACGAAATTTTGTTGAATCCATCGAGCATCGAGCCACCTGTGTTCATCTTTTCCTGTTCGGCAGTTACGGCGGCCAACTGCTCGCGCACGGCCTTTATCTTTTGCTGCTGTTCGTCCCACGCCTTTGTGCCGCGTTCGATGGTGCCGTTTTTCAGCTCGCTGTTCAGCTCGTTGTAAGCGCGCCGCAGGTCGCGCACGCTGGCACTCGAAAGGTTGTTGAGTGTGCGGTTCACATCGTACATCTGTTTTTGCACCTCCACAATGTTGCGTTTGGTTTTGTTCAACTCTTTGTTCAAACTGTCGTAGGCGGCCGATTTTCCCTGCGTTTTATACACATCGGCTATTTTCTCTTTCAGGTCGATGGCTTGCTGGCGCAGTTTTTTCAATTCGTCTTCGGCCTGCTGGCCATTCACGGTGGTCTCGATGGTTACTTTGTCTTGGTAATTTGCCATAATAGTTCAATCCATTTTTGCCGCAAAAATAGATTGAACACCAACACAAAAAAAAGACGCACCGAAATGCGCCCTTTTGTCAAAAAAAACAAAGCAAAGATCTTAAGATCCGACAAACACAACTTCAAGTGTTTGCTTTAAGAGCTTCCTATTTGCCGCTGTGTTTGAATGCATAGATAATGCAAATAATCAAAATAGGAATACCCCATAAACCATAATCGGGAATTACAAACATAGCATTTTAGTTTTTAAGGGTTGAGTAATCATTTTATCGCCACAAATGTAGTAAAAAGTTTTCAAATTTGCAACCCATTTTGCTCGTTCAAATCACATCCAACGGAACAACCACCCGACGTATGGCA
>CAVKQB010000078.1:0-6960 GCA_963658575.1 Leyella stercorea | reverse complement strand
TTCGCTGCGCGCATTTTTTCTACGCTCGGCATAGTTCAAACAAGTTTGACTCTGCTCTCGCTTACCGAAGAAATTCTTAATTCTTAATTGGTTTCAACCCCCTCCGTCGCTGCGCTCCTCGTCCCCCTATCCTCGCTCTGCTCGGCAGAGGGACAGGTTCGCGCCCAACAACTCCTCACTCCTAATTTTTTCTTGCTACTTGTGTCTTGCTACTAATCAATTGTCTTTGTTCTATGTTCTAATTTTCTTGCTACTAATCAATTAATTCCCCGCTGCCGCTTTATCTCCTCGTAGGCTTCGTGCACTTTGCGGAATTTTTCGGCGGCACTTTTGGCCACCTCTTCGCCCAGCGTGCTTACGCGGTCGGGGTGGTACTTCATCGCCATTTTTCGGTAGGCTTTTTTCACCTCGTCGTCGGTGGCGGTGGGCGCGATTTCGAGCACTTGGTATGCCCAATCGGGATTTTTTCCGATGCCGAACATCGCTTTAATCGAGTCGGTGTCGGCGCGCGAAACGCCTATTTGCGCAGCGATTTTCTCCAAAAGCGTCAGTTCGGCGCGGCTGCATGTCCCGTCGGCATAGGCGATGTTGAAAAGCATGTGCAGCAGTTCGCGGCGTGCCGGTGCCGTCATGTGCTGGCGCACTTGGTAGGTAACCCGCTCCACGGGAATGTCCTGTTGCAGTATCTGTTGCAGCAGCCGCAACGCTTCGAGTGCCGTTTCGTCGTCGAACAGTTGGCGCAGATGCGCTTTTACCACGTTCAGTTCCGATTTTTTCACGGCACCATCGGCTTTCATCACCGCTGCCTGAAGCACCAACAGTGCCATCGTAAAGTCGTTGCTTGTGGTCTGTTGTCGGCTGTAGCGTTGTTCGGAGTGCGCCTGTCCGTCGCTCTCGATGCGGCGGCTGTAGTCGGTGGTTTTGCTGCCCAAGGCCGATGCGATGGCCAAGGCAATGATGGCTCCTATCGGACCGCCCAATGCCCAGCCGATGCTGCCTGCCAAAATTTTGCTAAAAAATCCCATGTCGAAAAAAAAGCGTTATACGATTCGAGTTACAGATTACAAAATTAGTAAATTTTCTGTTGCAAAAGTAGTGCCAAAGCCATTTGTTTGTCGCTGCGTGGCGTTGTGGATAACTTTTTGCCCGAAAAATTTTTGCGGCGGCGAAAAATGATTACATTTGTAGTTTACAAAAACTTTTGAAATCGACCGAACTATGTTGCAAGGAAAACACATTCTATTGGGAATCTCGGGCGGAATAGCGGCCTACAAATGTCCCGAACTCATTCGCCAACTGCTGGCCGAAGGAGCCGAAGTGCGCACGGTTTGCACGCGCAATGCACTCCATTTTGTTACCGAAGTAACGCTGCAAACGCTTTCGCACAACAGAGTTTATAGCGAGGTTTTCGAGCCTGTGCACACGTTCAATCCCGAACATGTGTCGCATGCCGATTGGGCTGATGCGCTGTTGGTAGCACCTGCCACGGCCAACATCATCGGCAAGTTTGCCAACGGCATTGCCGACGATGCGCTCACAACCACATTTTTGGCGTTCGACAAGCCCGTGTTCATCGCGCCGGCCATGAACGACAAGATGTACGAGCACCCGATTGTGCAGCGCAATATACGCGAACTGCGCGCCGTCGATGTGCAGTTTATCGAGCCAGCCTACGGCGAATTGGCGTGCGGCAGCGTGGGCAAAGGACGCATGGAAGAACCCGAAAACATCGTGGCCTTCCTCGACTCAGCACTCGATTTTTAGTTAGTAATTAGGAGTGAGAAATTAGAAATGAGGAGTGAGGAGTGATGCGGCAAAGCCGCAATTTTAGATTTCAAATTTCAAATTTCAAATTGTCGGTAACCGAAACACCCTAATCTCAAAAAAATCACTACTCATTACTCACTGCTCACTACTCACTAATTTCACACTTTCACACTCACAATGTTGTACGGTAAACGCATATTGATAACGGCTGGCCCGACCTACGAACGCATCGATCCGGTGCGCTTCATTGGCAACTATTCGTCGGGAAAAATGGGCTTCGCCTTGGCGCGCGCTTGTGCCGATGCAGGTGCCGAGGTGTTGTTGATTTCGGGGCCGGTACAGCAACAAATCGACCATCGGCACGTTAAACGTATAGATGTGGAATCGGCGCAAGAGATGTACGAGGCCGCTGTGGCGCATTTCGCACAATGCGATGGTGCCATTTTGTGTGCCGCCGTGGCCGATTTCACGCCTGTGGTCGTGGCCAACGAGAAAATCAAGCGGACGGGCGAAAATTTGGTCGTCGAACTGCGCCCCACACGCGACATAGCGGCCGCACTTGGCAGTCGGAAGCGTGCCGAACAGTTTTTGGTGGGCTTCGCGCTCGAAACGCACGACGAAGAGGCGCACGCGCTCGAAAAGATGCGGCGCAAAAATTTCGATTTCATCGTGCTGAATTCGCTCGCCGATGCCGAAGCAGGTTTCGGCTACGATACGAACAAAATAACCATTTTGAAAGCCTCGGGCGAAAAAATGCCGTTTGCCCTGAAACCCAAAACCGAAGTGGCCGCCGACATCGTGGCCGAATTGGAACGACTATGAAAAAGATATTGACAGCACTGCTCGCACTCTGTACGCTGCCGCTCGCGGCGCAGGAACTCAAGTGCAACGTAACGGTGAACACATCGCAACTGCAAGGCACCAACAAGCAGGTGTTCGAAACGCTGCAATCGGCGTTGAACGAGTTTATGAACACCCAACACTGGACGGATTTGGTTTATGGCACCAACGAACGCATCGATTGCAGTTTTCTGTTCAACGTAACGGCCTACAGCGACGATGCGCTCACCACAACTCTGCAAATTCAGGCGCGGCGGCCGGTTTATGGCACGTCGTACACCACGCCGCTCTTCAATTTCAAGGACAATAGCGTCAATTTTTCGTACGTCGAGTTCGACCCCATCGAGGTGAACAACAACACGTACGAAAACAATCTGACCGCCGTTTTGGCTTATTACGCTTACATCATCATCGGGTTGGATTTGGATTCGTACAGCAAGTTGGGCGGCACGGCGGCGTTTCAGGCGGCCGAGCAGATTGTGAGCCTGTCGCAGAGCCGCTCCGATGCCGAAGGAAGCGGTTGGAAGGCGTTCGACGACGACAAAAACCGTTATGCGCTGATCAACAACCTGATGGACGAGCGTTTCCGCAAATTCCGCGAGTATTTCTACGAATATCACCGCTTGGCGTTGGACAATATGGCCACCAACGTGGACAATGGGCGGGCGCGCATTGCCGCTGGCTTGCCCGTGTTGCGCGACATCAACCGACTCTATCCGAGTGCTGTCGCCATCACGTCGTTTCTCGATGCCAAAAACGACGAACTGATAAGCCTCTTCTCGTCGCCAAAAGCACCCGCACAGCAACGCACCGAGGTCTACAACGTGCTGATGGACATCAACCCGGCACTCGGCACACGCTACGAAGCCATCAAACCCTAATTTAGTGAGCAGTGAGCAGTGAGAATTTAGTAGTGAGTAGTGAGTAGTGAGTAGTGATGCGGCAAAGCCGCAAGTTTAGAACAAAGAGCAAAGAATATAGAGCAAAGACTTTTTAATTATTTAATTATCTAATTTCCAATTATTTAATCAATTTCAAATTTCAGATTTCAAATTGTCGAATCAGCCAAATAACCCAATAACCCAATAACCAAATCACCAACTCCACAATAACTTTATAGACTTTCCACTTTATAGACTTTTCACTTTACAAACTTTATAAACTTTCTCACTTTCTCACTTTCTCACTTTCTCACTTTCTCACTTTCACACTTTCTTACTAATTTCGTCTTGTTACTATGCTAAAACATATCGAAATACGGAATTATGCGCTGATAGAACATTTCGACATCGATTTCGACGGCGGATTGTCGGTCGTTACGGGCGAAACGGGCGCAGGCAAATCCATCATGATGGGCGCATTGGCGTTGGTGCTTGGGCAGCGCGCCGATACGAAAGTCATACAGCAAGGCAAAAACAAGTGCGTGGTCGAAGCCGTGTTCGACATCGCCGATTTGGCGTTGCAGCCGCTTTTCGAGTCGCTCGACGTGGACTATGCCGACGAGTGCATCTTGCGCCGCGAAGTGCTCGACAGCGGCAAATCGCGCGCCTTTGTGAACGATATGCCCGTGAATCTGCAGCAATTGCGCGACATCAGCACGCATCTGGTCGATATTCATTCGCAACACGAAAATCTGTTGCTTGGCGAAAATGCGTTCCAACTTGGTGTGGTCGATGCTATGGCCGAATCGCAGCGCGAACTGGCCGATTATCGCGCCAAATACAAAATCTACAAAGAGGCCGAACGGCGGCTGGCCGACTTGCAACAAACCGCCGAACAGTGGCGTTCCGACCGCGATTATGCGCAGTTTCAGTTCGACCAGTTGGCGGCTTTGGGCTTGACCGACGGCGAGCAGGAATCGCTCGAGGCCGAACTCGAAGCTATGAACCACAGCGAGGAGGTGAAAACGGGCTTGTCCGTTGCGCTGGCCAACCTCTCCGACGAGTCGGCGGGCGTTGCCTTGCGCCTGAAAGAGACGCTTTCGGCCTTGCGGCGGATTGCTCGATTTTTGCCGCAAAATGCTGATTATGAGCAGCGTATCGAAAGCGCGTTGGTCGATTTGGACGACATCGCCTCCGAACTCGAAAGCCGTTTGAACGATACCGATTTCGACCCACGACGCAAAGAGTTTGTCGAGGCGCGGCTCGACCAGATTTACACGCTGCAACAGAAACATCGCGTTGGTACGGTGGCGGAATTGTTGCGCCTGCAAGCCGATTTCGAGGCAAAACTCGCCCGCATCGACGGGTTCGATTTCGAATTGGAACAACTGACCAAGCAGAAACAGCAGGCACAAGCCGATTTGAGCCGTGCCGCCGAAGCCTTGTCGGCCAAGCGGGCGAGCGTGCAAACCGTGTTGGAGAGCGAAGTGTCGCGCCAACTTGCGCAGTTGGGCATGCCAAACGCCCGTTTCGTGGTGCGTTTTGTGGCGGCCACCGATTTCTTGCCGACGGGCAGGGACGTGGTCGAATTTCTCTTTTCGGCCAACAAAAACCATGCACCCCAAACGATTGCGCAAACGGCTTCGGGCGGCGAATTGTCGCGTTTGATGCTGGTAATCAAAGCGTTAGTGGCCAATCGCACGCAGTTGCCAACCATCGTTTTCGACGAGATAGACACGGGCGTTTCGGGCGAGGTGGCACTTCGTATGGGATTGATAATGAGCGAGATGGCGCAATCGATGCAGGTCATTGCCATTACACATTTGCCGCAAATAGCCGCCCAAGGCGTGGCGCACTATCGCGTGTTCAAACACGACACGGCCGAGGCCACCGTTACCAACATCGTGCGCCTGTCGCCAGCCGAGCGTGTGCACGAAATCGCCGAAATGTTGAGCGGGAAAAATCCGTCGGAAGCCGCCATCGAGAACGCCAAAGAACTGCTTGAAAAGTGAGGTGGCGAAGCGCAAGTTACAGATTAGTAGCAAGACACAAGTATCAAGTAGCAAGAAAAAATTTCAGATTTCAGATTTCAAATAACTTTCCACTTTATAAACTTTCATACTTTCTCACTTTCTCACTTTATAAACTTTATAGACTTTTCACTTGATAAACTTTCACACTGAATTTATGTTGCGAAAACCCTATACATTCGACCGTGTGGTGCGTATCGTCATTGCGTTGGTGGTGGTGGCGGCTTGCCTGTGGCTTGTCAAACGCTTGAGCGGAGTGCTGTTGCCGTTCTTAATTGGCTGGTTGATAGCCTATTTGCTCTATCCGTTGGTGCTGTTTTTTCAGAACAAATGCCGCCTGAAGTACCGCATGCTCTCCATTTTTGTAACGCTGATTTTGGTGTCTGGCGTGCTGTTGGGCGCGGGCTTTCTCGTGGTGCCGTCGCTCGTGGGCGAATGCTCCAAAATGGGGCAGTTGATGGTGCGTTATGCCACACAATTCGACCAAAGCAGTTTTGCAAACAGCGACTTTTATGCGTGGCTGGTGGCGACGGTTGGCGACATCGATTTTCAGCATTTGCTGACGTGGGAAAATCTACAAGCTGCCGCACAGAAGGTCGCGCCGCAGTTTTTCAATCTCTTGTCGGGCACTTGGCGGCTGTTGGCCGGTCTGTTTGTGCTGATGGTCGTGCTGCTGTACGTCATATTCATTTTGGTCGATTACGAAAAAATCTCCGAAGGCTTTGTCAAGGCGGTGCCGCCCAAATACCGCCGCTTTGTCGAAGGGCTGGCCACCGACGTGAAGATGGGCATGAACCACTATTTCCGCGGTCAGTCGCTGGTGGCGTTGTGCGTGGGCATTCTGTTTGCCATCGGTTTCAGCATCATCGGTTTGCCGATGGCCATCACCATGGGACTTTTCATCGGCGTGCTGAATCTGGTGCCTTATCTGCAGACGGTCGGGTTGATTCCTGTCGTGTTTTTGGCACTGCTGCGCTCGATGGAGACGGGGCAAAGTTTTTGGTGGATGCTGCTGGCCGTGGCGGTGGTTTTGGTGGTGGTGCAGGCCATTCAAGATCTGTTTCTTACGCCGAAAATCATGGGCAAGGCCATGGGTTTGAATCCCGCCATCATTCTGCTTTCGCTGTCGGTGTTTGGCTCGCTGTTTGGCATTGTGGGCATGATTATCGCTCTGCCCACGACCACGCTGCTCATCTCGTACTACAAGCGTTATGTGCTGGGCGACAAAGCCGATTCTGAAGCGGAAAAGTCCTGATTTTCGGCCTATCGACCGATTGGCAGGCAAAAAACAACACTCTTTTTGGGCGCGCCGCCCAACTATCTTGCCTACATTTCGCAATTTTTATGCGCTTGCAGCCGTCGCATTTGCACATATCGGAGAAATGTAGTACCTTTGCAACCGAAAACATAAAAGGCGTTTATTGGCGCACGGTTCAGGCGGA
>CAVKQB010000077.1:0-7447 GCA_963658575.1 Leyella stercorea | reverse complement strand
GTGAAAGTTTGAAAGTATAAAAGTGCGAAAGTAGGGGCGCATTATATGCGCCCGATAATTCAATTATTCAATGATTCAGTGATTCATAATTGTATTGCGCCCGTTGCGGATTGCAAATCCGCATAAAAATTGACAAATTTATTTGCACAATAATCAACTGATCAACCAATCAACTGATCAACCCAATTTCCAAATATCCAAATAACCAAATAACCAAATCCGCAAATCACCAGAAACCGCGCGTAGCACGCCAATCTCCAAAACGAACAAAAGCAACGCTTGAGGCGTTGCTTTTGTTCGTTTATCGGCGTGGTTTTTAACCTTTCACGGGAATGGCTTCGAGCGTGGCGACGATGAACCGCCAGAACCGTTCGACGCTGGCGATGTTCACCTTTTCGTCGGGCGTGTGGGGGTGGCGCATCGTGGGGCCGAACGACACCATATCCAAACGCGGCTCGGTGGCACCAATGATGCCGCACTCCAAACCGGCGTGCACTACGCGCACCACGGCAGGCTTGCCAAATTCTTTTTGGTAAACGTCGGCCATCGTCTTCAGTATGGGCGAGTCCATGTTCGGATTCCAGCCCGAGTAACTGCCCGAAAACTCGACTTTGGCACCCGCTAGCGCAAACACGCTCTCCATCATCGAGGCGAGTTCCTCTTTTTTGCTGTCGACCGAACTGCGCAACAGGCATTTCACGCTGATGTCGGTGCTGTTGGCCAACACAATCGATAGGTTCGTGGAGGTCTCGACGGTGTCGGGAATTTCTGGAATCATGCGGAAAACGCCATTCGGACAGCCCGTTACGGCATTCACAAAGTCGTCTTGTATCTCTTCGGGAATCAACGACTCCGGCACTTCCACTTGGCGCACATCGACGAAAATGCCGTTTTCGATGGCTTTGTATTCGTTGTTGAACGTTTCGGCATACTCTTCGGCCAATTTTTCTATCTCTTCCTTGTTGTCGGCGGGGATTGTAACCACGGCTTTCGCTTCGCGCGGAATGGCGTTGCGCATATTGCCGCCTTCGACCGATGCCAAGCGTGCTTCGTATTGCATGATAATCTCTTTCAAGAAACGGAAGAGCAGTTTGTTGGCATTGGCGCGACCGCAGTCGATTTCGAGCCCCGAATGGCCGCCTTTGAGGCCGCGCACGGTGATTTCGAGCGCGATGTCGTCGGTGGGAACGGGCGCGCTGTTGAATTTCCAAGTCATGTCGGCATCGAGACCGCCAGCGCAACCAACGTAGAGTTCGCCTTCGTCTTCCGAGTCCATATTCAGCAGAATGTCGCCTTGCAGCAATCCGGCTTCCATGCCGAATGCGCCCACCATGCCGGTCTCTTCGTCGATGGTGAAGAACGCTTCGATGGGGCCGTGTTTCAACTCTTTGCTTTCGAGCACGGTCATGGCCGCTGCCACGCCGATGCCATCGTCGGCGCCGAGTGTGGTGCCGTCGGCCGTTACCCAATCGCCATCGACGTAGGCCGTGATGGGATCGTGTACAAAGTCGTGCTGCTTGTCGCTATTTTTTTGCGGCACCATGTCGAGGTGCGCCTGCAATACGACGGGCGTGCGGTTTTCCATGCCGGGCGTGGCCGGTTTGCGTATCAGTACGCTGCCCGTCTTGTCGACGATGGTTTCCAAACCAAGCGCATGGCCAAAATCGACCATGAATTTTGTTACTGCCTCCATGTGGTGCGACGGACGCGGCACTTGCGTCAGTCGGTAAAAGTTGTTCCACACGGCTTTTGGTGCCAATTCTCGAATGTCCATAATTTGTTCTGTTTTTTGTTTAACCTGAAAAAATCGGTTTGCAGTGCAAAAATAGTAAAAAATGAGCAGACTGCGCACATTTTGCGCTATTTTTTTGCGGGCAATCGCTATTTTACCGCTATGCGCTCTGTGTGGTTGCCGATTTTCACCAAATAGATGCCTGCGTTGGGCAGTTCAATGGTCTGGTTTTTGGCCTGTTTTTCGTTGCAAACGACCATGCCGCTGGCGTTGTATATGGTCAGTGCCGCGCCGTTGGCGTTGCTGATTTGCAGCGTGCGGCCTTGTGCGGCGATGCTCGGGCGCGTTGTGGCGGTTTCGGCCAGCGCGGTCGGCGTGCGGTTGTCGATGACTTCGGTGGCGTAGTAGCCCACCATGCCGTGTGTGGTGGCACCTGCCACGATGTCGAGCGCGCTGCGGTTGAGTATGGTTGCCAAACCGGTGCAGCCGCGAAATGCGTAATCGTCGATGGTTTGCAGTGTGGCTGGCAGTTCGAGCGCATACAGAGCCGCATTTTCGAATGCGTATTTGCCGATGGTTTTCAGATGTTTGCCCAAGTAGAGCCAAGCAAGGCTTGTGCAACCGTCGAATGCGGCGTAGCCGACGTTTTCGACTTGTGTTGCGCTCAAATCGACCATCGCGAGTTGCGTGCAGGAGGAGAATGCGTTGCGCTCGATGGTTGTCAGTTTGGACGGGAAATTGATTTCGACCAAACTGGAGCAGTTGTCGAACGCGCCGTCGCGAATAGCGGTTACACTGTTCGGAACGCTTACGCTGGTAATTTTGGTGTGCCGTTGGAACGCGCTGCTCGGAATTTCGGTCAGCCCGTCGGGCAATGTGATGCCGCCTTCGAACAACGCCGGCACGAAGAATATGGCCAGCGGCGAGCGGTAGTACATGATGCCGTTCTGCGACTTGAACTTGGGATTGTTTTCATCGACCGTGATGCTTTTCAATGCATTGCACCATGTGAATGTGCCGTTGCCAAAAGTTACGAGCGAGGCTGGGAGTGCCAATGAGGTCATCTGCTTGCTGCCGGCGAACGCGTAGGCACCCGAAGCCGTAACGGCGTAGGTCGCGCCGTCGTAGGCGAACGATGCTGGAATGGTAATGTCGCCCACATAGAGTTCGTCAGCAGAGTAGTGCATCCAGCTATTTTCGGGATTCGTTTCTTCTGAATATTGGCGGCAGACGACGGTGGCTGTTTTGGCCGTTTCGTCGATGCAGTAGTGTATGTTGTCCACAGTAACGTACGATGTGGCGTTGGCGTGCGCCAGCAGCAACAGGGCGAGTAGGGTAGTCGTAAATTTTCTCATCTTTTTTATTTTGCGGCAAAAGTAGACATAATTTGCCGTTCGGCAATGTGTTGCGCACGCTTTTGGTCGAATGCGAGCGAATTTTCTGCCAAAATGGGCGATTGTTAGTTTCTTTTTTTATTGGTGTGGCTCTGTTCGCAAAAAAATGTCTATCTTTGCAAGTTGTTATGCGGCATTTGGCGATAGTTGCACCGTTTTTGTTGCACAACATCGAAAAGATTCTATTTTTGTTGTCATCACCGATGATGAAACGTTTTGTCCATTTGCTGCTGTTTTGTGCGATTGCCGTTGTGGCGACCGCCAAACCGTTCACCGTAGTTATCGATGCGGGGCACGGCGGCAAAGACCCTGGCGCATTGGGCGCACGCGGCCGCGAGAAAGACATCAATCTGAGTGTCGCGCTCAAACTGGGGCAACTGATAAACGACAACATGCCACAAGTGAAAGTGGTTTTCACGCGCGACAACGACGTGTTTGTGCCGTTGCAAGACCGCTGCACGATAGCCAACAAAGCCAATGGCGACCTCTTCGTGTCGATACATGTGAACGCCTCGAAATCGAGCGCAGCCTATGGCGTCGAGACCTACACCATCGGTCTGTCGAAATCGGATGCCAACTTCGAGGTGGCCAAACGCGAAAACTCGGTAATCCTGCTCGAAGACGGCTACAAAGAGCGTTACCAAGGCTTCGACCCGCGCTCGCCCGAATCGTACATCATGTTCGAGTTCATGCAGTCGAAATTTAGCGACCAAAGCATCGAAATGGCCGCCTACACGCAGGACGAATTCACCGAAATAAAACGCTACAACCGTGGCGTGCGGCAGGAGAATTTCTGGGTGCTTCACCAAACGAAAATGCCGAGCGTGCTGATAGAATTGGGCTTCATCTCGAACCGCGACGAGGAAAAATATCTGCTCTCCGACGATGGACAGCAAGATTTGGCACTCTCCATTTTCCGCGCCTTCGAACGCTACAAACACGAGTACGACCGCAAAAATACCGTGTCGATGAGCGAACAGCCGGCCGATGCGGCTCCCGCCAAAACCACGCCGGCAGCCAAACCAAGCACCACGGTCAAAACAGAGCCAAAAGCCAAAACAGAGCCCGCGGCCAAAGCCCAAACCAACACCGAATCAACGCCGACGGTAACCTATGAAAAAGGCGTGAAAGCCATCTACAAACTGCAGATTTTCACCACAAGCCAAAAAATCGACAACCCGTCCGACGCACGCTTCAAAGGTTTGAAATGCGACTATTACGAAGAGGACGGCGTGTTCAAATACACCTACGGCGCCAACTCCAATATGGGCATGATGCTGAAACTGAAAGCCGAAATCAAAGGCAAATTCCCGCAGGCATTCATGGTGGCATTCTATCAGGGCAAAAAAATAACGCTGCAAGAGGCCAAAGAGATAAACTCGCGGCGATAAATCGGCAGCACAATAAGAAAAACTTCGAATAAAACATTCTCGCTATGAAAAAGATATTTACGCACGAAGTGAAAATCGGATTGTCGTTCATCGTGGCAATCGTCTGCATCGTGGTCGGCATCAACTACCTGAAAGGCATCAACGTGTTTGCACCAAGCAACCACTATTACGCCACCTTCGACAGGCTCGACGGCCTTGTAGTGTCGAACAACGTGATGGTGCGCGGCTACAAAGTGGGGCAGGTGAGCGATATCGCCTACGACTTCACGCGCGAACACCCGTTCACCATCACCATTCTCGTCGACGACGAAGTGCGCCTGCCGCTCGGCACGACACTTGTGCTGTGCGACGACGGTCTGCTCGGCGGCAAAATGATAGACGTGCGCTACGGCACCGACACGCAACTCTACGCTTCGGGCGACACCGTGGCCTCCGATGTCGATGCGGGACTGATGGCCGCCGTCGCCACGCTCGTGCCGAAACTGGACGGCACCATCGCACGCGTCGATTCGGTGCTCGAATCGGTACACCGCATCACCTCGTCGAAAGAGTTGAAAAACAGCCTGCGCTCGATAGAATCGGCATCGGCCGACCTGAAGACATCGTCGGCGCAACTCAAACGCCTGATGAACACGCAAGTACCCAAAATTGTCGACGACGTGAACGCCATCACTGGCGACCTGAAAAAGGTGTCGGGCGACCTGAAACAGGTGGAATTTGCCGCACTCTTCGCACGCATCGACCACACCGTGAACAACCTGCAGATCTTCTCCGACAAACTCAACTCGAGCGACGGCACCATCGGCAAACTGATGAACGACAACGGCCTCTACGACAACATCAACACCACCGTTACAAGCGTGAACGATTTGGTTGTCGACCTGAAAGCCAATCCGAAGCGTTATGTGCATTTTTCGCTCTTCGGCGCACGCGAAAAGAAGAAAAAATAGCGACGGTTTCAGTGCGTTTTTATTTAGACTGAATCTAAATAAGAAAAAAACGCAATAAAAATCGAACTATAAAATAATAACTTCCGAACTGCCCAAATTTCAAGCCGTTCGGGAGTTTTTTGTTCGCCTTTCGACGAATCGAAAATAAAAAATAACGCGCTGTGTATCAGTCTGTTAAACCTAATCCGTTGAAAGTCAGAAGCCCAGCCGAACGTTTGAAAATCAAAGCGTTATAGGTGTCCGTTTTTCTCAAAAAACAGACCCGTTTTTTTGTTTGAAAAAAGAGTGCGAACTTTGCAACGGAAAAATTGTTGATAAATTTTTTGAAAAGATATAAACAACCAAACACTACATTTTTTTAGGACGATGATGACACCCCAAGAGTTGTGGAACAGATGTTTGAAAGTAATCAAGGACAACATACCCGATGCCGCGTATGCGACGTGGTTTGAACCCATTGTCCCGCTGAAATACGAAAACGGCGAATTTGTGTTGCAAGTGCCGAGCATGTTTTTCTACGAATATATCGAAGAAAAATTTGCCGAACTGCTGCGCGTAACACTCTATCGCGAAGTGGGGCAGGGCACCAAACTGCTCTACCAAATCCGTGTGGACAAAGCCTCGACCACAACCATTCCGTCGGCCAACCAAAACGCCGTAGAGACGGTGCCCGAACCCGTGCGCTCCATCATCAACGACCCGTTCCAACGCGTAGTACAAAAAGAGATAGACCCGCAACTGAACGCCGCCTACAACTTCAACACCTACATCGAAGGCGCAAGCAACAAACTGGCGCGCGCCGCTGGCGTGAGCATCGCCAACGAACCGGGGAAAACCATATTCAACCCGCTGTTTCTCTATGGCAAATCGGGCGTGGGCAAAACCCACTTGGTGAACGCCATCGGCATCATGACCAAGCAACTCTATCCCGAAAAACGCGTGCTTTACGTCTCGGCCAACCTGTTCCAAATTCAGTACACCGACGCCGTGCGCCGCAACGAGACGAACGATTTTCTGAACTTCTACAGCAACATCGACGTGCTGATTTTGGACGATATCCACGAATTTATGGATAAGGTCGGCACACAGAAGACCTTTTTCAACATATTCAACCACCTGCACCAAAGCGGCAAACAGATAATCATGACGTGCGACCGCGCCCCGGGCTCGCTCGAAGGCATGGAAGAACGCCTGCTCACCCGCTTCAAATGGGGCTTGAGTGCCGAAATAGAAATGCCCGATTTCGAATTGCGCAAAGCCATTCTGAAAAGTAAAATCTACAAGGACGGACTCGAAGTGCCCGAAGAGGTCATCGACTACATAGCCGAAAACGTAACCGACAGCGTGCGCAACCTCGAAGGCGTGCTGGTGTCGATTTTGGCACACGCCACACTCACCGACGAAGACATCGACCTCGCCTTGGCCGAAAAAGTCGTTGGCAAAGTGGTGGCACCAGCCAACAACGCCATTTCGGTCGAGAAAATCAGAGAATTGGTGTGCAACTATTTCGCACTGCCGCTCGAAGCGTTCATGTCGAAAACGCGCAAACGCGAAATCGCCACGGCGCGTCAGGTGGCCATGTACCTATCGAAACAATACACCAAAAGTTCGCTCTCGGCCATCGGCAAACTGATTGGCGGGCGCGACCACGCCACCGTGTTACACGCTTGCGGCGTTGTAAACGACCTGATGGACACCGACAAAAATTTCCGCATGAGCGTGAAAGAACTCGAACAACAACTCTTGAAAAATTAGCAGTGAGAAATTAGTAGTGAGTAGTGAGTAGTGAGAAATGAGGAATTAGGAGTGAGGAGTTAGCGGCGTTGTTGGGCGCGAACCTGTCCCCTTTGCAAGGGGACGAGCGAAGCGGAGGGGTTGAAACTAATTAAGAATTAAGAATTTTTTCGATAAGCGAGGGCAGAGTTAAACTTGTTTGAACTATGCCGAGCGTAGAAAAAATGCGCGCAGCGAATTAAGAAT
>CAVKQB010000076.1:0-7675 GCA_963658575.1 Leyella stercorea | reverse complement strand
GTTGAAATCTACGCTTTCCCGCCTCTGTCCCCTCCTCATCCGCGGCTCCCTTCTTTCCGACTAATGCCCACAATGCCCCAGAAATCCAGATATCCAGAATCCCCAGCCCTCCAGAATCCCCAGAAATCCGGAAATTCACTAATCCAATCCCCCTATGTCAAAACTCCTTCCCATCAACGGTCATTTTGTAGAATCCGATTACGAAAATGCTCTTATCGCCTACCTCGAAGCCGAGGGTTGGCAATATACCTTTGGTGACGACATCGCCCGCAGCAGTCGGCGCGAGGTCTTGTTTGTGGACGACTTGATGGCGTTCCTCACCAAGCAGTACCCCGCTTTGGCGGCAGCCGATGTGCAGCGGATAGTCAGTCTTCTTAGTATGGTCGGCGCCGACTCCGAGTTCGCCACGCTCCATAAGGTCTATGGGTGGCTTGTGGGCGGTATGCAGTTTGTCGCTCAAGACGGTACGCCGATGATGATTCACCCGATCGATTTCGAGCAGACGGAGCGTAACATTTTCCGTGTCGTCAATCAGTTCAGTATCGACTATACCAACAACGGCGAGACCAAGTGCCGCCGCCCCGATGTGCTGCTCTACCTCAACGGCATCCCCGTCTGCATCATGGAGTTGAAGAACCCCGCCGACGCCCATGCCACTATCCGCGACGCGTGGGAGCAGATATGCATCCGCTATTGGCGCGATATCCCCACGCTGCTCCACTACTGCCCGCTCGCCTGCATCAGCGACGGTGTCAAGACCCGCCTCGGGGCGGTGCGCACCCCCTACGAGCATTTCTATGCGTGGCGGCGGGTCGAGGACGGCGACAAGGTAGCGACAGGCGCATTCGACGAGGTGCGGACAATGGTGCAAGGGGTCTATCGCCCCGCCCGCTTCCTTGAGATATTCCGCGACTATATCTGCTTCCAAGATACCAACTACGACGCCGACGAGCGCGAGGTGGTCTGCCGCTATCCGCAGTTCTTTGCCGCCCGCCTGCTCCGTGAGAGCATTGTCCGTTCCGTCAAGAGCAAGAGCGGCAAGGGCGGTACCTATTTCGGGGCTACGGGCTGCGGCAAGACCTATACTATGGCGTTCCTTGCCCGCCAACTCGCCCTGCGCTGTACCGCCGACCTCGGTGCTCCCACTATCCTGATGATTGTCGACCGCGACGACCTGCAAAAGCAGGGGGCGAAACTCTTTACCAAATCCACCGAGTTCCTCAACCTCGGCGAGGTGTGCATGGTGGAGAGCCGACGCCACCTGCGTAAGGAACTCAGCCTGCGCGACAGCGGCGGCTTCTATATCTGCACCATCCAGAAGTTCTGCGACCGCAAGGACGACCCCATCGGCTGTATCAACACCCGCTCGAACATCATCTGCTTCTCCGATGAGGCGCACCGCACCCAGATAGAGGCGTCCCGCCGTATCAAGTTCAGTTCGGATGCCGACGAGAACATGCGGGCGGTGGTGTCCAAGCCCTACGCCCAAGTGCTGCGCGAGGCATTGCCCCATGCCACTTTCGTCGGCTTCACGGGTACGCCTATCGCCGAGACCTACCAGACTTTCGGTGCCGAAATCGACCGCTACACCATGGACCAAGCCGTTGCCGACGGGCTGACCGTGCCTATCAAGTACCACCCCCGCATCGCCAAGGTGCTGCTCAATACCGAGAAAGTCAAAGAGATAGAGGACTACTACAGCCGCTGCGCCGAAGAGGGTTCTACTCGGGAGGACATCAAGCGGAGTAAAGAAATTATGTCGAAACTCGAGGTGCTGCTCGGCGAACCCGACCGCCTCGACCGCTTGACCATCGACATTCACGACCACTATACGGCAGCCGTAGCCAACGACCCCGACCGCATACAGAAAGCCATGATTGTCTGCGCCAATCGGGAGATTGCCTACGACCTCTTGCAGCATTTCCGCAGCCACTACCCCGAGTGGTTCGAGGAGCGGAAGACCCCGGAGGGTGTCGCGGCGACCAAGGAGCAACTCGACGCACTGCCCCTTATGCCCGCCATGGCTATGGTGGCGTCGGTCGGCAGCAACGACCCGGCGGAGATGTACAACTATCTCGGCGGTGTCCGCAACGACGACTATACCGACCGCCTCGCCGCAGCGTTCAAGCAGCCCCTGTCCAATTTCCGTTTGGTTATCGTGGTCGATATGTGGATTACGGGTTTCGATGTCGAGTGCCTTACCTATCTCTACAACGACAAGCCCCTCCAGAAGCACACCCTCATACAGACCATCTCTCGTGTCAACCGCAAGTACCCGGGCAAGGAGTTCGGACTGATTATCGACTATATCGGCATCCGTGACCAGATGATAGAGGCACGCAAGATGTATGGCGGTGACAGTACTTTGGCGCTCTCCGACGACGACATCGAGCAGGCAACCCTCCTCTTCCGTGAGTTGCTCGAGATTCTCAAACGCCTGTTCCGTGACTACGATCTAACGCCCTTCCTTGATGTCAAGACTGCACCCGCCGACCGATACGCCCTGCTCGCTCAAGCGGCGGAGTATGTATTCAGTTCTGCCGAGACGCTCCGCTCCGAGGGACAAAACGGCAAACCGTCGAAGACGGTGTCGTTCAAGACCTATTTCTTAGGCACCGTCAAGCGTATGCGCAAGGCGTACGACGTTTGCCAGCCGTCGGGCGAGTTGAGCGACGAGGAATTGGCGTTGGCACAGTGTTTTATGGCGATTGCGGGTATGGTCTATAAGATGAACGGCACCGATGCGCCCGACACCGATACCATGAATCGCCATGTGGCAACAATGGTGCAGGAGGCGCTCCGCTTCAATCAGGTGGAGAGTGTCTTGGAGGAGGGCGACGAGATGGATATCTTCGGCCCCGAGTTTGTAGAGCGGCTGTCGGATATCAAGATGCCTGCCACCAAACTCGAAACGCTTATCAAGACCCTGCGCAAGCAGATTACCGAGTATGGTAAGACCAATGCCGTGGCGGCAAAGAAGTTCCAAGATATGCTCAACGACACGATTAAGAAATACCACGAGCGCCGTAAGTTCCTCTCCGAGCAGGAAGCGGGAGCCACGCAAGAGCAGACCGCCGAGGACATCATCCAATCCGCCACCGAGCAGGCGCTCACTATCCTCCGCTCTATGCAGGAAGACCGAGAGTCCTTCCGCAAACTCGGCTTGAGTTTCGAGGAGAAAGCCTTCTACGACATCCTCATCCACCTGCGCAACGAGCATAACTTCGAATACGGTGAAGATAAAACGATCGATGGTGTAATGGTAAACGACCGTTGTAAGAGTCTTGCGAAGAAGATATGTGAGATTATCAATGCCAAATCCTCTTATGCCGATTGGCTGAACAATCAGCGTGTGCGGGACCAATTGAAATTGGATATTAAGATTTGTTTGGTCAAGAACGGTTATCCGCCTCAATACACGCCGGAGGTCTTCCGTGAGGTCATGGGGCAGGTCGAAAACTTCGAAGAGAACCGCGCGAACTAATCCCACGCCACCAATTTTTATTCTCCAGATTTACTGCTGTTACTTGCAATAGTTTGTTCTTTACAAGTTGTGGAGAGCCATCTCATTCATGCTTTGCGACAATAAAATATAGCAAAAAACACTCTTGCGCAATCGCATAAATGTTCGTATTTTTGCAAGAATTTAGATGCGCGCCCGCATAGGTGCGCCAAAAGGCTTCGCAAAAGCATTTATTCAACTGATTATCAGAAATATAGCAATATGATGACTTCAAAAGAAATCCGTCAGTCGTTTCTCGACTTTTTCGCCTCGAAAGGCCACAAAATCGTGCCGTCGGCACCGATGGTGGTCAAGGGCGACCCCACGCTGATGTTTACCAACGCCGGCATGAACCAGTGGAAAAACATCATTCTCGGCAACGACCCGATAACTGCGCCGCGCATCGCCGACTCGCAAAAATGCCTGCGTGTGAGCGGCAAACACAACGACCTCGAAGAGGTGGGACACGACACCTACCACCACACCATGTTCGAGATGCTCGGCAACTGGTCGTTTGGCGACTATTTCAAAGAGGGTGCCATCGATTTTGCGTGGGAATACATCGTCGATGTGCTGCATATCGACCCGAAAAACCTCTACGCGACAGTATTCGAAGGCTCGCCCGAAGAGGGTTTGGAGCGCGACACCGAAGCCGCCGCCATCTGGGCGAAACACCTGCCGGCCGACCACATTCTGAACGGCAACAAACACGATAATTTCTGGGAAATGGGCGACACTGGTCCGTGCGGCCCCTGCTCCGAGATTCATGTCGACAGCCGCTCCGACGAAGAGAAAGCCGCTGTGCCAGGGCGCGAATTGGTGAACAAAGACCACCCGCAAGTCATCGAGATTTGGAACCTCGTGTTCATGCAGTACAACCGCAAAGCCGACGGATCGCTCGAAGGGCTGCCCAACAAAGTCATCGACACGGGCATGGGCTTCGAACGCTTGGTGCGCACGCTGCAAGGCAAGCAATCGAACTACGACACCGACGTGTTCCAGCCACTGCTGAAAGCCATCGGCAACGTGTGCGGCTGCACCTACGGCAAGGACGAAAAGACGGACATCGCCATGCGCGTCGTTGCCGACCACATACGCACCATCGCCTTTGCCATCACCGACGGACAACTGCCCAGCAACGCCAAAGCGGGCTACGTCATTCGCCGCATCTTGCGCCGCGCCGTGCGCTACGGCTACACATTCCTCGGACAGAAATCGGCGTTCATGTACAAACTGATTCCCGCACTCATCGAAAATATGGGCGATGCCTATCCCGAACTGCGTCACCAGCAGACACTCATCGAAAAGGTGGTGAAAGAGGAAGAAGAGGCTTTCCTGCGCACGCTCGAAACTGGCATTCGTCTGCTCGACCGCGTGATGAACGATGCGAAAAAAGCCAACCGCGCCGAAATCAGCGGCGTGGACGCATTCACGCTCTACGACACCTACGGATTCCCGCTCGACCTGACCGAACTGATTCTGAAAGAAAACGGCTTGACGCTGAACCACGCCGATTTCGATGCCGAAATGCAAAAGCAAAAGGCACGCGCGCGCAACGCCGCCGCCGTCGAAACGGGCGATTGGATTACCCTGCGCGAAGGCGAAACAGAATTTGTAGGCTACGACACGCTGACCTGCGAAGCCAACATACTGCGCTACCGCAAAATGGCCACCAAAGGCAAAGAATTTTACCAAATAGTGCTCGACAAAACACCTTTCTACGCCGAAATGGGCGGTCAGGTGGGCGACACCGGCACGCTGACATTCGCCGGCGAAACCATCGCCATTGCCGACACCAAACGCGAGAACAACCTGCCCATACACATTGCCGCCACGCTCCCAAGCGACCCGAAAGCCACTTGCACAGCGCAAGTGAACGAGGAACGCCGCCACGCCATCGAGGCCAACCACACCGCCACGCACCTACTGCACGAAGCGTTGCGCGCGCTGCTCGGCACGCATGTGGAACAAAAAGGCTCCTACGTCTCGCCCGACTCGCTGCGCTTCGACTTTTCGCACTTCCAAAAGGTTACGCCAGCCGAACTGCGCCAAGTGGAACACGCCGTGAACAAAAAAATCCGCGAAAACATCGCCCTCGACGAGCACCGCAACGTGCCGATAGCCGAGGCAAAAGCCAAGGGCGCGATGGCCTTGTTCGGCGAAAAATATGGCGACAACGTGCGCGTCGTGCGCTACGGCTCGTCCATCGAACTCTGTGGCGGCACACACGCCAAAGCGACAGGCAACATCGGCATCGTGCGCATCGTGAGCGAAAGTTCGATAGCCGCTGGCATTCGCCGCATCGAAGCCATCACCGGCGCGGCAGTCGAAAAAATGCTCGACACCGCACAAGACATGCAAAACTCGCTGCGCGAACTGCTCAACAACACGCCCGACATCGCCGCATCGGTACAGAAATCGCTGGAAGAGAACACATCGCTGCACAAGAAGATAGAAGAATTTATGTTCGAACGCGCCGCACAGATGCGCGAACAACTGCTCGACCACGCCGTGGAAATCAATGGCGTGAAAGTGATTCGCTACGTGGGCAACGCCTCGCCCGAACTGTTCAAAAACATCATTCCGCACTTCAAGGGGCGTTTTGCCGACGTGAAATTCATGCTCGTCGTCGGCACCGTGTACGAAGGCAAACCCAACCTGACCGTTTTCCTCAGCCAACCGATGGTTGCCGCTGGCTATCACGCAGGCAACATGGTGCGCGAGGCAGCCAAATGCATTCAAGGCGGCGGCGGCGGACAACCGTTCATGGCCTCGGCAGGCGGCAAATACGCCGAAGGCATCAACGCCGCCATCGACCAAGTAATCGATTTCATCAAATAACGAAGCAAGCCAACAGTTTATGCCAGAAAACGAAACAACCAGTTACGAAACGGCCGTAGAAATAAGCAAAAAAATCGAAGCCGACATCGCCATCAACCCGACGAAATACCGCGTGCTGACGGGCGACCGTCCCACAGGGCGGCTGCACATCGGGCACTATTTCGGGTCGCTGCAAAACCGCGTGCGCCTCGCACAAATGGGCGTGCCGACAATGATTTTAATCGCTGATTATCAAGTACTTACCGACCACGACGCCTATCAAGAAATCAGCCAAAACACCAAGCAACTCGTCATCGACTACTTGGCGGCTGGCATCGAGCCAAGCGACAAAGTGCTGATTTATCCGCACAGTTACGTGCCAGAAGCCAACCAGCTGATGGTGCCGTTTCTCACGCTCGTGTCGAACGCCGAACTGAGCCGCAATCCGACGGTGAAAGAGGAGATACAAGCCGCTGGACTCAAAAGCGTGAACGCCGGCATGTACACCTATCCCGTGCATCAGGCGGTGGACATACTCTTCTGCAAAGGCAACGTGGTGCCCGTGGGCAAAGACCAACTGCCGCACCTCGAACTGACACGCACCATCGCGCGCCGCTTCAACGAGAAATTCTGCAAAAACTGCGCGCCCGTCTTCCCCGAACCGCACGCTCTGTTGAGCAAAACGCCCAGCATCATGGGGCTCGACGGCACACAAAAGATGAGCAAAAGCCGCGGCAACGCCATCATGCTCAGTGCCAGCGAAGACGAAACCGCTGCGCTCATCAAAAAAGCCAAGACCGATGCCGACCGCAACATCACCTACGACCCCACGAACCGCCCCGAAGTGACCAACTTGCTGATGCTCATCTCGCTCTGCACGGGCGAAGAGCCGCAAGTCATAGCCCAGCGCATCGGCGACGGCGGTGGCGGCGCACTGAAACGCATGCTCACCGAAGCATTGAACGAAACGTTGCGCCCACTGCGCGAACGCCGCAAACAACTCGAAGCACAACCGGAATACATACGCCAAGTGCTACTCGACGGCGCGGCACGCGCCCGCGAAATCGCTGCACGCACGCTCGACGAAGTACGCACCGCCATGAATATGAAAATCTGAAAATGAGTGTGAAAGTGGGAAAGTGTGAAAGTCAATGAGTAGTTAGCAGTGAGTAGTGAGTAGTTGTTGGGTGCGAACAATTATTCATTGTTAATTGACATAAACCCCTACCTCCACTAGCGTGGGTACTCCCCCTATCTGCTACGCAGCAGGGGGAGAGAATCGCTAGCCAAAACTGTCCCTCTGCCGAGCGCAGCGAGGATAGGGGGACGAGGAGCGTAGCGACGGAGGGGGTT
>CAVKQB010000075.1:0-8122 GCA_963658575.1 Leyella stercorea | reverse complement strand
ATAGGTTATAGGTTATAGGTTATAGGTTATAGGTTATAGGTTATAGGTTATAGGTTATAGGTTATAGGTTATAGGTTATAGGTTATAGATGAAAGGTGAAAGGTTAGAGGAGGAAAATAGTATGATTTTTGGATATAAAAGTTTGAAGGTTTACACCGCTGCCAAAGAATTGGTAGTTTTGGTATATGGGGTTTTGTCAAAATTTCCTCATCACGAGCAATACGCTTTGTGCGACCAATTACGAAGAGCAGTCATCTCTATACCATCGAACATAGCAGAAGGAATGGGGCGAAAATCGAGCAAAGAGCAGGTGCACTTTTTGGAAATAGCCTACGGTTCGTTAATGGAAGTTGATTGCCAAATGAGTATTGCCTTGGATTTGCACTACATTGATTCAAAAGAATACGAAAATTTCGAAAACAAAGCGATTGAAGTCGCCAAAATGTTGTCTGGATTACATTCAAAACGAACAACCGCCCCAACCCTCTAAACTCTAACCTCTTATGAATATCATTCTCGGTTCGCAGTCGCCGCGGCGGCAGGAACTTTTGCGTGGGCTCGACATCGCCTTCACGGTGCGCACCATCGACGGTTTGGAAGAGCACTACCCTGCAACGCTGCAAGGCGCGGAGATTCCGCTGTTTCTTGCCCGTCAGAAAGCCGAAGCGTTTCGGCCTGCACTGACCGACGACGACCTGCTGATAACGGCCGACACCATCGTGTGGCTCGACGGGCGCGTGTATGGCAAACCCACCGATGCCGACGACGCCCGCCGCATGCTCCGCACGCTTGCTGGGCGCACACACGAGGTGATTACGGGCGTTTGCCTCACCTCGAAAACGCGGCAGGAGTCGTTTTCGGCCACCACACAAGTAACATTCGCCCATTTCGGCGACGAAGCAATCGACTACTACATCGAGAAATACCGCCCATTCGACAAGGCGGGCAGTTACGGCGTGCAGGAGTGGATAGGCTACATCGGCGTGGAAAGCATCAACGGCTCGTTCTACAACGTGATGGGATTGCCGGTACAACGTCTATACAATGTACTGCAAAATTGGTACAAAACGTCTGCAAAATGACAGCAAAATGACCTACACCGAAGCCATAAAATACCTCTACGACCACGCGCCGATGTTTCAGCAGGTGGGGCGCAAAGCCTACAAATCGGGGCTCGAAAACACGCTTGCGCTCGATGCGCATTTCGGGCATCCGCACCAAAAATACCGCACCATTCATGTGGCTGGCACCAACGGCAAAGGCTCCACATCGCACCTGCTGGCCTCGGTGCTGCAATGCGCCGGCTACCGCACGGGACTTTACACGTCGCCACACCTACACGACTTTCGCGAGCGCATACGCATCGACGGCGAGATGATTTCGGAGCAAGATGTGGCGCAATTCGTAACAGAAAACCGCGCGCTCATCGACCAGATGCAGCCGTCGTTTTTCGAGATAACGACAGCGTTGGCGTTTGCCTATTTCGCCGAACAAAAAGTCGATGTGGCAGTGATAGAAGTGGGGCTCGGCGGGCGGCTCGACTGCACCAACATCATTGCGCCGGCCTTGTCGGTCGTTACCAACATCAGCCTCGACCACACCGACATTTTGGGCGATACGCTCGAAAAAATTGCCGCCGAAAAAGCAGGCATCATCAAGCCATTCACGCCCGTGGTGATAGGCGAAACGCAGCCCGAAACCGCGCCCATATTCGTCGAACGCGCCAAGGAGCAGAACGCTCCCATCGTCTTTGCCGACCAACAAGCGATTGGCGCACTGCCCTACTGTCCGCTGGCGGGCATCTATCAGCAGAAAAACAAGCAGACTGCGCGGGTTGCCATCGAGGAATTGCGAAAAAGAGCGTTCCGCATTTCGCCGCAAAACATCGCCGACGGATTTGCCGACGTGATTGCGCGCACGCACCTTGCCGGTCGCTGGCAAACGCTGGGCGAACACCCACGGATTGTGTGCGACACGGGGCACAACGAGGGCGGACTGCGCTATGTGGTCGAGCAGTTGAAGCAGCAAAAATACGCGCATCTGCACATCGTGTTTGGTACGATGAGCGACAAGAGCCACGCGGCCGTGCTTGCGCTGCTGCCCACCGATGCCACCTACTACTTCACCAAAGCGCAAAGTCCGCGGGCGTGGAGCGAGCAGGAACTGCAACGTCAAGCCGCCGACTTCGGTCTGCACGGCAACGCTTATGCCTCGGTGCGCGAGGCGTTGGCGGCCGCCAAGTGCGCCGCCACACCCGACGACCTCATTTTTGTGGGCGGCAGCACCTATGTAGTGGCGGAGATAATTGACAATTAAGAGTGTGAAAGTGAGAAAGTGAGAAAGTGAGAAAGTGAGAAATTAGTGAGTAGTGAGCAGTGAGTAGTGAGTAGTGATTTTTTGAGGTTAAGGAGTTTCGGCTACCAACAATTTGAAATCTGAAATCTGAAATTAATTAAATAATTGGAAATTAGATAATTGAATAATTAAAAATGTCTTTGTTCTCTCACCTCTAACCTATAACCTCTCACCTTTTGTCTTGCTACTAATCTAAAATTTGATGTATGAAAATTTTTTGTGTTGGTTGGAATTATGCGGCGCATAACGTCGAGATGGAGCGGCAGCAACCCGCCGAGCCGACCATATTTATGAAGCCCGACACTGCCCTATTGCGCGAAAATAGGCCGTTTTACATTCCGCATTTTTCGAGCGAAATAGCCTACAAGGCCGAACTCGTGGTGCGCATCAACCGTCTTGGCAAGAACATCGACGAGCGGTTTGCCTCGCGCTACTACGATGCAGTGGCATTTGGCATCGACTTCACGGCGCGCGACCTGCAGCGTCGTCTGCGTGCCGAGGGGCAGCCTTGGGAGATTGCCAAAGCGTTCGACGGTTCGGCGGCCATCAGCCCGTTTGTGCCGCTCACGGCGTTGGACAATCCGCACGACATCGATTTTGCGCTCCACCGCAACGGCATCGAGGTGCAGCACGGCCACACACGCGACATGCTTTTCGGCATCGACCGCCTGATAGCGTACATCAGCCGTTTCTTCTTCCTGAAAATGGGCGACCTCATCTACACTGGCACACCTGCTGGCACGGGTTGCGTAGCCATTGGCGACCATCTCGAAGGCTTCGTCGAAGGCGCCAAAATGCTCGACTGCCCCATCAAATAGTTCTGCACCGACAGATACGCGACGAGCGGGAATGTTCAAAAATGAACATTCCCGCTCGCTTTGTTTATGGTGCCTTTTCGCGCCAGCATCTCGCCTGCCGTTCGACCGGCACGCCCTGATTTTTGCCTCGCTCATACCCTGCGCAACAGCCACGCCCAATCCTTGTTCACGTGGAAGATGGTGTGGAAGCATGAAAAACAACCGCCTACCTTGGCAGGAGGCAGAAGGTCTTAATCCTTGTTCACGTGGAAGATGGTGTGGAAGCGTGCAGGAGATATCGTATTCGTCCCGAAAGGGACGCGTCTTAATCCTTGTTCACGTGGAAGATGGTGTGGAAGTTAATTGTAAAATTATGAAATTCTATGCAATTTCGGTCTTAATCCTTGTTCACGTGGAAGATGGTGTGGAAGTCACAGAACCAAGTGGGCGTGCGCTCAAAAGATTGTCTTAATCCTTGTTCACGTGGAAGATGGTGTGGAAGACGCGCGTTTAAAACCCGCAACTTCACAGAAAGCGGGGTCTTAATCCTTGTTCACGTGGAAGATGGTGTGGAAGATGTACTTTCGTAATTTTACCCCGCACGCTATCGTGTCTTAATCCTTGTTCACGTGGAAGATGGTGTGGAAGCCCGACGGAACTTGGGCCTTTAGGCCCGCAGAAGGGGAGTCTTAATCCTTGTTCACGTGGAAGATGGTGTGGAAGCGTTACCACTGCGAGTAAACGACGGCGTACTCCAGTCTTAATCCTTGTTCACGTGGAAGATGGTGTGGAAGGTCAGGCGGCGATGGCCGCACGACGGGCTGGCAAACGGGTCTTAATCCTTGTTCACGTGGAAGATGGTGTGGAAGCGCCTATGTACGCGCGTGGAAGACCCGCAACTTTACGGTCTTAATCCTTGTTCACGTGGAAGATGGTGTGGAAGGCCAACAAAGGCCGCTATTTTAGAGGTCTACGACCTCGTCTTAATCCTTGTTCACGTGGAAGATGGTGTGGAAGCCCGAAGGGCGTCGCTGCCCGTCGGGCGGCGCTCGCCGCGTCTTAATCCTTGTTCACGTGGAAGATGGTGTGGAAGTTCGGTCCGAAAGGACCGGAGCCCTATATGTCGGACTTGTCTTAATCCTTGTTCACGTGGAAGATGGTGTGGAAGGTCCCACTTTTCAGTAGAAACTGAATTCAATGGGAGTCTTAATCCTTGTTCACGTGGAAGATGGTGTGGAAGTCCCACTTTTCAGTAGAAACTGAATTCAATGGGGAGTCTTAATCCTTGTTCACGTGGAAGATGGTGTGGAAGAATTTTGTGCCCGAGTTTGTGCAGTTCGAGAATGACGCGTCTTAATCCTTGTTCACGTGGAAGATGGTGTGGAAGCTGCCCGTCAGGCAGCGCTCGCCGAACGCAAGGCCGTCTTAATCCTTGTTCACGTGGAAGATGGTGTGGAAGCTGTCGAGACAGAGTTTGATGGGACAAAGTACAGCAGGTCTTAATCCTTGTTCACGTGGAAGATGGTGTGGAAGCCGTTCTGGCTCCATACAAGCCTTCTGCGGGGCACAGGTCTTAATCCTTGTTCACGTGGAAGATGGTGTGGAAGTCACCAAACTTTGGGCCCAAGGGCCCGACGGAAAGTGGTCTTAATCCTTGTTCACGTGGAAGATGGTGTGGAAGAGCACTGCGCACAACCGGCTGTATATCAGCACAATGCTGTGCAATGGCGACACTTTTGCCCCGAAAAAGTGTACCTACCAACACTTTTGCAAAGGTACGCAAAAAAAATCAACGGTGCAAATATCACTAACAAAATTTCAAAGAGCATCTGCCCGCAACTTTTATCAGAAAAACAGCGTAGAGCGGGTGTTGGTAATGATATCGATATCGATGTTCTGCCCTATCACCTTCATGGCACGCAGGTAGTCGGTGGTGATAGGCACAATGAGAATGCTGTCCTGATTGTCGTAGGCGGCTTGCACCTCGGCCAAGTCGTTGCGAATGTCTTGGTATTTTTCCATGCTGAGGCTGGCCAAGAATATGGATTTCTGCACGCGCATGCACCCTTTTCGTTCGAGATATTTGACGATGTAGCGGCGCACTTTGTTGCTTTCGATATCGTACATGACAAAAAATAGCATATCGGTCGATTTTTTCTTTTGTTGCGAAAGGTCGAGAATGGCTTGCAGCCGTGCCGTGAGGTCGGGCAGTTGTTCCCATTGGGCTCGTGCGCCGTTGGGTGCTTTGGGCAGGCGGCCGTCGGCCGAGAGCCGCTGCAGGGCGCGCAGATAGTCTTTGGCGTTTTGGGTGCGTGGCATGGCTCGGCTACGGTTTCGATAGGAAGGCGCATATCAGTTCCTGCAGCATGGCGTTGAGTTCGAGGTCGGTGCCGGTGCGGGTCGACGGCACGGTTCTGAAACCGCGTTTGCCATAGAACAGGTTGCACTCGGCACGCCTATTGCCAAGCGCGACTTTTATCTGTTTGCCATACTGAATGTCGGTAACATCGGAAACGACCATGCCGACCTCGGCGAGCGAGGCGCAAAGTGCGGCCATTACGCCGTTCAGTTCGGCTGGCACATACACTGCCGCCCGTTCGCGCTGCACACGAGCGCGGTACAGCCCCAGCACCTCCTTGATTTTCTGCATGGCATCGTCATCGGGATCTTTGTCGGCGGGTTCGGCTGGCGCGCTTTTTTGTGCGCTATCGCGTTCGACGGCACGTTTTTGGTCGAACAGTGCCGTGTTGTCCGACGTATTCACGAATGCGCCAAGGTCTATCTCGTCGGCCAACAGATTGTGGTATGCCATGGGGTCGTAGCAGATGAAACTGGCGCGCGTAACGTCGCACGTTTTGCTATCGACTACCTGCTCGATGTGGTGTTGTTGGGCAAACTGTCGGGCGAACACGCGGTAGAACAGCGTGAAGATGCCGGCGTCGTAGCAGCGTTCCCGCAGGCGGAATAGCAATTTGAGTCCGTCTTGGCTCGGCGATGTGTAGCAGAGAAGCACGCGTGTGTCGGCCACAAACGCTTGTCGCAACTGTTCTTTGTCGAGTCCTTTTTCGGAGATGTGGTCGATGTCGAGCACAAAGTGCGAGCAGTAGGCGAAGTTATTGGTGTGGCGCAGTGCAGGATTAAACGTGCTGCCCACAAAATATGGCAGCGAGCGTTTGAGTGCGGCATAGCGTTTGGCATCGATGGTGCGAATCGTGCGCAGGCGTTCCGTGAGCGTTTTCAGGTCGTCCGTCGGGCGGGCAATCCGCTCCAACAATTGTTCTTCGGTGATGGGTTGTAACGCATCGGCAGGCGCGGTGATGTTTTTTCCAAGGTATAGCATAGCGATTGAGGTTATTTGGTGTTGTATGCGCGGAAAGTTTGTGCCAGATTTTGTGCATAAAGCAGTATATGCGTTTCGCGCGAGCGTGCTAGGCCGTTGATGTCCACGACCTCGTCCAAATAGTCGTTGACCGACTGAATGATGATACGTCGTCCCAGCGTTTCCAGCCAATAGGCGCCATCGGGGTGCACCGAATAGAGGTCGTCGGTTATCGTATTTTGGCAGGCAAGACTATAGACGATGTAATCGACCCACATGCGATAGATTTCTATCACATCGTACACCAAAACGGGGCGATTGTACTCGTCGCGGTGCAAGATGCCAATGTATGGATCGACGCCAGCCTTGATGAGTGCGCCTTCGACCTTGCCATAGAGAATGCCGTAGCCATAATTGAGAAAGGCATTCATGGGGTCTTGCGCTGGGTGTTGTGTCCGTTCGTCGAAGCGCAGATATTCGGGCAGATAGCGGTTGAGTGCAGCAAAATAGATGCGTGCCGCCGCCCCTTCCCAGCCGCGTAGCGCAGCGGCAACGTCCTGTATGCGTTCGCCTTCGATGCCGAGAATTTTGGTGCGATAGCCCTCCAACCGATGAATATCGCTTTCGGCCTCTGGGCGCATTTCGTCCGAGAGGTTCAAGGTCAGGAGCAACGCCTCTTGGTTGGAGATTTTGCGTTCGAGAACGCCTTTGATCCATGCGACGGCACCTTTCGAGTGGGCGAAATTGAGTTGTCCCTTGCGAATGGTGGATATCGAGCCATAGCGTGGGCTCCACACGCGCCCCTTGGGATAGCCCTTTTTGTCGACAAAGAGAATGGGTATTTCGTTTTCGATGGCCAACAGTGCTGCATCGCTGGTGATGCTGGCTCCTTTGCCGATGTGAATGCTGCTCACGCTATCCACGGGCAGCCGTTGCCGCTCTTTGCCTTGCGACACCACAAAACCATTGTTGTCGATGTTGAGGTTTGTGCCAAATGTGGATAGAACAAGTTCCATAACGAAGAAAGATAGCGCATGCCGTTGTGACAATCGCCGACAGTTCAACAAACATAGTCGCGAAAGCGAACAAATGTAAATTGAACGACTTTGCGTCCCGATTGTTCTTCCAGCACTTGCCGCTCCGATGTCGAAGCCACGCAACGATAGCCTTTCGCCCGCAACAGACCGACCAACGCATAGGTCAGTGTCATCTCACCCATCACATGCACCGCCACCGCTTGTGGCGTTCCAACGGCGCAAACCTTGTCGGCATAGTTGCGTGCGAGTGCTTGTATGGTTTGTTCGTCGGCAGCGGGGTCTACGGGTGGAAACGGCAAGTCGACCACTTCGCCAAACAGCCGCTCTGCCTCTCGCGTTTGCTCTGCCGCCCACTGATTAGAGGGGTGATTTGAAAGATTCAACAACATTTTTTTTCTCTTGGTTAGTTCCGACATAAAATCACTCTATATAGAAATCTTTCGCAAAATAGACTTTCTGCTTGGCACGCGTGATGGCGGTGTAAAGCCACTGGTAGTTACGCTTGCAGGGATTGAGCATCACATTGCGTTGTGGCTGTACAAACACGTGGTTCCACTCGCCGCCCTGTGCCTTATGGCAGGTGATGGCATACCCGTACGAGCAGCGCAAAGCAT
>CAVKQB010000074.1:0-8225 GCA_963658575.1 Leyella stercorea | reverse complement strand
AAAAATTTGATTAAATAATTGGAAATTGGATAATTAGATAATTAAAAAGTCTTTGCTCTTTGTTCTATATTCTTTATTCTCTCACCTATAACCTATAACCTCTCACCTTTTGTCTTGCGACTAAATCCGTCAATTTGAAATCTTGTCTGCAACGTTTTGCTGCTCAATAACATCATGATTTTAGAACGCCGCACATACGACACACTCGACCAGATTGTCGAGGGCTGCCTGCGCAACGAACGGTTGGCGCAAAAGCGGCTCTACGATTTGTATGCGGGGCTCATGGCTGCCGTGTGTCAGCGTTATGTGGGCGACAAGGACGATGCGCTCGACCTGATGCACGACGGATTCGTGAAAGTGTTCACCAACCTCGGGCAGTACAACGGCAACGGCTCGTTCGAGGCGTGGATGCGCAAAATTTTTGTGAATGTGTCGCTCGAGCGGCTGCGCAAAAACGACGCTCTACGCGGCAGCGAAGATGTGAACGGCGAAACCTTTCAGATGGACAACGGCGACGAATCGGTCATCGAAAAGATGTCGGCCGCCGAAATCATGCAGTTGATAAGCGAATTGCCCGTGGGCTTTCGCACCGTTTTTAATATGTACGCCATCGAAGGTTACAGCCATCAGGAAATCGCTGCGCGGCTCGGCATCAACGAAGTTACATCGCGTTCGCAATTTTCGCGTGCGAGGGCGGTGTTGCAAGAAAAGATAAGACAACTCTACGTTTGATATCGTAACATTTTGAAAGACAAAGATTTACAACGGATTTTGCGGGATAAATTCGCCGATTTCGAGGTGGAAATTCCGCACGACAGTTGGGAGGCGTTGGCCGACCGGCTGCCTGCCGTTGCGCCCGACGACGCGTGGTGCGGTGCTTTGTCGGACAAGATGGCCTCGGCCGAAACGGCTGTGCCGCCCGACGATTGGAAAGCGATAGAAAAACGGCTGCCAGCGCAGCGCAAAAAACGTCGCATCGTGCCGTTGTGGCTTTGGAACACCGCCGAAGCCGCCGCCGTGGCTGCCGTGGCATGCTTGCTGTTGGCATTGCCCGTGGCGAAATATGTGAGCGCGCCCAGCGAAACCCCGACACCACAATATAGCGAGGCACACGCGGCTGCAATTGCCACCGACACCTTGCCGATACCGGCAAAAACAGTCAGCCACACCGACAAGATATTTGCCGCGGCACAACCTGCGCCAGCACATCGGCAGAAACGCGTCCATGCGCCAACCGAAACACCACAAACACAAGCAGAACCCACGACAAACGAGCCGACATCGGCAAGTGCAACCGCCTTTGCGACGGTCATCGCCGACAAGCAACAGGCAGAAACGACTGCAACGCCCTCCATCGACATGGCCGAAGCCGAGCGCATCATGGCCGAACAGCAGCAGCATTTTTCCGAAGCATTGGCCGCCGACACGCTGACCGCCAAACAGGGAAAACACGCCAAAAAATCCCCAAAGTCGGCCGACGCGCCCAGCAATGTAGAGCCGTCGCCAGTCAATGTGGGACTGTTGGCATCGTTGTCGCCCAACATGAGCAAAATCACGCGTTCGTCGTCAGCATCGATAGGCGGCGTGCATGTAGGCGCGCGCAGCACGACGCACACCGTTTCGCACCACGATTTGCCTTTCACGGTGGGCATTTCGGTGGGCATTCCGCTCTACGAGCGTCTCGATTTGCAGACAGGCTTGAACTACTCGTATGCGCACTCCACATTCAAACGTTCGGACAACCTGCGTGGGATTTTCTCCGAGCGCGAGCAGCAACTGCACTATCTGGGCGTGCCGCTGATGTTGTCGTACCGCATTGTCGATAAGCAGATTATCAAATTTTATGTGTCGCTGGGCGGTGCGTGCGAAAAAGGCCTCGTGGCCGACCAGCATGTGCAGCGTCGCAATGTCGATGAGGTGCTGCTGGCCGACGAGACAAGCCACGACTACATCAAAGGTGTGCAGGGTTCGCTCACGGCCAATGTCGGTTTGAGTTTGAGTTTCTACAAAGGCATGGCCATCTACTTCGAGCCGGGGTTCACCTGGTACATTCCCAGCACGCACTATCCGCAGCCCACCAATTTGCGCACGGCACACCCCTACAATTTGAGTCTGACCGCCGGTCTGCGCTTCAACGTGAAATAATCCCGACACATTCCGCTTTTTTTTGTACTTTTGTGCGCCGTTGTCCTCGTGTGCAGCGGCCGGTTGGTAATGAGACGAAAAATCGTAACATGCGCATTGCTTTTGTTGGCTGGTGTGTCGCTTGTGGCGCAGCCTGCCGGCTTGACTGCGACCCTGACCGATTGGCTCAAAACATTTCGCAACGAATATGTAACCCTGCCCAATGCGCGTGTCAAAAAGGTGAATGCCGATGCCAAGACCCGCACCGTAACCATCTACACCAATTTTGCGGTGAGTGCCGTGCCGTTTCGTCCCGCCACGGTGGAACAGATGAAACGCGAAGCCGCCCAACTGCTGGCCGCCAACTACCCAGGCTGGAAAGTGGTGATCTACGCCAACGGCAAAAACATCGAATCGTTGGTGCCGAACGCCTACCGCGCCACGCCCGACAAAAATCGTTTGACACCGACCAACCATCACCCCAAAGAGTTTATCGCCTACCCATCGCGCCCATACACCATCACCAAAGGTTTGCAGCAGCGCAACATCGCCTTGTGGCACAGCCATGGCTGGTATTTCGACCAGAAAGAGGGGCGTTGGCGTTGGCAGCGCGCGCGCTATTTCGAAACCGTCGAAGACAAACTGACGGCCTCGTACGTATTGCCGTTTTTGATGCCGATGCTCGAAAATGCTGGAGCGAACGTGCTTTTGCCCCGCGAACGCGACACACAGACACACGAAATCATCGTCGATAACGACAACGACAACGTCAATTTCGGCTCGCTCTACTGCGAAACGGGCGGCGACAACTATTTCGGGACGGGCAACGCAGGCTTTTGGCAACAAAAAACGACCTATTTGCGTGGCGAGAGTCCGTTCGGCGGCGGCACCTGCCGTCTGATGCAGACAAACACGACGCGCGAAGAGGCTTTCGTAGAGTGGATTCCCGACATTCCCGAAACGGGCGATTATTGGGTTTCGGTGGCTTATCCACACACCGCCGCCAACACCGCCGCAGCGCATTACACCGTTTTTCATGCTGGCGGGCAGACCGAAGTGGTTGTCAATCAGACTATGAGTTGCGGCACGTGGGTCTATTTGGGCAAATTTCGTTTTCGCAAAGGCTTGAACGCCGACAACGGCAAGGTGGTGCTGTCGAATTACAGTCCAGCAGGAGGCGTGGCCGTGGCCGATGCCGTGCGTTTTGGCGGTGGCATGGGCTGCATAGCGCGCCACACCGACATTGCAAAGCCCGCCACAAGCGGTCGCCCGCGCCACTTGGAGGCCGCCACCTACTGGTTGCAATGGGCAGGTGCGCCGCCCGAAGTCTATCTTTTCTCCGAAGGCGAAAGCGACTATTCGGACGACATCGCCTCGCGCGGTTTGTGGGTGAATTGGCTCAATGGCGGCAGCGAAAACGCGCCAGCGGCGGCAGGTCTGAAAATCCCCATCGACTTGGCCATGGGGCTGCACACCGACGCAGGCTGCAGCACCGACACCGTGGTCGGCACGCTGGGCATCTACACCTCGGCCGACGGACAAAACACCCGATATCCCAACGGACAAACACGCAGCGTTTCGCGCGATTTGGCCGACTATGTTGCCACATCGTTTGTAACCGACCTGCGCCGCACATGCGCTCCCGAGTGGACCTATCGCGGATTGTGGGACAAGGCTTACAGCGAATCGCGCCGCCCCGAAGTGCCGTCGATGCTACTCGAGATGTTTTCGCACCAAAACTACGACGACATGCTTTTGGGGCTCGACCCACGGTTCAAATTCGTCGCTTGCCGCGCCATCTACAAAGGCATTCTGAAATTTTTGGCCGAACAACACGGCACCGATTATGTGGTGCAGCCGCTGCCCGTGTCCGATTTTGCGGCGCAACTTTTTGGCGACACCGTGCAACTATCGTGGCGTGCCGTGCGCGATACGCTCGAACCATCGGCCATGCCAACGGGCTACGTCGTTTACACACGCATCGACGACGGCGGTTTCGACAATGGCGTGTTTGTGCGCGACAGCGTTTGCCGCATCGGCATCGAGCCCGACAAAATCTACAGTTACAAAATTGTGGCTGTGAACGATGGCGGCGCAAGTTTTCCGTCGGAAATTCTGTCGGTTTGCCGCAACGCGTCGGCTAAGCATACCGTTCTGATAGTCAATGGTTTCGACCGTGTATCTGCTCCCGAAGGTTTTGCCACGGGCGATTTTGCCGGTTTCCCCGATTGGCTCGACGATGCCGTGCCCTACGTCAGCGACTTGTCGTACGTCGGGGCGCAGCACGAGTTTCGGCGTTCCGAACCGTGGCGCGACGACGACGCTCCAGGTTGGGGTGCGAGCAACAGCGATTTCGAGGAGCAGGCCGTCGCTGGCAACACGTTCGATTTTCCCATCGTTCACGGTCGCGCCTTGCGCAACGCCGGCTATTCGTTTGTGTCGTGCAGCGCGAAAGCCGTCGAACGCGGCAGCGTGCTGTTGGCCGATTATCGTGCAGTCGATTGGATTTTGGGCGAGCAGAAGCAGTGCCGTTTAGGGCGCGACACCACACGTTGGTGGTTCAAGACCTTTTCGGTCGAATGTCAGAAAAAAATCACCGATTTTTGCCTGCAAGGCGGCGCATTTTTTGTGAGCGGCGCACACATTGGCACCGATTTATGGGTGAGCGGCGGCTCCACCGATGCCGATCGCTATTTTGCCCGCACTGTGCTGAAGTTTGTTTGGCGTACCGACCGTGCCACGCAAGATGGGCGTGTGCGGGGCGTGCCGTCGCGCATCTACAGTGTCGATGGCGATTTCGAGTTTAGCCATCGGCTGGACGAACAGCGTTATTGTGTCGAATCGCCCGACGGCATCGAGCCGGCCGAAGCGAAAGCCGCCACAGTGATGCGTTACGCGCAAAACGGCATCTCGGCGGCCGTGGCCTACCAAGGCATTTATCGCACGTTTGTCTGCGGATTTCCGTTCGAAGCCATCGCCAGCGAAGCCCAACGCGATGCGCTCATGCGTCAAGTGATGCGTTTTCTGGTGGAGTAATGCGCAATTTATTGCAGTGGCGGTGGATTGGGGGATTGATTATTTGAAAATTGGAAAATTTGAAAATTTGAAAATTGTTTTTCGCGCTACGCGCGGTTTCTCATTGTTTCTGGGGATTTGGATCGCGCGGGATTTGCAATTTTTTAGAACAAAGAACATAGAATAAAGAGCAAGGACAATTGATTAGTAGCAAGATATGAGTAGCAAGTCGCAAGAGTTTATAGGTGAGAGAGCAAAGAACATAGAACAAAGAGCAAAGACAACTTGGACGCGAACAATTCTTAATTCGCTACGCGCATTTTTTCTACGCTCGGCATAGGAACAAAATCGCATCCAATAACTTATTGGCTCCAGAATCAGTCAATTTGTCAATTGCGGCTTCGCTGCATCACTCATCACTAACCATAACCTTTTATCTAACTACAAATTCCTGCGCTTTGTTGCCAGCGTTCACAATATAAACGCCGTTCAGCGAGCCATTTTGGTGTGTAACATCGCGGCCGAGCAGGTCGAAAACTTTGGACTCTTGTTCGCAGACGATGCGGCCTTGGCGGGCGCAAAGCCCTTCGATTTCAACCATTTCGAGTGCCGTATTGTCGCCCACATAGCGGTAGAGTTGAATCGGCGCAAGCGTTTCGATAGCGGCGGGATTGGCGTAGTAGCGGAACAGCAGCGTACAAAAGTAGATGCCGCCGTTTTTCAAAAACGGCGAGAAAAAAATTAGCAGGGATTCTTTTGTGTTTGTTTATGTAAAAAATTGTGCGTATCTTTGCAACGCAAACCCACTAAGAGATATTTTGTAAGGTGGTTGCTGGCAAACTTCTGTTGTAAGGAAGCGGCGGCAAACCAACAGATACGAATGTGTGGGCGAGCAGACATAATAAAGGCGTTATTACGCTGTATCCAGGTCTTGAAATCTCGCAAATTTCAGTACTATCTGAATACTGCAACGATGACGCTCACGGGATATGATTTATTCCGCATTGACTGTATAGTAACGAGTACTTACAGGCAGACACACCTCTCCATCGTATTGGGGTGTGTAAAAAAACAGAAGACACAGTGCCGCTGTCTGTTGCCATAGGTAAGATCAAAGTGCTATATAGAGGTGCACCGATATATCATGTCGGCGTGGGTTTCGCGTTGCTACCTCATATAGTACGGGTCATGCGAGAACCTCAAGACGTGGAGTGGCAAAATACGAACTTCACGCTTTTTTTTGTGTCTATACCCTGTATATAACCAATGTGGACAAATAGGTTATATGTAAGGGTTGTCCAAACTTAACTGAAACAATGCTGTTGGAGTTCGCAGCATAAACAATTTAATTCTTTGTAAAATGAAAAAGGAATTGATTAACGAAAAACTCCAAAGCAGACACGAGTTTTTCAAAAAAGTAGCAAGGGCAGCCCTGTTAGTAGTGGGCACCGTAGTATTGGCGAATATCTCGATCCCTGTGAAAGCACAAACCTATGGGCAGCAAGGACAAACCTATGGGCAGCAAGAACAAATCGTTCGGGCTCAATATGCTTCTGGGCGCTCCCTATTGATTAAGGTGTCCGGAGGCTATATTGTGGCAGTGTGCCAAAGTAGAGATTCTCAAGGTCATCAAATATGGGATTATATCCAGCCAGCGAAGATTGAAAAGAATCTGCATCCAGAGCTAGGTTCGGATCTTACCCGCAACATGACGGTTAGTAGCTTTAAATATACGGCTCGAATAGGAGGCGGCTGGATCTATTTTGATTTCTAAATGAAGTTAACCCTTTCTATAGTTATTGTTGTATGGAGTATATGCTCCATACGACAATAATTATGGGTGGGCTTGTACTTAATTGAATCCATTGGCGGAATTAACTCATTTTTTGGTTGATGGATAGTGATTCAACTTGAATGTATAGCAAAATTTCCTAATATGCTATTATACAAATATTATTCTTCGCAAAAGCATAATTTTGAAGCAGTTAAGGAGCGAAAATTCTGGTTCTCAACACAAAAGATGCTTAATGATCCGTATGACTTATATTCTGGCATTTCTTTGCTTAAGTTACCTTCAACTACAGATGTATCCATAAAAAAACGAATCAGAGAAATTTTAATCGGATCGGTTAAGGTAGATGAAACAAACGTAGATAGTATTTTATCTCGTGTAGAAAAAGATATTCAGAGTTACGCCTCTTGTTCTTTTACGACGAATCCTATTGATAGATTAATGTGGGCGCATTACGCAAACTCGTATTCTGGCTTTTGTATCTGCATAGAAGTTGATGACGATATGATAGATGGCGGATATTCGCAAACAAATAAATGGCATAGAGTGATGTATATGGATCAGATGCCACAAGCGTTAATAGGACAAAGGACAAAAAGATTAGAGACAACAAAGGGCGAAGATTTTTCTTTTGATTCGTCCCATAAACGTCAAGAAAATAGCCCGAACTATTATTCGAGATATTGTGAATTAATAGGGCTTGAAGACGCTTTGCGTTCATATATTCACAAAAGTGATTTGAGCAAATACATCATTCAGATGCTCTGTATCAAGGCACAAGAATGGGTCTATGAGCAAGAATTTCGCTTAATTACAACAGTAGATGCTCCTTCTTCGGCTGGTGGGGTACTATTACCATGGAATGAGTGCATAAAACTGAAAGAGATTATATTGGGAAACAACATGCAAACTTCTGTTTCAGCAAAGAAGGGTGGTGAAAAAGGAAGTATAAAACGATTATTAGAAGCAATAAAAGACCAACACCCTGATGTACGCTTTTCTCAACTATTACTTAATCACTTACGTTACTTTGAGTTAAAAAGAAAACCTTATACATTATGATGTTGGATCGCGCGGGATTTGCAATTTTTTAGAACAAAGAACATAGAATAAAGAGCAAGGACAATTGATTAGTAGCAAGATATGAGTAGCAAGTCGCAAGAGTTTATAGGTGAGAGAGCAAAGAACATAGAACAAAGAGCAAAGACAACTTGGATACGAACAATTCTTAATTCGCTACGCGCATTTTTTCTACGCTCGGCATAGTTCAAACAAGTTTGACTCTGCCCTCACT
>CAVKQB010000073.1:0-8535 GCA_963658575.1 Leyella stercorea | reverse complement strand
GGCGCCACGAAATGATTGATGTCCCAACCGCAGGTATCGTTGAGAAATGACTCTTGCAGACCCGAAAAATAGACTTTATCCTTTATGGCTAACAGATGACAGCTCTCCATATCCAGCAGTAGTCCGATAAAAAAGGCCAACCCAAAGAATGGAAAGTTTCGTTTCTTGGCGCCGAATAAATATACGCCAAGAATAGTGAGGCAGGTAGGGATGAGCAGTAAGAGCATGGCGGCATCCATATACATCGGTATGCAACCCCAGGACCCATCCATATTACCCAAAAGCAAAATAGAGTAGGCGCTGATAAAGATACGCGTCGAACGGTAATAGATAACTTCTGCCAATATCCAGATATTCAATAGAATAGAAAATGCAATGGTCCAATACTTGCGGCGGGTAAGAAAAACTAAAGCCGCAATGCAGATCGATAGCGACAGCTTGGGGACATAAAAAGTCCAAAAACGAAGCGGAGATTTCCAAAGTGCGGTAAGTGGAATGGAGTGGTAAGCCGCCCAATGGAACATTACACATTGCAAAAACAAACTGAAAGCAAAGAGACAAAAGAGGTAGAATGTGGCGTACTTCGATTGTCGGCAGGCGGTAACAAAGCGCCCGAAAGAAGATTGGATTGTCATATAGTAGTGAATTAGTGTTAGCGACGACTGCTGCGTTTTCTTGCCGCACATCGTTTTCCACTATCACCAATATCCTCCCAAAGGCGTATATACAAAAAGCGTGGAAATCGACTGTTGCCGTTTCCACGAGTAGAGGTCTTCGCATTACCTATTTTCCTAAGAAGCGGCAACGCGAAACCCACGCCTGTATAAGAACGCCATACACTCAACCCTATGCACTTGCAACAGGTACACAGAAAAAGTGTATGCGTACTGCATACAACACGGGCGTTCTTTGTTGCTTGCTCTGAGGAAAAAAGTGGAAAGTTGCGAAGTTTCTACTCGTCAGAACGAAGCGCAATAAACGCTATTAAACTATGTCTTTTGCGGATGGTTTTCCATTCGCACTGCAAAAGTACTGCTTTTTTTCAATACACGCAAGGCTTTCCCAATCTCCGACGCCTTTTCCGTTCTTAGTCGCCTTTCCCAATCCGAACGCATTATATGGAAGGCACTCGCAGAATACAATAGCAGAGGTTGCCCCGTCGGGCAACCTCTGCTATTTCTCTGTATCGGCTTCTGAACCAAGTCTATGGTAATGCCGATGCAATATATTTTCAGTCCAGAAACCGAACGCCGTTTATTTCTCGTCCTCCACTGCGGCTTGGGCGGCAGCGAGGCGTGCGATAGGCACACGGAACGGCGAGCAAGATGTGTAGTTCATTCCCACGCGGGCGCAGAACTTCACCGAACTCGGCTCGCCACCATGCTCACCGCAGATACCGGTGCGCAGTCCCGGACGAACGGCACGACCCTTCTCCACAGCCATCTTGATGAGCTGACCTACACCGTTCTGGTCGAGCACTTGGAACGGATCGACTTTTAGAATCTTCTTTTCCAAGTAAACCGGCAAGAACGATGCGATATCGTCACGGCTGTAGCCGAACGTCATCTGCGTGAGGTCGTTGGTTCCGAACGAGAAGTACTGTGCCTCGGTGGCGATACGGTCGGCGGTCAGGGCGGCACGCGGAATCTCAATCATCGTACCTACCTCGTATTCTACCTCGATGCCGTACTCGTCGAATACCTCTTTGGCGGTCTTTTGGATGACCTCTTTCTGCTGTTTCAGCTCGTAGAGAATACCAATCAGCGGCACCATAATCTCCGGCATCGGGTTCTTGCCCTCTTTTTTCAGCTCGCAAGCCGCCGACAGGATAGCGCGCGTCTGCATAGCGGTGATTTCGGGGAAGGTGATTCCCAGACGGCAGCCGCGGTGTCCGAGCATCGGGTTGTTTTCGGCCAGCGAAGCCACGCGTTGTTGAATCTCTTCGACGGGCACGCCCATTTCGCGCGCCATGATTTCCTGTCCTTGCAAATCGTGAGGAACAAACTCGTGCAATGGCGGGTCGAGCAGACGAATGTTCACGGGGCAACCGTCCATGGCTTCGAGAATGCCTTTGAAGTCGGCTTTTTGGTACGGCAGCAGTTTGGCCAAGGCTTTTTCGCGTCCAGCAGCATCTTTGGCGAGAATCATTTCGCGCATGGCGACAATCTTCTTGTCGTCGAAGAACATGTGCTCCGTGCGGGTCAGACCGATGCCTTTTGCGCCGAATGCGCGCGCCACTTGTGCATCGTGCGGGGTGTCGGCGTTGGTGCGCACCTGCAGATGCGTGTATTTGTCGCAGAGGTCCATCAGTGCTTTGAAATCGCCACTGAGTTCGGCGGCTTTGGTCGGCACTTGTCCAGCGTATACTTGTCCCGTCGAACCATTAATCGAGATGTAGTCGCCCTCTTTCAGCACCAATCCGTCGATGGTAACGGTTTTGGCTTTGTAGTTTACGTTGATGGCGCCAGCACCCGATACACAGCATTTGCCCATGCCGCGTGCCACAACGGCAGCGTGCGAGGTCATGCCACCACGGGCGGTGAGTATGCCTTCGGCGGCCGACATGCCGGCCAAGTCTTCGGGCGAGGTCTCGATGCGCACCATGATGACACGGTGTCCGTCGTTGTGCCAAGCCTGTGCGTCGTCGGCGTGGAACACGATTTGTCCGCAGGCGGCACCCGGACTGGCTGGCAAACCTTGTGTCAGCACTTTCGCTTTTTTCAGCGCGTCCTTATCGAATACAGGGTGCAACAATTCGTCGAGTTTTTGCGGTTCGCAGCGCATGAGTGCGGTTTTCTCGTCGATCAAGCCTTCGCGCACGAGGTCCATGGCAATTTTCACCATGGCTGTGCCGGTGCGTTTGCCGTTGCGGGTCTGCAAGAACCAGAGTTTGCCCTCTTGTACGGTGAACTCCATGTCCTGCATGTCGTGATAGTGTTTTTCGAGTTTATCTTGGATAGCGTCGAGTTCTTTGTAGATGTCGGGCATGGATTCTTCCATCGATGGGAATTTTTCGGCGCGTTCGTGTTCGTCGATGCCTTGCAGTTTTGCCCAGCGGCGACTGCCTTCGATGGTGATTTGTTGCGGTGTGCGGATACCGGCCACCACGTCCTCGCCTTGTGCATTGACGAGGTATTCGCCGTTGAACAGGTTTTCGCCCGTAGCGGCATCGCGGCTGAAGCAAACGCCCGTAGCCGATGTGTCGCCCATATTGCCGAATACCATCGCCATGACCGAAACGGCGGTGCCCCACTCGTCGGGTATGCCTTCCATCTTACGGTAGAGAATGGCGCGTTCGTTCATCCAACTGCGGAACACGGCGCAGATGGCGCCCCAGAGTTGTTCCATCGGGTCGGTCGGGAAATCGCTGCCCGTCTGCTCTTTGATGGCGGTTTTGAAGCGCGCCACGAGCAGTTTCAGTTCGTCGACGTTCAAGTCTTTGTCGAGTTTGATGTTGCGAATGCCCTTCACCTCTTCGATGATGGCTTCGAACGGGTCGATATCCTCTTTGTTTACGGGTTTCATGCCAAGCACTACGTCGCCATACATCTGCACGAAGCGGCGATACGAGTCGTAAACGAAATGCGGGTTGTTGGTTTTGCGGGTCATGCCTTCGGCCACTTCGTCGTTCAAGCCGAGGTTAAGAATGGTGTCCATCATGCCAGGCATCGAGGCGCGTGCGCCCGAACGTACCGATACAAGCAACGGATTGGTTGCGTCGCCAAATTTGCTGTTCATCAGCGTTTCGACATGTTTCACGGCAGCCAGCACGTCGTCGTGCAGCAACGCCACGATTTTCTCCTGCCCTACCTTATAGTATTCGTTGCAGGTGTCGGTGGTGATGGTGAATCCTGGAGGCACAGGCACGCCGATAAGGTTCATTTCCGCAAGGTTCGCGCCCTTGCCGCCAAGTGCTTCGCGCATTTTGGCGTTACCTTCGGCTTTGCCGTTGCCGAAAAGGTAAACACGTTTTTTGTTGTCCATAGAGTTATCGATTAGTTAAAAAATGATTTTGCAATTCTTCCCCGATTAAGGGTTTGCAAAGGTACAATTTTTTCTTTACAAAAACAAATATGGGCGAAAGTGCGCAGCAAATGCGAAAATCCGTTGAAAATCCGACCATTTTTCTCGGCCACAACCGCCCCACAATCTCGCACATTTCGTGCGATTCATTTCACAAAAAAAAGTTGTAACTTTGCAGCCGATTTTTTAAGGTAAAAAGAGAACAATGCAAAACATTCGTAACATCGCCATCATCGCCCATGTCGACCATGGCAAGACGACCCTTGTGGACAAGATGTTGCTCGCTGGGCAACTTTTCCGCGAAAACAAGCCGTCGGGCGAACTCATACTCGACAACAACGATTTGGAACGCGAGCGCGGCATCACCATTCTGTCGAAAAACGTTTCGATCAACTACAAAGGCACGAAAATCAACATCATCGACACGCCGGGGCACGCCGATTTCGGCGGCGAAGTGGAGCGCGTACTCAACATGGCCGACGGCTGTCTGCTGCTGGTCGATGCGTTCGAAGGGCCGATGCCACAAACACGTTTCGTGCTGCAAAAAGCCCTGCAAATCGGACTGAAACCGATTGTCGTCATCAACAAAGTGGACAAGCCCAACTGCCGCCCCGACGAGGTGCAAGATGCCGTGTTCGACCTGATGTGCAACCTGAACGCCACCGAAGACCAACTCGATTTTCAGACCATTTTCGGCTCGGCCAAACAAAACTGGATGAGCACCGATTGGCGCAAGCCAACTACCGACATCACTGCCCTACTCGACGCCATCATCGACTATATTCCAGCACCGCAATACATCGAAGGCGACGCGCAAATGCTCATCACCTCGCTCGACTACTCGTCGTACATCGGCCGAATAGCCGTAGGGCGCGTGCATCGAGGCACATTCAAGGCCAACCAAGACGTGGCACTCATCAAACGCGACGGCACCGTGATGAAATCGCGCATCAAATCGCTCAACACCTTCACCGGACTCGGCAAAGCCGAAGCCGAATCGGTGGCTTCGGGCGACATCTGCGCCATCGTCGGCATCGACGGATTCGAGATTGGCGACACCATCGCCGACATCAACAACCCCGAACCACTGCCGCCCATCGCCATCGACGAACCCACCATGAGCATGACGTTCACCAACAACGACTCGCCATTTTTCGGAAAAGACGGCAAATACGTTACCTCGCGCCACATACACGAACGCCTGATGCGCGAGCTGGACAAAAACTTGGCATTGCGCGTGGAGAAATCGGAAAACTCCGACTCGTGGCGCGTGTCGGGGCGCGGCGTGCTGCACCTCTCCGTACTCATCGAAACCATGCGCCGCGAAGGCTACGAACTGCAAGTGGGTCAGCCGCAAGTCATCACCAAAGAGATCGACGGCGTGAAATGCGAGCCCATCGAGCAACTCACCGTGAACGTGCCCGAAGAGTTCGCCAGCAAAATCATCGACATCGTAACGCGCCGCAAAGGCGAAATGACGGCCATGGAGACGCAAAACGACCGCCTGCAACTGGAATTCATGATTCCGTCGCGCGGCATCATCGGACTGCGCAACACCGTGCTGACCCTATCGGCTGGCGAAGCCATCATGGCACACCGTTTTGCCGAATACCAACCGTGGAAAGGCCACATCGACCGCCGCCAAAACGGCTCGCTCATCGCCATGGAGACTGGCACCGCCTTTGCCTACGCACTCGACAAACTGCAAGACCGCGGCCGCTTCTTCATTTTTCCACAAGAAGAGGTGTATGCGGGGCAAGTCGTGGGCGAAAACGCCAAAGAGGGCGACATCGTCATCAACGTAACCAAATCGAAGAAACTGACCAACATGCGCTCGAAAAGTGCCGACGACAAAGCCACACTGCCGCCGCCCATCGTGTTCAGCCTCGAAGAGGCGTTGGAATACATCAAGGACGATGAATATGTGGAAGTAACGCCGCACCACATGCGCATTCGCAAAATCATTCTCGACGAAACCGAACGCAAACGCCAAGGACGCGGCGCATAAAACGCCAAGCCGACCTATCCGAATGCGAAAAATTCGGCTATTTGGCGCGTCAATGCGACGTTGCAACAAGAATTTTCAAGCGTTCGCGCCGTCGTACCAAAAAAAATCGTTGAAAACGCACGTTTTCGACGATTTTTTTGTACCTTTGCACCGCATTTTTCACGAATGCACAAATTAACCCTATTGTTTCACCTGCCAAACACAAGTTTGGCGCAAAAAAAATCCTTTCCACACCATGGAAGAGAACAAATTTCAAGCAGCACCTGCCGCTGACTTCGACTGGGACGCCTACGAAAATGGCGACGTAGTAACAAAAGAAGAAAAGGCAGCACTCACCGCTCAATACGACAACACATTGAGCAAAGTCAAAGACAAAGAGGTAGTTACAGGCACCATCATCGCCATGAACAAGCGCGAAGCCGTGGTGAACATTGGCTACAAATCGGACGGCATCATTCCGATGAGCGAATTTCGTTACAACCCCGACCTGAAAGTCGGCGACGAAGTAGAAGTTTTCATCGAAAACCAAGAAGACAAAAAAGGTCAACTGATTTTGTCGCACAAAGCCGCCCGCGCCGCCCGCTCGTGGGACCGCGTGAACGAGGCCTTCAACAACGGCGAAATCATCAAAGGCTACATCAAATGCCGCACCAAAGGCGGCATGATCGTCGATGTGTTCGGCATCGAGGCATTCTTGCCTGGCTCGCAAATCGACGTTAAGCCGATACGCGACTACGACATATTCGTAGGCAAAACGATGGAATTCAAAGTGGTGAAAATCAACCAAGAATTCAAAAACGTGGTCGTTTCGCACAAAGCACTCATCGAAGCCGAAATCGAAAAACAGAAACAAGAGATCATCTCGAAACTCGAAAAAGGTCAAGTGCTCGAAGGCGTTGTCAAAAACATCGCTTCGTTTGGCGCATTCATCGACCTTGGTGGCGTAGACGGTTTGATTCACATCACCGACCTGAGCTGGGGACGCGTAAACGACCCGTCGGAAGTGGTGCAACTCGACCAAAAAATCAACGTCGTCATTCTCGATTTCGACGACGAAAAGAAACGTATTGCTCTCGGCCTGAAACAACTCACACCACACCCGTGGGATGCGCTCGACCCGAACCTGAAAGTGGGCGACCATGTGAAAGGCAAAGTAGTGGTGATGGCCGACTACGGCGCATTCGTCGAAATCATTCCTGGCGTCGAAGGTCTGATTCACGTCAGCGAAATGAGCTGGAGCCAACACCTGCGTAGCGCGCAAGACTTCCTTAAAGTGGGCGACGAAGTGGAAGCCGTAGTGCTGACACTCGACCGCGAAGAGCGCAAGATGTCGCTCGGTATCAAACAGTTGAAACCAGATCCGTGGCTGACCATCGAGACAAAATACGCTGTCGGCTCGCGCCACATGGCCAAAGTGCGCAACTTCACCAACTTCGGCATCTTTGTCGAACTCGAAGAAGGCATCGACGGTCTGATTCACATCAGCGACCTGAGCTGGACGAAGAAAATCAAACACCCGTCGGAATTCACGCAAATCGGCTCCGAAATCGAAGTCGTTGTGCTCGAAATAGACAAAGAAAACCGCCGCTTGAGCCTCGGCCACAAGCAGTTGGAAGAGAATCCGTGGGACGTATTCGAGAGCATTTTCACGCCCGACAGCATACACGAAGGCACCATCATCGAAATGCTCGACAAAGGCGCAGTAGTTGCCCTGCCCTACGGCGTCGAAGGCTTTGCCACACCGAAACACCTTGTAAAAGAGGACGGCACAACGGCCAAATTGGACGAAAAACTGCCATTCAAAGTGATTGAGTTCAACAAAGATGCCAAACGCATCATTCTGTCGCACAGCCGCATACACGAAGATGCAACCAAAACGGCAGCCGAAGAGCCCAAAAAAGCAGTGAAAAAAGCCAAGAAAGAAGAGGCTCCCGCCATCGAGAAAACCACGCTCGGCGACCTCGACGCACTGTCGGCTTTGAAAAACGAAATGGTAGCCGCAGCCACTGAAAAACTGATAAAGAAAGAGGCTGCTACCAACGAACCCGAAGCCGAAAAACCTGCCAAAAAGGCCACCAAGACCAAAAAGGCAGAAGTAGCCGAAGGCGAGGAAAAAGCCGAAAAGAAGCCTGCCAAGAAGGCCACGAAAAAAGCGGAAGAGAAAAAAGACGCTGAATAAGCCGTCGGGCTCTATCTGATAATGCAACAGCGCGATGCCGTGAGTCGGCATCGCGCTGTGTTTTTATTCGCTTCGCGCGTTTATAAAGCCCCCCTCTTATCCCCCAAGGGGGAAGTTGTGTTTCACATTTGAAGATTTGAAAATTGTTTTTCGCGCTACGCGCGTTTCTCGTTTTTTTTTGGAGTTGTGGATTTGGTTATTCTTAATTCTTAATTCTTAATTATTCATTCTTAATTCTTAATTAGGATTTTAACCCCCTCCGTCGCTGTCGCTCCTCGTCCCCCTATCCTCGCTGCGCTCGGCAGAGGGACAGAATTGCGCCCAA
>CAVKQB010000072.1:0-8955 GCA_963658575.1 Leyella stercorea | reverse complement strand
ATCTCGATTATGTGCGCCACCATACTCTCTTTGGGGACTTACAACTGATATTCCGAACATTCGTTGCCATTGTGCGGTAGAGGAACATTCGGAGAATACATAGTAAGCAATGCACTATCGGTGTAAATTTTGGAGCACTATTCCAAATAATGGCGTAAAATTTGGAATGCAATTCCAAAAAGTGGCGTAAAATTTGGAATTATACCCCAAAAATGTTGCCTATACTTATGCTATTAGAGAAAAACGATATGACACCCAATGCTCCCACATTCATTCATTTGGAAGATGCGAATACTAATGCAGACTACCGAAAATGGTTTGCAGAGATAAAGCAACGCTTTCAACATAGTCAGATCAAAGCCGCCGTACGAGTTAATACGGCTATGCTTGAATTCTATTGGTCGTTGGGACACGATATTGTATGTCGTCAAGCAGAGCGGACCTATGGCAGTGGGATTGTGGAACAATTGAGTTTAGATTTGAAAGATGCGTTTCCCAACTCCAAAGGCTTCTCTACAACAAATATATGGTACGCAAAGAAGTGGTATCTGTTTTATTCCCGCCAACTTACAAAACTCCAACAACTTGTTGGAGAATTAGCCCCCACAAAACTCCACCAAGTTGGTGGAGAATTTAATGAACACAAAGGGAGTCAATCTAACAAGGGGGTAGAAGAAGATATGCCATCCTATTTGGGGTTAGTGCCATGGAGGCATCATATTGAAATTATCACCCATTGCAACAATGTAGATGAAGCCCTATTCTACCTTCAACAAACAATACAAGGAAATTGGAGTCGTCGTCGATTAGAGGACGAGATAGCAGCCAATCTGTATGCCCATCAAGGCAATGCATTGACGAATTTTGCGAATAGCCTACCCTCACCGCAAAGCCAATTGGCAAACGAAATACTCAAAGACCCATATCATCTGGATTTTCTATCGTTGGAGAAAGGCTTTACGGAACGCCAATTGGAAGATGCCCTAATACACAATATCACACGCTTTTTACTCGAATTGGGTACGGGCTTTGCTTTTATCGGCAGGCAAATGGAATTGCGAATGCCTAATGGGCAATCGTTCTTTCCTGATATGATATTCTACCATACACGCCTAAAATGCTATGTAGTTGTGGAGTTGAAAGTGGTTGATTTTGCTCCCGAGTTTGCAGGAAAACTCAATTTTTATGTATCTGCAGCAGACCATTTGCTGAAAGCAGAAGACGACAATCCATCCATTGGGTTACTACTCTGTCGCTCGAAAGACGAAACCATTGTGAAATGGTCATTCCAAGACATCAATAAACCTATCGGCGTTGCATCCTATCAACTGCAAGAGGTATTCGACAGAACACTAACAGACAATCTCATTGATTTGAACGCCCCCAAAAAGGAAGAATAAGTAATTTAGCAAGTATATATTCAAACAACATAGAGATGTCGTTTATATAAAAACACTTTACATCTCAATACCTTTCGAGTATTGCGTAGGCGTAAATTTTGGAGTATTATTCCAAATAATGGCGTAAAATTTGGAGTTTCATTTCGAAAAGTGGCGTAATTTTGGGAATTATACCCCCAAAAATGTTGCACATACAGAATAAAAGGCGTACCTTTGTCGGAGATTTTATACGCACGCTGTCGTTGTTATCAAAACGATTACGCACAAAAAGACGGAATAATCATTTATATAACAACGATTATTGCACATGGGCATGGACGGAGATATATACATATTAACAGATGCTGCAATTTTACGGAATATAGGAAGTGCCATTCGCCGAAATCGCATCGACAAGCAAATCACGCAAGAGCAACTTGCAAATTCCGCGAATGTCGCCGTCAGTTCCATTCGAAACATTGAACAGGGAAAAAACATTTCCCTGAATACGTTGCTTCCCATTTTACGCACTTTGCACATGTTGGATAGCCTACAGCCATTGCTGAAAACACGGGAACAAAGTCCCATTCAGCTCGCGGCGCAAATGAGCAAGCAGAAAGAAAAACAACGTGCCGTGCCGCGTAACAGCAAGCATAAACAAAACCGCAGGTCGGAATGGTAACAATTGCCAAGGTAAATATATGGGGACAGTACGTCGGTGCTGTGGTTTGGAACGACGATGTACAATACGTGACGTTTCAATACGCTCCGGAGTTCGTGCGTAGCGGTTTAGAAGTGTCTCCCATACACATGCCTTTGGGCAGCGGCATCTACTCATTCCGAATGTTACCAAAAGATACTTATGCTGGATTGCCCGGTATGTTGGCAGACTCGCTGCCCGACACCTTTGGCACGCTTTTGTTAGACAGATGGTTGGCCGCCAACGGACGAACGTTTGCCAATCCTGTCGAACGTTTGTGCTACCAAGGAAAACGTTCTATGGGAGCATTGGAGTTCGAGCCTGCACAAGATGCCTTTTTGGAGCAAAATACAGCGATAGAAATAGAATCGTTGGTAAACATTGCCTCGGAGATACTGACGCAACGCACCCAATTCAACACTAATTTACAAACCGACACCCACGAAGCGTTGGTAAACATCATTCGTGTCGGCACCTCGGCAGGCGGACAGCGCGCCAAAGCGGTGATTGCCTACAACGAGACTACAGGCGAAGTGCGCTCTGGACAAGTTGAAGCACCGGCAGGCTTTGACTATTGGCTGTTGAAATTAGACGGCGTGGATAATGGCATATTGGGAACGCCCCAACATTATGGCGCGATAGAGTACATCTATCACAAGATGGCGGTCGGAGCAGGCATAGAGATGTCGGAATGCAGATTGCTCCACGAAAATGGTCGCGCGCACTTCATGACAAAGCGTTTCGACAGACAAAATGGCGCGAAAATCCACCTGCAAACATTATGCGGATTGGCGCATTTTGACTACAGAACCTACCATGCATACTCCTACGAACAAGCCTTTCAAACGATGCGCGAGTTGCGGTTATCGTATCAGGAGGCGGAGCAAATGTTTCGCCGTATGGTGTTCAACGTAGTAGCACGCAACCAAGACGACCATACCAAAAATATATCTTTTCTCATGGATCAACAGGGCGTATGGTCGTTATCGCCCGCTTACGACATCTCTTGGGCCTATAACCCAATGGGCGATTGGACGGCGCAACATCAAATGTCTATCAATAACAAATGGACTGATATAACACGCGATGATTTGATAGCAGTCGCTCATGCCATGCATATCAAACGCCCTTTGGAAATCATAGAGCAAGTCAAGGAGGCCGTCAGCCAATGGCCTACATTAGCCTCTGAATTTGAAGTGCCAACAGATATTGCAGAAACCATCAATAAAACTTTATTGTTGAACATATAGCACAACGTACCCTGATACGATAAAAAAAGCATGTAAAAAATAACGCAAAACGATTTATTATGAAAAAACTGATGTTATTGCCGCTCGTTTGTTTGCTGCTGGCGGCGTGCGAGGGGCCACAAGGACCCAAAGGCCCAAAAGGCGACAAAGGCGATTCTGGCACCGGCTCGTGGAAAATCCTCGATTTGGAGGTAACGGAGTGGAACTATTCCGGCGATCTCAGCAATAACTACTTTTATGCTGATTTCAACGTGCCGGAAATCACACAAACGGTCTACGACCTTGGCATGGTGCAATGCTACGTCGAGTACAACTCCGGCACCGAAGGGCGCACGCAACAACTGTTGCCCTACACACGCCACAACGAGATTGAGGTGGCGCAAACCGATAGCACCACGCAGTGGATTTTCTACACCGAAACCATCGATTACGACTATGGCATCGGTACGGTGCGCATCTACTACACGCAGAGCGATTTCGAATACGAACTCGATACAGCGTTCGTCCCCAGCGCAATGCGCTTCCGGCTCGTGTTGCTGTGGTAACGTGCGTTTTTTAAGTTCTGTGGATTTGGTTATTTTTAGAACATAGAGCAAAGACAATTTTAGTAGCAAGTAGCAAGAAAAGGTTATAGGTGAGAGGTTATAGTTTATAGGTGAGAGAACAAAGATAATTACTCAATTATTCAATTACCCAATTATCCAATCAATTTTCAAATAACCAAATCATCGAATCCACAAAAACAAAAAACGCCACCAACGGACGCGGCTTGCCGCATCACTACAAATTAAATCATTGAATCACTGAATTATCGAATCATTGAATGTTTCAATTTGTCAATTTTTCATTGTCAATTGTCAATTAAAAATAACTCCTCACTCCTCATTCCTCACTCCTCATTCCTCACTACTAATTTCTCACTACTAACTGCTCACTACTAACTACTCACTAACTTTCACACTTTCTCACTTTTACACTTTCATACTAAAATGGACTATTTCAAACACGAATCGGCTTACATCGACGACGGCTGCATCATTGGCCGCGGCACGAAAATTTGGCATTTTTCGCACATCATGCAGGACTGCATCATTGGCGAGGAGTGCAATATCGGGCAAAATGTGGTGGTGTCGCCGCAGGTGCGTCTCGGCCGCAATGTGAAGATACAAAACAACGTGTCGGTCTACACGGGTGTTGTCTGCGAGGACGATGTTTTCCTTGGCCCGTCGATGGTTTTCACCAACGTGCTGAATCCGCGTAGTGCCGTTTCGCGCAAGAGCGAGTATCGCCCCACGGTCATTCGGCGCGGCGCCAGCATTGGGGCCAACGCCACGGTGGTCTGCGGCCACGAGATAGGCGAATATGCGCTTGTTGGTGCTGGTGCCGTGGTAACCAAAGACGTGAAACCCTACGCCCTTGTGGTGGGCAATCCTGCGCGCCAGATAGGGTGGGTGAGTGCTCACGGCGAACGCCTCCATTTCGACGAAAACGGTTGCGCCACCTGCCCCGCCACAGGCGAACGATATGTTTTGCACGATGGCGTTGTAACGCCATCGTAATTACCCAATTATTCAATTGCCCAATTGTCCAATTATTTTGGGGAGTGGGGCAGTGGAAGTAAGTTTGTAAATTTTTAGGAGATGAATCTGGAAACAACACGCAAGCCGAATGTCCTGTTAGATAAATCTCTTCAGTTTTCGCTCGACATCATAGAATATACCGAAGAACTCGAAAGTCGGCGAAAGTTTGTTGTCGCCAATCAGTTGTTGCGTTCTGGAGCTTCGATTGGGGCTAACGTTCGCGAAGCGCAACATGGCGAAAGTCTTGCAGATTTTGTGCATAAAATGAAAATAGCGGCAAAAGAAGCGGAGGAAACTGCCTATTGGCTGTTACTGTGTTCGCTTTCAAAGAATTATCCCGCTTGCGACAAATTGATTGCTGATGTAAACGAGTTACAGCGTATGCTGACCAAAATAATCTATTCGTCGAAAAAAAACAATTGAAAAATCAAAAAACACAACCAACAAAAATAATTAAGTAATTGGAAATTAAATAATTAAACAATTAAACAAATAATCAATTGATTCAATGAAAAATTTTGCACTGATAGGCGCGGCGGGCTACATCGCCCCACGCCATTTGAGGGCTATCAAGGACACGGGCAACCGCTTGGTGGCCGCCTACGACAAATTCGACAGCGTAGGCATCATGGATAGTTATTTTCCGCAAGCCGACTTCTTCACGGAGTTCGAAATTTTCGACCGCCACTGCTCGAAAATCAAATCGACCGATGACAAAATCGACTATGTCTCCATCTGCACGCCCAACTACCTGCACGATGCGCACATGCGCTACAGCCTGCGCCTCGGAGCCGATGTCATCTGCGAAAAGCCGCTCGTGCTGAATCCGTGGAACATCGACCAACTGCTGCAAGTCGAACGCGAAACTGGCCACCGCATCAACACCATCTTGCAGTTGCGCCTGCACCCGTCCATCGTGGCACTGAAACAGACGGTCGAAAATGCACCCAAGGACAAAATTTTCGATGTCGATTTGACCTACATCACTTCGCGCGGCAATTGGTACTACACCAGCTGGAAGGGCGACGTGCACAAAAGCGGCGGCATCGCCACGAACATCGGCGTGCATTTCTACGACATGCTGCAATGGATCTTCGGCAAAGTATCGAAAAATGTGGTGCATGTGATGTCGCACGACCGCTGCGCTGGATTCCTCGAACTCGAACGCGCCCGTGTGCGCTATTTCCTCAGCATCAACGCCGACAATCTGCCCGAAAACGCCGTGCAAGGCGAAAAACGCACCTACCGCACCATTCGCATCGATGGCAACGAGTTCGAGTTTAGCCAAGGATTCACCGAACTGCACACCGAGAGTTACCGCCGCATTCTCGCGGGACAAGGCTTCGGTGTGGAAGATGCGCGCGAATCGATAAACATCGTTCATGCCATTCGCAATGCGAAACCCATCGGCTTGGTGGGCGACTATCACCCGCTGGCAAAACTGCCTTTGGCACGCCACCCGTTTGGCTGGTAACACCCGCAAACGATGAAAAAAATTGCTTTTTCACTCCGCGAGGGCGAAACGTTCATTCCGCTCATCGCACTGCTCAAGGCCGTCAATGCGGTGGAGTCGGGTAGTGTGGCGCAGCAGGTTGTGGCGGCGGGTTTGGTACTGCGCAACGGCCAAACGGAACTGCGCAAACGCGCCAAAATCGTGGCCGGCGACACCATTCGCTTCCAAAATCTCGAAATCAGCATAAAATTTAGTGAGCAGTTAGTAGTGAGAAGTGAGGAGTTGTTGGGCGCATTCTCTCCCCCTGCTGCGCAGCAGATAGGGGGAGTACCCACGCAGTGGGGGTAGGGGTTAAATTCAATTAAGAATTTTTTTGATAAGCGAGAGCAGAGTCAAACTTGTTTGAACTCTGCCGAGCGAAGGAAAAATGCGCGTAGCGAATGGACAAATTGACGGATTTACAAATTTATTTGCACAATAATCAACCAATCAACCAATCAACCAACCAAATCCTCAACTAACCAAATCTACAAATCCCCAAACAATGAGAAACCGCGCGACGCACGAGAAACTTAGGAACTTAAAAATCTCCCAGCCATCGATTCAACTAAAAAAATAGAACTTCTTTCGCCGGCAAAAAACGTCGAAATCGGCATGGCGGCCATCAACCACGGAGCCGATGCGGTTTATATTGGTGCGCCGCGTTTCGGTGCGCGACAGGCTGTGGGCAACTCCATCGGCGATATCGCGCGGCTGGTCGATTATGCGCACAAATTCTACGCGCGCGTCTATGTGGCGTTGAACACGATTCTGACCGACGACGAACTCGCCGAAGCGCAACGCATCGCTGTTGATTTGTACAACGTCGGAGCCGACGCGCTCATTGTGCAGGACATGGGTTTGCTCGAACTCGACCTGCCGCCCATTCCGCTCCACGCCAGCACGCAGTGCGACAATCGCACGGCCGAAAAGGTGGCGTTTCTCGAACGCTGCGGCTTCGAGCAGGTGGTGCTGGCACGCGAACTGTCGCTCGCACAAATCCGCGAAATCGCTCAAAACACGTCCGTCGCGCTCGAATGCTTTGTGCATGGTGCCCTGTGCGTTTCGTACAGCGGGCAGTGCTATCTGAGCCAAGCCTTGCGGCAGCGCAGTGCCAATCGTGGCGCGTGTGCGCAGATGTGCCGCCTGCCCTATACGCTGGTCGATGCCGATGGGCGCGTGCTGGCCAAGAACAAACATCTGCTTTCGCTCAAGGATTTCGATGCTTCGGCACATCTGGCCGAGATGATCGATGCGGGCGTGTCGTCGTTCAAAATCGAAGGACGCTTGAAGGACGAAAACTATGTGAAAAATCTCACCGCCTATTACCGTCAAAAAATCGATGCAGCGCTCGAAGACCGCCCGTTGAGCCGCGCCTCGTCGGGACGAACGCGCTTTTTCTTCGAACCCAATCCGCAGAAAACCTTCTACCGTGGCGCGACGGACTATTTTCTTGCCGGTCGCCGTGCCGATATCGCCTCGTTCGACACGCCAAAATCGATGGGCGAACCCGTCGGTACGGTCAAGTCGCTGGCCGACAACTATTTAACGCTCGATACGACGGCGCAGTTTGCCAATGGCGACGGCTTGTGTGGCTTCGATGGCGATGGCCAATTCGTCGGATTTCGTATCAATAGGGTAGATGGCGCACGACTTTTTCCGCCGAAAATGCCCTATCTGAAAATCGGCACGCCGCTCTACCGCAACAACGATGCCGCGTTCGAAAAAACGCTTTCGGGCAATTCCGCCGAACGCAAAATGGCGGTGCGCCTCACCGTGTCCGACACCGCCGATGGGCTGCTTTGCACCGCTACCGACGAGGACGGCAACTGTGCCAACGAACTGTTAGCCACCGAAAAAATAGCGGCCAACAACGCCGAACGCGCCCGCGAAACGTGGCTCGCGCAACTATCGAAATTGGGCGATACGGATTTCTATGCTGCTGATATTCAGATAAATACGGAGAAAATCTGGTTTGTGCCCGTCTCGCTCATAGCCACCGCACGACGTCAACTGATGCACAAATTGGCGGCGGTACGCAACGCGCATTTCCCGCAACGTGTGGTTGCGCTACGCAAAACCTCGCACGCTTTTCCGCAATCAACGCTCGACTATCGCGCCAATGTGGCCAACAGCAAGGCCGAAGCGTTTTATGCGCGCCACGGCGCACAGGTTGTGCAGCGTGCGTTCGAGCAGCAACCCGTCGCACATGCCGAGTTGATGCGCACCAAACACTGTTTGCGCTATAGTTTTGGCTGGTGCCCCAAGCAACACCCGCAAAATCCGCCGCACGAACCGCTTACGTTGCAGTGCGGCACCGCCGATTTGCGCCTCTCGTTCGACTGCAAACATTGCGAAATGACCATTTTTAAGTGAGCAATTAGCAGTGAGTAGTTAGTAGTGAGAAATGAGGAATGAGGAATGAGAAATGAGGAGTGAGGAGTGAGGAGTGAGGAGTGAGGAATGTTTTTAATTGACAATGATTGTAAGGCAACGTTTTTGGGCGCAATTCTGTCCCTCTGCCGAGCGCAGCGAGGATAGGGGGACGAGGAGC
>CAVKQB010000071.1:0-9010 GCA_963658575.1 Leyella stercorea | reverse complement strand
TAACCTATAACCTATAACCTATAACCTATAACCTATAACCTATAACCTATAACCTTTTATCTCACTACCACTTTCTGCGCCTTATCGCCAAGTTTCACGACATACACGCCGTTCAGCGAGCCGTTGAGGTGGGTAACGTTGCGGCCGAGCAGGTCGAAAATCTGGAAGGCACCGTCGCAGACGATGCGGCCGTGTTCGGTGTGGAGAACTACCTGTTCGGCATTATTGAGTGCGGTGGGCGTTTTCGCCTTGAATGTCGCACTTACTGTAACCGCGCTTGCTGGCATGGTGAATGTGTATTTGTCGGTAGTTTCCGCAACCGCTGTTGGCGTAATCGGCTTTTCTTCAGCATCTTTCACAGTCAATTCGTCGAGTTCGTAGCCGGCTTCGGGTGTGATGGTGAGTGTAATGGTTCTGCCAGCGAAAGCCTCTTTGAAATCCGCTGTTACTTGTCCATTTGCGGCTGTATTGATATTAACCGCGTATTTCGGTGCATCTTGTACCGGGCGCACCGAGTGTCCATAGTAGCGGCTGGTGCCGTTCTGGTCCACGCGGCTCGAGTTGAAGTACGCGTACCACGCGCGGCCTGAGTTGCCGGTGTAGAGTGAACTCGACCAATAGTCGCCGACCGAGCCAACGTTCTCCGATTTATCGTCGTCGCGATAGCCCGCCGCAGGCAGAAAGATGCTGTTGCTGTTGGTTTTGCTCGTAACGATGCGGCCGGCTATGCCAGTGTTGTTGTAGTTGCTGGTCCATGTCCATTCGCAGTTGTTTTTCAACTCTGTCCAATCGTTGTCTGTAGGCATACGCCAATTGTCGCCCCAGTTTTGGGCAGCGGCATCGTCGTCGGCTTCGAGCGTGGTAAGGTTGTCGGAGCCGGTGTACTTGGTCAAATTGTCGGACGACGTACCGTGTGTGTAGGTGTCCCACGAATAGGTCGTTTTTGCTTTGGTTTCGCCCCACGCATAGTAGTTGCCGTAGGCTTGTGGAGCGTAGGCACCCACGTTGCAGGTAGCCCAAAGTAGCCCGCTTGGCAAACCAAGGTCGACAGCCTCTTTGGTGTCGGGAATGGCCTTGAATGTCGCACTCACCGTAACCGCGCTTGCTGGCATGGTGAATGTGTATTTGTCGGTAGTTTCCGCAACCGCTGTTGGCGTAATCGACTGTTCTTCACCATATACTACTTTCAACTCGTCGAGTTCGTAGCCGGCTTCGGGTGTAACCGTGAGTGTAACGGGATCGCCTGCGGCGCATTCGGTCTTGTCGGGTACAATACCGCCGTGTTCGGGTGTGGTGATTGCAATAGCAAAGCGGAGGTCTCGCACGAGACGGACGGCACACCCGTTGAAGCGAATGAGGAATTCCGTGTACGCTTCATCTGGGTCGCAGCTTAGGTGGTACGCGTTGTACGATTCGTACGCCGTAGCAGACCAATAGTAGCCGTAGCTCTGTTCAAAGTATATAATCGCCCCAGTGCGTTCCTCCGAAGCAGGCAAGAATACCGCGCCTGCGGCTTCTAATTGCTGCCACTCGGCAAGCGTGAACGTTTGATGGTCGGCATGTGTTTGTGAGGTATAATCGCTTACGAAGCCGCTCTTAAACCGTATATCACCGGAATAAGTCCAATTATCGGGCAAAAGGATAAGACCATTGGCGTACTGCGAGCCGTCATCGGTCAATTTGATACAAGCCACGCCTATCTTATCGCTTGCATTGGCGCGCGAGTCGAGCAGATATTCCCACTCGTCCTTGGTCAGTGTGCGGTAGGTTGTGCCATCGCCGATATTCTGCCCCCAATCCACGAAATCGCCTGAGTAATCGGAAAAATCTGTAGAGGTGCTGATGCCCCACTTGGCAGAACCCGTGCTACCGCTCCAACCGAAGAGGTCTATCTTGTCGGCGAGTTCTTCGTCGCTGATATTGGCCATTCCAAGCACATCGGTTTGGTATTCAGCGAATGACCAAGTGGTGTCCTTCTTGGTAAGCCCCGCGCATTGCAGGTTGCCTTGCGAGAAATAGACCTGTTTTCCTCCCTTCGAGATAGTGAATAGGGCGGGCTTAAAGGCAGAAGCGAGTTTCTCGAACTCGGCGGTAATGTTCACATTGCCTGCGGGCATGGTGAATGTATATTGGTTCGTCGTATTCTCCACCGCTGTCGTCAGAACCTCTGTCGTTCCTTGCAGCACAGCGAGCGACTTCAGCGCGTAGTAAGCGTCGGGCGTAACCGTGAGTGTAACCGTTTCGCCGGCGGTATATTCTGCTTTGTCGGGAGATATGTTGCCATGTTCAAACTCGCCCAGTGTAACCTTGTAGGTTGGCACATAATCTTGCACGAAACGGACCGCATACCCGTTGCAGCGATCGCGGTAATCGGTTGTGTACGCTCCCTTCGAGTAGAAGCTCAGAGGGTACGCGCTGGACGTGTAGTACGCCGTAGCAGACCAATAGTAGCCGAAACTCTGCACAACCGTCACATTCGCCCCGACACGCTCCCCTGCAGCAGGCAGGAACACCGCACCTGCGGCTTCTAATTTTTGCCATTCAGTGAGGGTAAAAGTTTGGTGAGTAGAGTAGGCATATTCGCTATTTTCATTTTCGAAACCGCTCTTGAATGTTATGCCATCTGGGTTTTCCCAATTATCGGGCAAAAGGATAAGGCCGTTTACGTACTGCGAGCCGTCATCGGTCGGGTTAATACGGGCAATGCCTTTTTTATTGCTTGCATCGGCGCGCGTGTTGAGCAGATAAGTCCACTCATCTTGGGTAAGAGTACGCCAAGTTGTGCCATCGCCGATATTCTTTCCCCACTCTACGAAATCGCCCGAGTAATCGGGATTGGTTGCAGAGATGCTGATACCCCATTGGGTAGTTTCGTTGTTTGCGCTCCAACCAAATAGGTCTATCTTGTCGGCGAGTTTGCTGTCGCTTATATTGGCCGTCCCGAGTACATCATATTGGTTCTCTGCAAACGACCAAGTGTAGGTGTCGCTTGTTACGCCCGAGCACTGCAGGTTGCCTTGCGAGAAAGCAATTTGCTTCCCTTCGGCAGAGACGGTGAACGCTGCGGGTGTGAACGCTGCCCAAAGGGTTGCTGTGGCGCACAATGCTAGGCAGAAGGATAGTAATCTTTTCATAATCTAATAGTTTTTAAGTGGTTATCGAAAAGTTGTTTTGTATGTTACGTGTGTTTGGCCGAGCAGTGGTGGCTTTCGGCGGTTCGCGCTTTGCTACACCATATTATATAGGGAGCGCGTGAACTAATGTAATGTCGTTGCGCCTCTATCGGTGTTGCGTGTTGTTGCACAAACGACACATCTAGTTGTAAAACACAACAAAGATAGTGCATTTTTTTGGAATATGCAACTTTTTTTGATTAATTTCAGATTAGTAGCAAGAAAAGGTTAAAGGTTATAGATTATAGGTTATAGGTTATAGGTTATAGGTTATAGGGGAGAGAACATAGAACAAAGAGCAAAGACAACTTGGATGCGAACAAATATTCATTCTTAATTCTTAATTGACATAAACCCCCTCCGTCGCTACGCTCCTCGTCCCCCTATCCTCGCTGCGCTCGGCAGAGGGACAGTTTGGGGAGCGCATTCTCTCCCCCTGCTGCGATAGCAGATAGGGGGAGTACCCACGCAGTGGGGGTAGGGGTTGGAAACAATTGATAATGGATAATTGATAATGAATAATTGTTCGCGCCCAAATCCTCAAATAACCTAAAAAAAACTGCGAAGCCGCGCGCAGCGCATTAGAAAATTGCGTTTTTTTTGATGGTTTTTTCGATTTTTCTTGCATGATTCGAAAAAAGTGCCTACTTTTGTCGCCGAAAGCGGAATTTAATCCGATTAAAATCGAGAAATAGGGTAATTTAGGTCTTTTCTTCAATAATTTTTCAGTAATTTTCAGTAAAAAAGGGTAAAACGTATGAGTACATTGCGATTTGCAGCCTTAAAATCGGCTTGTGGCCATCGTCCGGTGGAGGTGGCGCGCCACGACGAACGCCCAGCGGTGTTTTTTGCCAAAAACGTCTTCACGCGCGAACGCATGAAGGAGTACATCGCCGATACCATCTTGAACCAACTGTTCGATGCTATCGACAACGACAAACCGTTGAGCCGCGACATCGCCAATGCGGTGGCCATGGGCATGAAAAAGTGGGCAACCGAACTCGGCGCAACGCACTTCACGCACTGGTTTCAGCCTCTGACGGGCGGCACCGCCGAGAAACACGACGCTTTCGTCGAGAAAAAGCCCGACGGACGCGTGTTGGAAGAGTTTTCGGGCAATGTGCTGTATCAGCAAGAACCCGACGCATCGAGTTTTCCGAGCGGCGGCATACGCAATACGTTCGAGGCGCGTGGCTACTCGGCGTGGGACCCTTCGTCGCCGGCCTTTGTGGTGGGCGACACACTCTGCATTCCAACCGTGTTTGTGGCCTATACGGGCGAAGCACTCGACTACAAAACGCCGCTTTTGCGTAGCGTGTCGGCGTTGAATCGTGCTGCCGTGGAGGTTTGCCGCCTATTCGACCGCAATGTGTCGCGCGTACATGCCTATCTCGGTTGGGAGCAGGAGTATTTCTTGGTCGACGAATCGCTCTGCCAAGCCCGCCCCGACCTGATGCTGACCGGTCGCACGTTGCTCGGCCACGACAGCGCAAAAAATCAGCAGTTGGAAGATCACTATTTCGGCGCGATACCCGAACGTGTGTTGGCTTTCATGACCGACCTCGAAAACGAAGCCCTTACGCTGGGCATTCCCGTGAAAACGCGCCACAACGAGGTGGCTCCGAACCAGTTCGAACTTGCGCCCGTGTACGAGGAGGTGAACCTGTCGAACGACCACAATCTGTTGCTGATGTCGGTGATGGAACGCGTGGCGCGGCGGCATCATTTCCGCGTGCTATTGCACGAAAAACCGTTCGCCGGCGTGAATGGCTCGGGCAAGCACTGCAACTGGTCGATGGGGACGAACACGGGCGTGAATCTGCTCGCTCCGGGCAAAAATTCGTACACCAATTTGCAGTTCATCACCTTCCTTGTGAACGTGCTGATGGCCGTCAATCGCCACAACGGCTTGCTGAAAGCCTCCATCGCCTCGGCCACGAACGAACATCGCCTTGGCGCCAACGAAGCGCCGCCGGCAATCATTTCGGTATTTTTGGGCAAACAGATTACCGACGCACTCGACAAACTCGAGCGGGCATCGGCCGACAAAGGCATTGTCATCAACGCCAAAAAAGAGATGAAACTCGGCGTGGGGCATATTCCCGAAATTCTGCTCGACAATACCGACCGTAACCGCACGTCGCCCTTTGCCTTCACGGGCAATCGGTTCGAATTTCGCGCCGTCGGGTCGTCGGCCAACTGCGGCGCAGCCATGCTTGCACTCAACGCGGCCGTAGCCGACCAACTCATGCAGTTCAAACACGATGTGGACGAGCGCATGGCGGCCGGCGAACCCAAAGAACGCGCCCTGTTTGCCGTCATCAAAAAATACATCACCGAGAGCAAAGCCGTGCGCTTCGACGGCAACGGCTACAGCGACGCTTGGAAGGACGAAGCCGCCAAACGCGGACTCGATTGCGAAACGAGCGTGCCGGTCATCATCGACCAATATCTCGCGCCCATCAGCGTGGAGATGTTCCGAAATACGGGCGTGCTTACCGAAGCCGAACTGCGCTCGCGCTGCGAAGTGAAATGGGAAACCTACACGAAAAAAATTCAGATAGAATCGCGCGTGCTGGGCGATTTGGCCATGAACCACATCGTGCCTGTGGCCAACCGCTACCAATCGATTCTGCTCGACAATATCGTGAAAGAAAAAGCCGCTTTCGGCGATGAACAATACGAACGCTTGGCCGCCCACGAAATTCTGATTGTGAAACGCATCATACGCCATGTGGACGAAATCGTGGCCAAAGTCGACGAGATGGTCGCCTGCCGCCACACCGCCAACCGCCTCGACAGCGCACGCGCCCAAGCCGTGGCCTATCACGACAAGGTTATCCCGCTGATGCACGAAATCCGCGCCAACGCCGACGCACTCGAAATGATTGTGGACGACGAAATGTGGACACTGCCCAAGTACCGCGAACTGCTTTTCGTGCGCTAAACGTGTGCGGCTTTGCCGAAAAAATCGTACCTTTGCGGAGCAATGGACAATTGATAATGGACAATTGACAATGAAGTTGCTGTAAATCAAGCAATTATTGTTCATTATTCATTGTTTATTATTCATTCGGAGAAAAATGTATCAGGCTTCGGACAAAATGAGCGATTTGATTTGCGGCAACCACGAGTCGCTGCAAGTGTTGAGTCGTTTTGCGCTGCCGCTCGGTTTTGGCGACCAGACCGTGGCGCAGGTGTGCGAAGCCAATCGCGTGCATACGCCCACATTTTTGGCTATAGTCAATTACAAACTGCTCGGCGTGCAGCCCAATATCGACGATATCTCGCTCGATACGCTGATGGACTACCTGAAACGCGCCCACAAATACTACCTCGAATTTTGCCTGCCAACCATTCGGCGCAAACTGATTGAGGCCATCAATTGTGGCAGCGAAAACAACAAAATGGCGTTTCTCGTTATCAAATTTTTCGACGAATATGCGCAGGAGGTCGGTCGGCACATGGACTACGAAAACAAAACGGCTTTCCCCTACGTAGAGCAGTTGCACGCAGGCCAGCGCAACGAAAAATACAGCATCGACATCTACGCGCGCCAGCATCGCGCCGTCGACGACCAGCACGTGGAGGCCAAACTGACCGAACTGAAAAACATCATCATCAAATACTATCCGTCGTCGGCCAGCAACGACCTGCTCAATTCGGCTCTTTTCGACATTTTTACCTGCGAACACGACCTCGCCATGCACTGCCGCATCGAGGACAATCTGTTTGTGCCTGCCGTGCGGCGACTCGAAAATAGTTGCGACAAAATAGCGGCGCAAACCACGCCCAAACAGCCCGAAAGCGAAACGGAAAACCTCAGCGAACGCGAGAAAGAGGTGCTCGTCGAGGTGGTCAATGGTTTGAGCAACAAGGAGATAGCCGACAAATTGTTCATTTCGATTCACACCGTCATCACGCACCGCAAAAACATAGCCCGCAAACTGCACATACACAGTCCTGCAGGCTTGACTATCTACGCCATAGCCAACAAATTGGTGGACATCAACTCGCTGAGTTGATGTTTTTTTGTCGGGTTATTTGCCCAAAATGGCGCGGCAACGTGCGTCGTCGCTCACGAGTTCGACAGCCTGATGCAGCCATTTGTCGAAATGCAATCCGTATTCGGCCGCTCCCCTCTGAAAATAGTAACGCTTGACGATTTCGGCACCGAGAAACTCCTCGACATCGGTTCTGAAACGTGCCAAATCGCGCTCGATATCGGGCTGGAGCAGGGCGGTAAGTTGCTCGATGGCGGCCTTTGTGTCGTCGTAGTAGCCCTCTTCTTTGATGGTTTTTACCACCTCGTCGAGTTCGGCGGCGCTCTGCAGTTTGTAGTCGGAGCCGTAGGTTCGGGCGTATGCCACGAAATCGGCATAATCCTCGTCGCTCAGCGCAAACGAGCCGGCCGGCGCAATGCTTTTGTGCGTGGCAGCAAACCGCGTGGCGTAGTCGAAAAAGATGTTTTTGATGTAGAGAAAATAGACGATGTTCAACTCGTTGCGCTGCTCGAACGTTACATCGGGTGTGATGCCGCCGCCATCGCGCACTTTGCGGCCGTTGGCTGTTGCAAACTCGTGTGTCAGACTGTCGGGAATGCGTTGCAGACTGCCGTTGGCATCGCGCTTGGCGTAGTCGATGGCTTGCACGCACCGTCCGCTCGGAATGTAGTATTTCGCCGTCGTTATTTTCATGTGAGTGTTGTGCGGCAGGGTGCGCACGTTCTGCACGAGGCCTTTGCCAAACGACCGTTCGCCGACAATCACGGCACGGTCTAAATCTTGCAGCGAACCAGCCAAAATCTCCGATGCCGATGCCGACGATGCATCGATCATCACTACCAAGGGCAGGTTGGGGTAGAGTGGCTCGTGCTGGGTTTTGTATTCGTGTTGGTTTTGCGGCTGCAGCCCCTTCATGCTGACGATGGGCGTGTTTTTCGGCACAAATAGTGAGGCAATCTCTACGGCTTCCGACACCAATCCGCCGCCGTTGTTGCGCAAATCGATGACGAGGCGGCGCATGTTGCCGTTTTGCGACATATCGGCGAGGGCGTTGCGAAATTCGGCAAACGAATTTTCGGTGAAATCGCCGAAGGCAATGTAGCCCACGCTGTCGGTTATCATACCGTAGTAGTTGATGGGTGCCAATTGTATCGCTGCGCGCACGACTTTTTTGTGTAGCGGCTTTTGTCCGTTGCGCTTCAGTGTCAGTTCCACTTCGGTGCCTTGCAGTCCGCGCAACATTTTGCTCACTTCGGCCGTGCTCAGCCCTTTGACGTTTTTGCCGTCGATTTTGAGAATGGTGTCGCCGGCGTGTATGTCGTTGCGTTGTGCTGGCATGCCTTCGTAGGGGTCCCATATCACCACATAGTCGCCGCGTTGCATGATGGTGGAGCCGATGCCGCCGTAGATGCCCGTGGTCATTATTTTCAGTTGCTCCTCGTCCGATTCGGCAAAAAACGTGGTGTACGGGTCGAGCCGCTGCAACATACGACTGATACCCGCTTGGGTTATCTTCTCGTAGTCGAACGTATCGACGTAGTTGATGGTCAATTCGCGCAATACGGCGTTGTAGATGTCGGTGTATTTGCCAATCTGTTCGTAGCGTTTCTGCGCATCGATTGCCGATGCCGTCATTGCCAATAACGCCAAAATGATGGTTGCTCGTTTCATAATTATCTCTGTGGATTTGCAGATTTGGTTATTTGGTCGTGCTTCGCACGTTTCTAAGTTTCTCGCGCTGCGCGCTGTTTCTAAGTTTTTGGGGATTTGGTTATTTGAAAAATTCTTAATTCGCTGCGCGCATTTTTTCTACGCTCGGCATAGTTCAAACAA
>CAVKQB010000070.1:0-9424 GCA_963658575.1 Leyella stercorea | reverse complement strand
ATTTTGGGGCGCGTTCTCTCCCCCTGCTGCGTAGCAGATAGGGGGAGTACCCACGTTAGTGGGGGTAGGGGTTTATTTTAATTAAGAATTAAGAATGAATAATTAAGAATTGTTCGCGCCCAACAACTCCTCACTCCTCATCCCTAATTGCCTCTAACCTCTAACCTCTCACCTTTTTTCTTGTGTCTTGCTACTTGTATCTTGCTACTAAAAAATTACAAATACGCACAAAAAGGAAGCACGGGATTGCAAATCCCGTGCGACCAATTTTTTGAAGGTTAAGGCGTTTCGGCTACCGACAATTTGAAATCTGGAATTTGAAATTTTCACTCCTCACTCCTAATTCCTAATTGCCTATAACCTATAACCTCTTATCTTACTACAATTTTCTGCGCTTTGTCGCCGCATTTCACGACATACACGCCATTCAGCGAGCCATTTTGGCGGGTAACGTTGCGGCCGAGCAGGTCGAAAATCTGGAAGTCGCTGTCGCAAATGATGCGGCCGTTTTCGGTGCGGAGGTCGGCAATGGTTGCATTGTCGAGTGCCGTGGGCGTGTCGCTATCGGCGGCAAACTCTGCCTGAAAGGTCATATCGCTAGTCAGCGTAATGGTACGCGGGTTCTCCTTATTGCCATCGCTCCATTGGGTGAAGTGATAGTTCTCGGCGGCATCAGCCTGAATCGTCAATTTGTTGTCGCACGTGTAAGAAACAATTTGTGCAGACCCATTTTCAGATGGTTGTATAGTAACACTATAGTCGTGGTCTTCGATGATATTCGTAAAAGAAGGCCAAACTTTCGCCGTCTGATACGCCTCTTTTGTACCACAAGGAACGTATAAAGGAGTAGCCGAAATGTTGACAAAACTAGTCTCTTTACATTGTGGCGGCGTTTGCGCCTTCACCCGAACAAAGTTCAATGCCTCACAACCCTTGAACGCATCGCTGCCAATGCTCGTTACTTGACTGCCAATGGTAACGGAGGCTAGTTTCGAACAACCACTGAACGTACCGTTTTCAATGCTCGTTACTTTTTCGGGAATGGCAACAGATTCCAAACTTGAACATTCGTAGAATGCATTACCGCCGATGCTCGCCACGTCGTCGCCAAATTCGACCGAAGCCAGTGCTGTGCACCCTTGGAACGCCCTTGCGCCAATGGCACCACCGGCAATGGAGGCAGAAGTCATGCCTGTGCAACTGTAGAACGCCTGATTGCCGATGCTCGTCACGTTTTTGGAAACGGTGAAGGTTTCCAAACCAGAGCATCTGTCGAACGCATTATTGCCGATACCTGTCAGGTTGCTTGGCAACGTTACATTCTTCAGCCTGGTACAGCTCGCAAAGGCATAGTTTCCGAGCTCATTGTTCGCAGTAATGTAATAACTGGTGTTGTCCTTATTAGTGTAATAGGCGTTGTCTTCGTCCGCTACAATGCTTGCGTCGCTCAAATCCAACTCAGCGAGTTTTCCTCCGGTGTTTATGCCTTTAACGTCTCTTCCCGCCATTTCACGTAGACAGAGCAGGTCTGCTCCGTTGATGCTGCCAGTCACTTTCAGCTTGTTGATTTTGAGTTTGTAGTCATCACCTATTTTAGTTGACAACCCGCCTGCAGCATTCTGCGGAACTATCACCCAAACTGAAGTCAAGTCCACTCCGTTGAATGCATTTGCGCTGATGCTTGTCCCGTTGATAGTGACTGATGCCAATGCCGTACAACCGTTGAATGAATCAGCTTTGCTCGTCACCCCATCGCCAAATACAACAGAAGTCAGCGCTGTACAGTCTTGGAACGCCCTTGTGTCAATGGCACCACCGCCAATGGTGACGGAAGTCAAGCCTGTGCAACCCTTAAAAGCATACCCACCGATGCTCGTTACGCTACTAGGAATAGTAACGGAAGTCAGTGCCGTACAACTATTGAACGCATTAGAACCAATGGTTTTCACTCCATCGGGAAAGGTGAAGGTTCCCATACCAGTGCAACCACGGAATGCCTCATCACCGATGGCAGTCAAACTGCTGGGCAACGTTATCTTCCTCAGCTTGCTGCATTGCTTAAACGCATTGGCTCCGAGCACGTTGGGCTCAGTAATCTTGTATTCAGTGACATTACCGTCCTTATCAGTAGACTTGAAATAAACGTCGTCACTAGCTACAATGCTTGCGCCACTCAAGTCCAACTCGGTGAGTTGGCCTGTTTTGGTCGCTTTACCGTCAACATCTCTTCCCGCCATTTCGCGCAGACAGAGCAGGTCTGCTCCGTTGATGCTTCCAGACACTTTCAGTTTGGTGATAGTGAGTTTTTGGTCGCCAACCGCCTCCGACAACTTGCCTGCCTCGTTATTCTCGACCTTTGTCCAGTCAGCGTCCGCCAAAGCAGGCACAACGGCGAGCAACAAGAATGCCGCCGTCAAAATGGTTTTTCTAAGCTCGGAAAAGTTTTTTACTTTCTCCATAATAGTATCTCCCAACCCGCTCGTCCTCCAAAAGCAGGCATTAAATAAAACAAAAAAGCGTGGAAGACCTACCCGTTGTCCATTCCACGAACTGAGGCCCTAGCATTGCCTATCACAGTTGAACAGACAACGTCAGAAGCCCACGCCGATATGAAAATTCAATCCACACGTAGCACATACGCTAAAACATGTTACACCGATAAAGGTACAACAATGGCTTGCACAGAGTGCCGCGTGGTGTTGATATAATCACACCCGAGGACATCTACCGCTGCTAAGTTCAAGACTGTGATAGTGAACTTGCTAGATTCCAGTCCGTCTCAAACAGAGCGCCAAGTAAACGCCTTAACTATGTCTGCCAATCTGCACACAAAAATGTGCAAATCAACGCCGCAAAAATACAACTTTTATTTTGAAATGCAAAAAAAGTAAGAAAATTTGAAAGTGTGAAAGTGAGAAAGTTAGTTAGTAGTGAGGAGTGAGGAGTGAGGAGTGAGAAATTAGTCCGTTGGGGTTGTTGTTTTGGGGAATTTGATGATTTGGTTGATTATTATTAATTGTTAATTCTTAATTCTCAATTGGTATTTACCCCCCTCCGTCGCTTCGCTCCTCGTCCCCCTATCCTCGCTTCGCTCGGCAGAGGGACAGAATTTGGGCGCATTCTCTCCCCCTGCTGCGCAGCAGATAGGGGGAGTACCTGCCGAATGGCAGGGGTAGGGGTTTATGTCAATTAACAATTGATAATGAACAATGAATAATTGTTCGCGCCCAACAACGTTGCTTTGGTCGCACGGGATTTGCAATCCGCAACGGACTAATTTCTCACTACTAATTAACTTTCGCACTAAATTCGTATCTTTGCGGTATGAAACGTAGATTTACTTTTTGCATTCTGATGGTGGCGATGGCGTTGGCATCGTGCGGGCGGCAGACGGCCAAAAGCGACCGCCTCGAATCCGACTCGACGCTGCGAATAACGCACGCCACGGGCTTTGCTGTGGATTATTTCGACGGCTACAAGCGTGTTACAATTAAAAATCCGTGGTCGGAAGGCGACATTTTGGCCACCTACTATCTGGTGACGGCCGACTCGGTGCCAACGCCCGACGACGGCTGCACAATCCGCATTCCGATTAGCAGCATGGCGGTTACATCGTGCACGCACTACGCCTTTTTAGATGCCATCGGCGAAATACGTTCGGTAACGGGCGTGTGCAACCCCGAACTGGCCTACAACGCCACCATTCGCCAGCGTTTTGCCCAAGGCGAAATCGCTACACTCGGCGATGCGTTCAACACCAACACCGAACGGCTGCTGGCACTGCACCCCGATGCGCTGATGATAGCCAGTTACAACCAGCAGGACGACAACTCGAAACGGCTGCAAACGTCGGGCATCCCGCTGATTTACAACAACGAATGGACGGAAGGCACCATGTTGGCGCGCGCCGAATGGGTGAAACTTGTGGCCGCCTTCTACGACAAAGAATCGCTGGCCGACAGCCTATTCGAGGCCATCGAAAGCGACTACCGCACAGCTGCCGACAAGGCACACGCCGCCACGCACAAGCCTACGGTGATGGCCGGCGGCAACTTCAAAGGCACTTGGTACATGCCCGGCGGGCGCGGCTATATGGCGCAACTTTTTGCCGATGCTGGTGCCGACTATTTCTACAAAGACGATGCATCGAGCGCAAGTCTGCCGCTGAATTTCGAAACCGTGCTGCACAATTTTTCGCAAGCCGATGTCTGGCTGAATGCGCCCACCGCCACACTCGACGAACTTTTTGCCATGGATGCGCGGCACAAACTCTTCAAAGCCGCCCGCGAAGGCCGTGTGTACGGATTCTACGCACGCACGCTGGCCGGCGGTGCCAACGATTTTTGGGAGAGCGGCGTGGTTCGTCCCGATTTGATTCTGAAAGATTTGATTTGGGCGTTGCACCCCGAACTGAACGACGGCTATAGCCCGACCTACATCAAAAAACTGACCGATTGACACGCACAAGAAACATCTGGCTTTTCGTTGCGCTCTGGCTGCTCACTGGTGCGCTGTTTGTGTGCGACATCAGTTTTGGCAGCGTGCGGTTGCCGTTCGGCGCACTATTCGGCGATAACGCCTTGTACCACGAAATCATCTACAATTTTCGCCTGCCCAAAGCCTTGACGGCCATCGTTACGGGAGCGGCCATATCGGTGGCTGGCCTGCTGATGCAGACACTTTTCCGCAATCCGTTGGCAGGGCCATACGTTCTCGGCGTAAGTTCGGGCGCGAGTTTGGGCGTGGCGGTCTACATATTGGCTGGCAGCGCATTGCCCGTTGCCTTGGCGCAAAGCGGCTGGGGACTTGTGTGCGCCGCCACCGTCGGAGCAATTTCGGTGCTGCTGTTGGTGCTGGCGGTGTCGTTTCGCGTGCGGCAAGCCGTGTCGTTACTCATTGTAGGCATCATGTTCGGACAGATTGCGGGCTCGTTGGTTACGATACTGCAAAACGCCAGCGACCCCGACTCGCTGAAACTCTTCGTAGTGTGGACGTTTGGCAGTTTGTCGGCCGTCGGGTGGAACTACATGTGGGTGATGTTGCCTCTGGCAGCGGTTGGATTTGCCATCGCATTTGGCATACAGAAACAGTTGAACGGCCTTCTGCTCGGCGAAAACTACGCTCAAGGTCTTGGCGTGAACATCATGCACACACGCACGCTGATAATCGCCGCAGTGGCTCTGCTGGCTGGCGCAACGACGGCTTTCACCGGCCCCATCGCCTTCATTGGCATGGCTGTGCCGCACATCGTGCGCGGCATTTTCCGCACGTCCGACCACCGCATTGTTCTGCACGGCTGCATGTTGTGCGGTGCCTCGCTGCTGATGGTGTGCGACCTCGCCACGCAACTGCCCGCGCAAGGCTACACGCTGCCCATCAACGCTGTGAGCGCACTGATTGGCGCGCCCATCATCATTTGGATAATTCTGAAAAAAGGTGAGAGATGATAGGTGAGAGGCGAGAGGCGAGAGGTTAGAGTTTTGTATAATCGATTGATTATCAGGATTTCTGCGCAAGAATTTATCCATCGACACAAGAAAAATGCTTGAAACGACGCAATTACATATAGGTTATGGCCGAAAGGTGATTCAGCGCGACCTCAATCTGCAGGCGGCTGCTGGCGAAATGATTTGTCTCGTCGGCAAAAACGGCACCGGCAAAAGCACGCTGCTGCGCACACTGGCTGGACTGCAAAAGCCGCTCGGCGGTTCGGTGAAAATCGGGCAACACAACGTGGCGCAACTGACCAATGCGCAGCGAGCAACACTGCTGTCGCTGGTGCTGACCGACGGCATCGCAGTGGAAAATCTGACACTGCACGACCTTGTGGCGATGGGGCGTTTTCCCTACACCAATTGGGCTGGGCGGCTGTCGGCCGACGACGAACGCATCGTAACGACAGTGCTGGAGCAGGTCGATTTGACACACAAAGCACACGCTTTTGTGGGCGAAGTGAGCGACGGCGAACGCCAACGCGGCATCATAGCCAAGGCTTTGGCACAAGACACGCCGCTGGTGCTGCTCGACGAGCCGACGGCGCATCTCGACCTGCCCAACCGCATCGAGATAATGCTGCTGCTGCGGCAACTGTCGGCCAACACACACAAGACATTCATTCTATCGACGCACGAACTCGATTTGGCACTGCAAATCGCCGACCGTCTTTGGCTGATGGACAGCCACGGCATCACGACGGGAATTCCCGAAGATTTGATGCTGACAGGCGCGATAGAGGCCGCCTTCGATGGCCACCATTTCCGTTTCGACCATGTGAGCGGCCGTTGCTTGGTAGAGCCGCCGGCGCGCCACCGTTTTGTGTCTGTCGAGGGCGATGCGGCCGCCACCGCTTGGCTGCAACGCGCACTCGCGCGCCATGGCATCGGCACGCGCCACGATGCCGAAATCAGCATCGAAGCCGACAGCGACAGTTTCAGACTGCTCGACCAGAAAACGCGCTCGATAGAAGAGACGCTCCATCTGCTCGATGCTCATCTGTAAACACAAAAAAACGCCCGTTAAAGGGCGTTTTCTGTGTTCGCTTTTCGCAAAAATTATTTGTACATAAAGCGTTTGATGCTCTTTTTCGGCGTTTTTTCGAACTCTTCGTGATAGATTTCGATGGCCGAAATTTTTTCGTAGGCCGGCAACATGGCGTTCAGTTCGGCACGATTCTGCTCCATCACCTGTTTCAGGTCGTCGTCTTTCAAACCGTGTTTGAACGCCTCATCGAAATCGGGATAAACCAGCCCGACAAGTTTTTCGTCGCGTTGCACCACGACACTTTCGGCGACGTAGAGCAGGTTGTTCAGCTTGTCTTCGATCTCTTCGGGATAGATATTTTGCCCCGACGGACCGAGCAGCATACTTTTGCAGCGGCCTTTGATGAACAGGTTGCCTTCGGCATCGATAACGCCGAGGTCGCCCGTGTGGAGCCAGCCCTCTTCGTCGATGGCCTGTTCTGTGGCCTTCTCGTTTTTGTAGTAGCCGAGCATCACGTTCGGACCTTTGCACACGATTTCGCCCACGATGTTTTGCGGGTCGGGCGAGAGCACCTTCACCTCCATGCGTGGCGCAGGTTTGCCGCACGACGATTGCGCGAAACGGCTCCAATCTTCGTAGCAGATAATCGGGCCGCACTCGGTCATGCCGTAGCCCACCGTGTAGGGAAACTCGATGGATTTGAGCAGTTTTTCGACATCTTGGTTGAAAGCGGCACCGCCCACGATGACTTCGATGAAATTGCCGCCGAACGCATCGACAATGGTTTGGCGCACCTTGTTTCTGATAACGCCACTGATGTATGGCATGCTCAGCAAAATTTTCATGGTAGGCGTTTCGAGTTTGGGCATCACACTCTTTTTGATGACCTTCTCGATGATGAGCGGAACGGCCACAATCAGGCGCGGGCGAATCTCGGCGAACGCTTGGAAAATGACTTTCGGACTCGGAATGCGTGTGAGGAAATAGATGTGGCAACCCAGCGAAAACTCATGCAAAAACTCGAACGCCAAGCCGTACATGTGCGCCATGGGCAGCATCATCACTATTTTGTCGCCGGGGAGCATCGGCACGGCATCGTGCGCAAACAGCAGGTTCGACAGCAGGCTGCGGTAGGGCAACATCACGCCTTTCGATGCGCTCGTCGTGCCCGAAGTGTAGTTGATGAGTGCCAACTCTTCGGGTTCGCCCTTGTGATAATTGAGGTGTTCGGGACGGAAATTTTTCGGATATTTTTTGCCAAAAAGTTCGTTCAGATGTTCGCGTGCATAGGTCAGGCGTTCGTCGCGCGCAACGAGCAGCGAGAAATCGTTCAGCAGGCAGATGCCCGTCAGGTTTGGCATGGCCTGTTCGTTCAGATTTTCCCAAACCACATCGCCCACAAACAGCAGTTTCGCATCGGAGTGGTTGACGATGGCGTGCACATTATCGGCCTTGAACTCGTGCAAAATCGGCACTGCCACGGCTCCATACGAGAGCGTAGCGAGAAAAGCCACGCCCCAATGCGAACTATTGCGGCCGCAAAGTGCCACACGGTCTCCTTTTTGGAGGCCGCACTCTTCGAATACAATGTGAAGTTTCTCTATTTTACGCGCCACATCTTTGTATTGCAGGGTCGCGCCGCGGTAGTCGGTCAGCGCGTCGAGGTCCCAATGCTCTTTGATGCTGCGTTCGATGATTTGATTGAAAGTTTCTTGTTCCATAGAATAAACATTTGTTAAAACGCCGCAAAGGTACACCTTTTTTTGCTAATGCCAACCCATCGCCCGACTTTATCTCGGCCAACCGTTGCCAAAATGCGCCCGCGCCGCTATTTTTTCTGAAAAAAGTATTAACTTTGCGATATAAAATGGTCTGAAATATGTTGTTTTGGATATTTGTTTTTGTGGTGGCTTTCTTCGTATCTGCGGCATTTCTGCGCTGGTTTGTGCGCATCGTGCGCAACATTCTCAAACGCATGAACATTATTCCCTGAAATTGATTTTCGGAGGCAGCAAACGCCCGTTTAGCGCAAGGCTTTGGCCATCTCCCAGATGACGATGCCCGCCGTTACGCTCACGTTGAGCGAATGTTTGGTGCCAAACTGCGGCAGTTCGAGGCAGGCATCGCTAGCATCGACCACGGCTTGCTGCACGCCTTTCACCTCGTTGCCAAGCACCACCGCATATTTGCCGCCGCGCGCCGGCACAAACGTATCGAAGGCAATGCTGCCCTCGGCCTGCTCCACGGCCAACACCGTATAGCCAGCGGCTTTGAGCGCGGCAACCGCTTCGACGGCATCGGCAAAGTGCCGCCACGCCACAGTAAATTCGGCACCGAGAGCCGTCTTGTGAATCTCGGCATTGGGCGGCGTAGCGGTGATACCACACAGCAGCACCTCCTCGACACGGTAGGCATCGGCCGTGCGAAAAACCGACCCGACATTGTACAAACTGCGCACATCGTCGAGCACGACGACCAGCGGGATTTTATCGGCCGCCGCAAATTCTTCGGGCGACAAACGCAAAATCTCTTCCGTTTTCAGTTTGCGATTCACGATGAAACAGTGTAACAGTGAGAAAGTGTGAAAGTGTGAAAGTGAGAAAGTGAGAAAGTATGAAAGTTTATAAAGTAAAAAGTCTATAAAGTTAGTTAGTAGTGAGGAGTGAGGAGTTAGTAGTGAGGAGTTAGTAGTGAGGAGTGTTTTTAATTGACAATGAAAAATTTACAAATTGAAAATTCAATGAGTCAATCATTCAATGATTCGATGATTTAATTTGTAGGGACGCGGCGTGCCACGTCCGTTGGTGGCGTTGTTGTTTCTGTTGATTTGGTTATTTGATTATTTGGTTATTTGAGGATTAAGGCGTTTCGACTATCGACAATTTGAATTTGATTAAATAATTGGAAATTAGATAATTGAATAATTAAAAAGTCTTTGCTCTTT
>CAVKQB010000069.1:0-9431 GCA_963658575.1 Leyella stercorea | reverse complement strand
AAATAGTACTTTTGTCGCAAACAAAAAACGAACGTTTATGAAAACTTACAGACTTTTCGCCGCATCGGCTGTGTTGGTACTGCTGACGGCCTGCACCGCCACGACGGGAGATTCCGCCGCTCTCGAAGCCGATTTGATGACCGCCGACATCGCACCGCGCCGTAGCAAGATGGTGGCTTTCGGAGGTGCCGCAGCCAACGCCACATCGACCGACATCGCCCAAAAACTGACGCGCACCGCCGAAATCGTCTTCCAAACCGACGACGTGGAGGCATCGAAAACATACATCGAAACGTGCGTCGAGCAGATGGCCGGACTCATCGACGACGAAAACACCAGCAGCGAGAGCGACCGCAAAAGTTGCCACATCACAGCGCGTGTGCCAGCCGAACGGCTCGACACATTTCTGGCAACCATCGAACGGGGAGCCATGCGCATCGAAAGCAAAAGCGTGTCGCAAGAGGACGTTACCACCAACTACATCGACCTGACAACGCGCCTCGAAAACAAACGCGAACTCGAAAAACGCTACAAAACGCTGCTGGCCAAGGCCACGGGCGTGAACGATATGCTGTCGATAGAACGCGAAATGAACCAATTGCGCTCCGAAATAGAATCGACCGAACGCCAATTGCGCTACCTCGACCGCCAAGTAACCTACAGCCGTTGCGACATCGATTTCTTCGAACTGCAAAACGTGAACGTGAAAGAGAGCGGCTCTCAAATTGTAAACGCTTTCAAAACGGGCGGGCAGTGGTTCGTAACATTCCTGCTTTGGATCGTGCAGTTGTGGCCGTTCGTTGTGCTGGCGGCTGCCATCGCGGTGCCAATCGTTTGCATCAAACGGCGTAAGAAATAAGTTCGGCGCAGCGTTTTCATTTTTTTCTGAAAAAAACTGCAATCCGATGGCCGCCGCCATGATGCTTATAGCCGCGTTGATCGTTGGTCTGATGTTGTGCGTTGTGCCGCACGTCGTCTGGCTGGCGTGGTGGCTTGTCGCCGCCATTTCGGGGCAGCCAATGCCGCCTTACGCGCCTTTTGGCTGGACTGCGCTCGGGCTTGTGTTGGTTGTGTGGGCGGTCATGGCTTACGGGTTTGTCTGGGGGCGTTTCCGCGTGTGGGTAAATCCAACCGAATATGTCAATGCCGATATTCCAGCGTCTTTCGATGGGTATAAAATCGTGCATATCAGCGACTTGCACCTCTCTACGTTCGACGACCGCCCAGCCGCCTTGCAGCGCGTAGTGGATAGCATCAACGCACAGCACCCCGATTTGATTTGTTTCACGGGCGACCTTGTAACGATGGGCGTTGCCGAAGCCGCTCCCTACACCGATATATTACGCCAATTGCACGCCACAGACGGCATCGTCAGTGTGCTTGGCAACCACGATATGCTGATTTACGGCCGTTTGACCGAAGAGGAACGTTTGCACGGCGTGGAATGTTTGGCGGCTTATGAACGCGAGAAACTCGGTTGGCGGCTGTTGCGCAACGCCAACATCGGCATCGAGCGCAAGGGCGAAACCATTCACATCGTTGGAGTCGACAATTCGTCGTGCTCGGGGCAGGGCTTTCGCACAATCTACAATGGCGATTTGGACAAAGCGTTGGTCGGCGTCGATGGATTTTGTGTGCTGCTGTCGCACGACCCGACACAGTGGCGCGCCGAGATAGTGGAGCAGACCGCCATTCCGCTCATGTTGAGCGGACACACGCACGCAGGACAGGTGCGCCTGTTCGGCCATGCGCTGTCGAGCCTCATGTTTCGCGAATCGGCCGGTTGGTACCGACTAGGCGCGCAATCGCTCTATGTGAACGAAGGCATCGGCTGTACTGCGCCATTCCGCATCGGCTGTCCGGCAGAAATCACGGTAATCGTACTGAAACGATAGTCGCTGCACATCTGGATTAAAATCCGTATCTTTGCACAACAAAAAAACGAAGATATGGCGCGAAAACAGAAACCATTGCCGCTGCTGCAGCAGGTAACTATCACCGACGTAGCCGCCGAGGGCAAAGCACTTGCCAAGGTGGACGATATGGTCGTGTTCACCCAATACGCCGTGCCGGGCGATGTGGTCGATATTCAGATTTTCAAGAAGAAAAAAAATTATGCCGAAGGACGTGTGGTGCGCTTTCACCATCTGTCCGACAAACGTTGCGAGGCAAAATGCGCGCACTACGGCATTTGTGGCGGCTGCAAATGGCAGATTTTGCCCTACGACGAGCAGATTCGCTACAAACAGCAGCAGGTGGTCGACAATCTCACGCGCCTTGGACACATCGCGCTGCCGCAGGTGTCGCCCATCATCGGGTCGAAAAAGATTTACGAATACCGCAACAAGTTGGAATTCACCTTCTCGAACCGCCGCTGGCTTACGGCAGAGCAACTTGGCGACGGCACTGCCGACATCGAGCGCAATGGCGTGGGATTTCATATTCCTGGCATGTTCGACAAAGTGCTCGACATCGACCGTTGCTGGCTGCAGGTGGACGTATCGAACCAGATACGCAACGAAATTCGCACTTACGCGCTGGCGCACGGCCTCGAATTTTTCGACCTGCGCAACCAAACGGGCTTTCTGCGCACACTGATGATTCGCACCACATCGACGGGCGAACTGATGGTGGTGCTGGTCTTTTTCCGCGACGACTGTGATGACCGTGATGCCTTGCTCCGCCATCTAGCCGAAAAATTTCCGCAAATCACTTCGCTGCTGTACGTCATCAACGGCAAATGCAACGACACCATCACCGACCAAGAAATTCATCTGTTCAAAGGCACCGATGCGATATACGAGGAGATGGAGGGGCTGCGTTTCAAAATTGGCGCGAAATCGTTTTACCAAACCAACAGCGAGCAGGCATACGAACTCTACAAAGTCGTGCGCGATTTTGCTGAACTCTCTGGTAATGAGATGGTTTACGACCTTTACACAGGCACTGGAACCATCGCCAACTTTGTCAGTCGACGGGCGCGCAAGGTGGTTGGCATCGAATATGTGCCCGAAGCCATCGAAGATGCCAAAACCAATTCGGCCATCAACGGCATCGAAAATACGCTCTTTTTTGCGGGCGACATGAAAGATGTGCTTACCGACGCGTTCATTGCGCAGCACGGTCGCCCCGACGTGATAATCACCGACCCGCCGCGCGCAGGAATGCACGAAGATGTGGTGCGTGTGTTGCTCAACGCTGCGCCACGCCGCATTGTGTACGTCAGTTGCAATCCGGCCACGCAAGCGCGCGATTTGCAACTGCTCGATGCCAAATATCGTGTCGAAGCGGTGCAGCCGGTCGATATGTTTCCCCACACGCACCATGTCGAAAATGTGGTGAAACTCGTTTTGCGCTAATGAAAAATCCGTATTCGGCACGAACATGGCAGGCTTGTATTTGCACATACCTTTTTGCAAAACGCGTTGCATCTACTGCGCTTTTCACAGCGGCACCGACCTATCGGTGCGGGCGCGCTATGTGGCGGCCTTGTGCCGCGAACTGCGTGAGCGGAGCGGCTACCTGAACCATGCGCCCATCTCCACCGTCTATTTTGGCGGCGGCACGCCGTCGCTTTTGGAAACGGCCGATTTCGAGGCGATTTTCGAGGCGATAAAAACCAATTTTGCACTCGCACCCGATGCCGAAATTACGCTCGAATGCAATCCCGACGATGTAACCGACCGTCGCGCAGCCGCATGGGTGCAACTGCCGTTCAATCGCGTAAGTGTCGGCATACAGAGTTTCGACGATGGCGAACTGCGTTTTTTGCGCCGTCGCCACACGGCTGCACAGGCCGAAAACGCCGTGCGCACGCTGCAAAACGCCGGCTTTCGGAACGTCAGCATCGATGTGATGTTTGGTTTGCCCATGCAAACGGCTGCCACGTGGCTCGACACGCTGCAGCGCGCCATCGCACTCGATGTGCAGCACATATCGGCCTACAGCCTGACTTACGAAGGCAACACTCCGTTGGTGCGGCTTTTGCGCGAACAGAAAATTGCCGAAGCCGACGAAGAGTTGTGCCTCGCGCTGTTCAAAACGGCGGTAACCGAACTCGAACAGGCGGGATTCGAGCAGTACGAGATTTCGAACTTTTGTCGCCGTGGATTTCGGGCGCGCCACAATTCGGCCTATTGGAGTGGTGTGCCTTACTTGGGCGTGGGTGCAGCGGCGCATTCGTACGACGGCGACGAACGGCGTTGGAACGTGGCCGACACCGAAAAATATATGCGCGGCATCGAAAACGGCACACCAGCGTTTGAGTTTGAAAAATTGACTTGCGAAGACAGATATAACGAATATGTTTTTACATCTCTTCGCATGCGAAATGGCATTGATTTGCAGCGACTTAATGATAACGAGCGTTCCTACTGTCTGCGCAATGCCGAAAAACATATCAACAACGGCACATTGGAGATAAAAGAGGGCTTTTTGCGTCTGACGCGCGACGGCATTTTTGTGAGCGACGGCATCACAAGCGACCTTTTTCACGTCGAATAGAACATCGAAAAAAATGAAAAATATGGAACAACAGCAACCAACATTTCGCACGAAACTGAAAACCTTTTGGGGCGATGTGTGCCAATATCTCAAAAACATCGCCGACATCGCCACCGACTGCGACGCGCAGGCCACCATCGACAATATCGGTCGGAGCGTGGAGTTTCGGGGCGTGAACCTTTGGATTTTGGTCTTTGCCATCGTCATTGCTTCGGTGGGACTCAACGTCAATTCCACTGCCGTGGTGATTGGTGCCATGCTCATATCGCCGCTGATGAGCCCGATTATGGGCATTGGTTTGGGCGTGGGTATAAGCGACAACGACCTGATACGCAAGTCGATAAAGAATTTGCTGGTCATGGCGGGCATCAGTCTGTTGGCATCGACCACCTATTTTCTGCTCACGCCGTTGAGCGATGCGCAGTCGGAATTGCTGTCGCGCACCAAACCCACCGCCTTCGATGTGTTGATAGCCTTTTTCGGCGGTTTGGCTGGCATTGTGGCGGTGTCGCGCAAGCAGGCGAAAACCACCGTAGTGGCTGGCGTTGCCATCGCTACCGCCTTGATGCCGCCGCTCTGCACAGCGGGTTACGGACTTGGAACAGGGCAGTGGATCTACTTTTTCGGCGCGTTTTACCTCTTTTTCATCAACTCGTTTTGCATCGCGCTGGCCACGTTTCTGATGGTGCGTTACCTCAAATTTCCGCGTAAAAAATTTGTCGATGTGGCACACGAGCGCAAAGTGCGTCGCAGCATTTTCATCTTCTCGCTCATCGTCATCATTCCGAGCGTTTTCATCGGCGTGAACGTGATACGCGAAGCCTCGTTCGACAGTCAAGCCATAAAATACGTTGCCGACATCGAACGCAGTCAGGCCTGCGAAAATGTGCAGATAGTCGGCACGCAACGCACCTATTCAGCCCGAGAGCAGGGCATAACCATATCGCTCGTTGGGCAGCCGCTCACGCCCGAACAGGTCGAATATCTGCACAAACGTCTGTCCGATTTTGGGCTGTCGAAAACCAAACTGATCATACGCCAGACGGGCGGTGCTACGCTCGACATCGACGCGCAATCGGAGATGATACAGCAGATTTTGGAACGCAAAGAGCGGCAGTTGGCTGCCTGCGATTCGACCATCGATGTGCTGCATGCGCAAATAGATTCGCTCCAAAACCGGTCGATTGTAACGCCCGAACAACTTGTGCGCGAGGTGCGGGTGCTGTTCCCCGATGTGTTGTCGCTCACCTTGGCCGAAGCCGAAGAGATCGACACGCGCACGCAAGTGAAACGCATAGTGCCCACCGTGAACGCCACTTGGCGCAGCCGGCAAACCAAGCAGTACGCCCAGTTCGAAACGTGGCTGCAAGCACGCCTCGGCACCGACCAAATAAAAGTCGTAAACCAAGAAGCGTCGCACAAATAGCGGCAGCGCATCAGAAAAATACATCAGAACGCATATATTTTTCAAAATTTATGCGATTTTATATTCGATAGCGTGTAAAATCCGTACCCAAAAACGGCTCTTGTTGATAATTATTCGGCGGAAAATGCGGTAGTTTGGCGGAAAATGCGTATCTTTGTATGAATAATGCGTATGGAAAACGCCGCCAAAAACATCAGAATATACAAGGCATCGGCCGGCTCGGGCAAAACGTACCGTTTGGCCTACGAGTATGTGTCGCTGCTTTTCCGCAACCGTGCCGAGGCGCACCCGCACCGTGGCACGCTGGCCGTAACCTTCACCAACAAGGCCACCGACGAGATGAAGCGGCGCATAGTGAAGGAGTTGTATGCGCTGGCCACGCGCGACGACGCACCGTTTTTGCAGGAATTGGAACGGGAACCCGACCTGAACGGCTTGAGCCGCAGCGACATACGCACGTTGGCGCAACGTTTTCTCACCGACATTTTGCACGATTACAGCGGCTTCAACGTCAGCACCATCGACCGATTTTTTCAGCAGATAGTGCGCGCTTTCACACGCGAAATCGGGTTGCATGGCAACTACGGTGTCGAACTCGATGTCGACAATCTGCTGCAACAGGCCATCGACAATATGCTGTTCGAACTCGACAAGGCCGAAAAACGTCCACTGCTCGATTGGCTGAGGCAACTCGTGGAAGAGCGCATCGCCAACGACAAAGGTTGGCGCATCGAAAGCGAATTGGAACGGCTCGGCGGCGAGATTTTCAAAGAATCGTATCAGCAACATGCGCAACTGCTCGACGAGCGGCTGCACGACAGGCAACTTTTGGCCGACTATCGCAAACGGCTGGCCGAGATTGTCGCCACGTTCGAGGGGCAGATGCGCGCCAATTGTCAGGCAGCGACCGCCATCATGCGGCGGCACGGGCTTGCGTGGAGCGATTTCAGCGGCGGCAGTCGCAGTTTTGCGCATTATTTCGACTACAAATATCTGAAAATCAAGAAGTTCGATGTCCCAGCCACCTTCCGCAAGGCTGTGGGCGAAAACGACAAATGGAGTACTAAAAAATCGCCGCTCCGCACCGAGATAGAGGCCGCTTACAACGCTGGTTTGAACGATTTGGCGGCCAAAATAGTGGCCATGATCGACGGCGAAGCGTGTTGCCGCTACTTTTCGGCCAAAGCGGTGCTCGAAAACATATCGTTGCTCGGCGTTTTGGGCGACATCAGCGCGCAGATTCAGCGTTATTGCACCGAAAAAAACACGATGCTCATCAGCGACACGACCGATTTTTTGCACAAAATCATTGCCGACTGCGATACGCCGTTTGTCTACGAGAAAGCGGGTGTCTTTTTGCACCATTTCATGATGGACGAATTTCAGGACACCTCGCTGCTGCAATGGGAAAATTTCCGTCCGTTGCTGAAAAACAGCGTAGCCGAAAATCGTCGGAATCTGATAGTGGGCGACGTGAAACAGAGCATTTACCGCTGGCGCAACTCCGATTGGCGGCTGCTGCAGTCGCAGGTGAAGCGCGATTTCGGCGAGCAGCAGGTCGAAGAGTTGCCGCTCGACACAAACTGGCGCAGCGCGCGGCGTGTGGTGCAGTTCAACAACGCACTTTTTGCTCGCGCTCCGCAAATGCTCCAAGCGTTTTTGGGCGACCGCGCTACGCTTGTGCAGCAGTTGTACGACGGCGTGGCGCAGCAGATCAAAAGTCGCGCCGACGGCTATGTGCAGATGCGTTTTATTCCTGACAAAAGCGACGACGAAACCAAGTGGCGTGAGCGCGCCATGCAGCAATTGCCATCGATAATCGACCAACTGAAAGCCAACGGTTACCGTTTGAGCCAGATGACGGTGCTTGTGCGCCGCAACGTCGAGGCAGCGCAAGTGGCCGATTTTCTGCTGAAGGCGGGCTACGAAGTGGTGTCGAACGAAGCGTTGCTCATTGCCAGCGCGCCGTGCGTGCGGCTTTTGACGGGCATGATGCGCTTTTTTGTCGAGCCAGCCAACCGCATCAACCGCCTGTTGGTAGAGTCGATTTATACGGCGCAAGGAGGCCGCCCGACGGTCGTTGCCGCTACCGACGAGACCGCCGAAGCATGGCTTGCGCGTCTGTTTGGCGACGATGCAGACGCAATCAATCGCCTGAAAAACAAGCCGTTGTTTCAACTTGTCGAAGCGATGATTCAACTGTTTGCCCTGACGGAACGCGAAGGCAACCGCGTCTTTTTGCAGGCTTTTCAGGACGAAATTTTTGCCTACACCGCCAATCGCGAAGCCGACATCAACGGTTTTCTCGACTATTGGGACGAGGTGTCGGACAAGCGTTTTTTGGCCGCCTCCGAAACGCAAAATGCCATTCGCATCATGACCGTTCACAAGTCGAAAGGCCTTGAGTTCGAGGCAGTTATCGTTCCTTTTTGCGAATGGAAATTCGAGGAATCGTCGAACAACAAAAAAATTCTTTGGTGCCAGCCCGCTGCCGACCAGCAGCCGTTTGCGCAAATGCCCGTCGTGCCCGTTTGCTACAAAAAAGAGTTGAGCAGAACCATTTTTGCCGATGCCTATGCCGACGAACAGATGTACAACTGCATCGACGTGTTGAACACGGCTTATGTGGCTTTCACGCGTCCACGAAACTGCCTGTACATCGTCGCTCCGCAAAAGAAAAACGAGCAAAACGAGATAAAATCCATCGCCAATCTGTTGGAGCAGTGCTTTGGCGGCGAATCGTTGCCAGATGAGTTGGCTGAATTTGTGCAAAAGTCTGAAAATGAAGATGTTACGACAATCAAAATAGGGCAGTGCGCACCGTTGGACAGTGTGGCGCAAACGAGCGAAATTGTGGCGGATTCGTTGCCGCTCACATACGACACCGTTTCGGCCGAAAATCGTCTGCGCCTGCGCTACACACCCGACGACGAGGGCAGCGAGCGGCGTTATGGCCTGCTGATGCACGGCATTTTGGGACGGCTGGTGCGTGCCGACGACTTGGACAAGACACTGCGCCAATGCGTTGCCGATGGCGAGATTGCGGCCGACGAAGAGGCGACCGTGCGCGCGGAAATGCTGAAACTACTGTCGAATCGGCAGGCGCGCGAATGGTTTTCGGGCAAGTACGAAGTGCGCAACGAAACGGAGATAATCGCCTCGTCGGGCAAAATCTATCGTCCCGACCGCGTGATGACCAACGGGCAAAACGTGGTGGTGGTCGATTACAAATTCGGCACGCAAAAACAGAGCCGATACCGCGCGCAAGTGGCGAACTATATGCGGCTTATCGAAAGCATGGGCTACCGCTCCGAAGGCTACATCTGGTACGCAATGCTCGATGAAATTGAGAAAATTTGAGTTTAATTATTTAATTATCTAATTATCTAATTTCCAATTATTTAATCAAATTTCAAATTTCAGATTTCAAATTGTCGAATCAGTCAAATAACCAAATAACCAAATAACCAAATAACCAAATAACCAAATAACCAAATAACCA
>CAVKQB010000068.1:0-9735 GCA_963658575.1 Leyella stercorea | reverse complement strand
TGAATCATTGAATCACTGAATTATTGAATGATTGAATTTTGGGGCGCGTTCTCTCTCCCCCTGCTGCGCAGCAGATAGGGGGGGGTACCTGCGAAGCAGGGGTAGGGGTTAAAACAATTGATAATTGACAATGAGAACATAGAGCAAAGAACATAGAACAAATATTTACGGATTTACAAATTTTGATGATAAAAAGGGATTCCAGCATTGGGCGGCGAGTGTCAAAAATCAGGTTTTGTGTTTCGAAAAAGCGGCATCAGTGTTTGAGCGTTAGCGAGTTTTGATGCCGCCGAAACCAAAACCGCCAATTTTTGGCAACGCTCGCGCCCCAGCTGGCGACTTTTCTTTAATTCTTGATTTTGCTCACGCTCGGCAAATTGCAAACAAGTTTGCTTTGCGCTCGCTCAATCGCAAAATTGGTTCGTTTCTTTTGGTCGTCAAAAGAAATGAACGAGAAACAAAAAAAAGGAGCACGGTCAACGACCGCGCTCCCATCGCTAATAGTGCATTTCGATAATTGTCAATTATCTAACGACTACCTTCTGCGTTTGGTTGCCAAGTTTGACAACATAAATGCCACTCAGATTGCCATTCTGGAGAGTAACGTTGCGGCCAAGCAGGTCGAAAATCTGGAACTCACCGTCGCAGACGATGCGGCCTCTTTCGGTGTAGAGAACTACCTCTTCGGCATTGTCGAGCGCCGTGGGTATTTCGGCTACGAAGCTAGCACTTACCGTAACCTCATTTGCCGGCATAACGAATGTGTACTGGCCAGGGGTCTCTTCATCTGCGTCCGGAATAATCTCCTTGTTCTCGCCGTACGTCACAACCAGTTTGTCGAGTTTGAAGCCTTGCTTCGCCTCAACCTTCAGCGTAACTACTTCGTCAATGATGGCGGTCGCTTTGTCTGCGGGAACGATGCTAACCGCGCCATTTTCAATGTCCTCGGCAATCTTGATGGCATAGTCTATCGCCTCGAAGACTGCGCTTACGGTAACTTTGTCGTTAGGCATGCTGAAGGTGTATTGGTTGACATCACTCTGAGATTGTATCAGCGTAATCTCTTTCGCATCTTCGCCGTATACCGCTTTCAGCACTTTGAGTTGGTAGCCTTCGTCAGGTTTGATGGTCAGAATAACCTCACCGCCTTTTGCTACTTGGTCGCCATTGACTTCCACCTCACCGTTTTCGCATTCTTCAACGACAATGCTTATTTCATCGAACGTAGCACTTACGGTAACATTGTCTGCTGGCATGGCGAATTTGTATTGGCCAGGGTTAGCCGCGTCTATTACCAGATCAGCCGATTGCCCTGTACCATACGCCACTTGCAGCGAGCCGGCTTGGAGTTTGTGCCACGCTTCAGGCGCAACCAGCAGCACAACCGTGTCTTTATAGTTGGCAGTTGGGGCAGCCAGCGTAGCAGCACCAGAAGCAACGACAACATCAACACCCTTAATGCTCTTAACGCTAATCGCACCACCCGTGCAGGCGCTAATGGCAATTTTGTAGTCCACTAGTTCGAAGCTGGCACTTACGGTAACATTGCCTTCTGGCATGGTGAAGGTGTATGTGTTGTCCACACCCGCTTTCAGCTCAATCGTAGTTTCTTTTCCACTAACAAGATATACCGCTTTCAGCGAGCCCTCTTTGAGTTGGTAGCCTTCGGCAGGGTTGATGGTCAGCGTAACCGTTTCGCCTTTTGTTTGTTTTTCGTTATCGACTTTTACCTCACCGTTTTTGCAGTCTGCAACGACAATGGTTACAGCCTCGAAAGCAGCACTTACCGTTACATCGCTTGCAGGCATTTTGAATGTGTACTGACCAGGGTTCTCCTCGTCTGCTACCGGTTCAAGCGATTCACTTGAACCATACGCCACTTTCAGCGAGCCTTCTGTGAGTTTGTACCATGCTTCAGGCGCAACCAACAGCGTAACTTCCTCGTCGTAGTTGGCAGTTGCTTTGTCTGCTGGAACAACGCTAACCTTACCATTTGCAATCTTGTCGACAATGGCAATCTTGTAGTCTATCGCCTTGAAGGTAGCACTTACGGTAACTTTGGCCGACTTCGGCATGATGAATTTGTTGTTTTTATCAACCGCAACTTCTTTTCCGTCAACGTCCACCACTTCCAGTTTGTCGAGTTCGTAGTTGGCATCAGCTTTAACCGTGAGCGTAACCTCGGTGTTTGCTAGTACTACGTCGTTATCGACGCTAACCTCACCATTTTCGCTTGGGTTAATGATAATGCTCACGCCCGTGAAGTTGGCACTTACAGTTACATCGTTTGCCGGCATGGTGAATTTGTAGTCGCTAACACTAACATCCTTGTCGACTAAAGCACCGTCCTTCGTAACAGTTACTGCTTTGAGTTTGAACCACTTGTTAGCCTCAACCTTCAGCGTAACATTTTCGCCCATGTGGGCAGTTGTTTTGTCTGCTGGATCAACGCTAACCGTACCATTTTTAATACTCTCGTCAATGGTAATTTTGTAATCTACCAGCGCGAAGTTGGCACTTACGGTTACATTGTATGCGGGCATAAGGAAGGTGTATTTGCTAGCATCCTTCTTATCCGCATTCAGCGTAAGCTCATGCTGCTTTTCGTTAAAAGTAAATACCGCTTTCAGTGAGCCGGCTTCGAGTTCGTAGCCCGCATTAGGTGTGATGGTGAGCGTTACCTCATCGCCCGCTTCGGCTTGTGTGGCTTCGCTGGTTGAAACATAAGCCTTCACACTACCATTTTGCATATTACCGTCAATGGTAATGTTGTACTTCGTTGGTTCGTTCTGTGCGTTGGCACTCAGTGCCGCTAAACAGCACAAGGCTGTAAAAAGTTTACTGATTAAGTTTGTCTTCATTTTGTCGAATTTTTTAATACAGTAGCATGCTATGTCCGCTAGCAGCAATAATAAATTAATTTTGAAAAACAGGGTCGGACACCCCCTATTTTTGTCCCATGGTTTGTTGGGCTACGCACATAAAAAGAGCGCGGACATTTACTCTATCTGCGCTACTGAGGCTTCGACATACCTATACAAAACAAATAGAATAAAGCCCGTACCCCACGGTACGAACATTAACCATATTCACTTGTTTCGCTATTTTTTGAAAGTGTCGAATTTTCAGTAGCACAAGTTATAAGCTAACGCTGTTTTCTATGTTCAAGATGTGCGTAACAGTTACGCCTTGCTCCCTTTGCTTACCTCCTTTTTTAAGGGTTTAATACTGTTTAATGTAATGGTTAATACTATAAATAACTTGTTTCGTTTTGTTCGAAAAATTGTTTCTCGTGCTTCGCACGTTTCTCCTTGTTTCTCAAAATTTGCTATTGCAAATTTCGTTCCTAAGTTTCTCGCGCTGCGCGCGTTTCTCATTGTTTCTATGTTTGGCGCGCTGCGCGCGTTGTTAATTGTTTTGGTTATTTGTAAATTCGTAAATTCGCTACGCGCATTTTTTCTACGCTCGGCATTGCTCAAACAAGTTTGGCACTGCCCTCACTTACCGAAAAAATTCTTAATTCTTAATTCTTAATTGGTATTAACCCCCTCCGTCGCTGTCGCTCCTCGTCCCCCTATCCTCATTCCGCTCGGCAGAGGGACAGAATTGAATCATTGAATCACTGAATTATTGAATGATTGAATTTTGGGGCGCATTCTCTCCCCCTGCTGCGCAGCAGATAGGGGGAGTACCCACGCAGTGGGGGTAGGGGTTTATTTCAATTTCTCAATTTTTTAATCTGTCAATCTGTCAATCTGAAATCCAACAATTCGAAATCTAAAATTGATTAAAATAATTGGAAATTAAATAATTAGATAATTAAAAAGTCTTTGTTCTTTGTTCTATGTTCTTCGCTCTTAAAATTGCGGCTCCGCCGCACCACTCCTCACTCCTCATTCCTCATTCCTCATTCCTAACTCCTCATTTCTAACTACTCACTACTAACTTTTAGCTATTCGTTGGATTTCGTCCATAATGGCGTGGGCGAAGCGTTCGGCTTGCTCGCGTGTGGGAGCCTCGCTGTAGATGCGGATAATCGGCTCGGTGTTCGACTTGCGCAGATGCACCCAGCCCTGCGGAAAATCGATTTTCACGCCGTCCGTATCGTCGATTTTGAACTGCTTGTAACAGCTTTTTATCACCGCCAGCACACCATCGACATCGATGTTGGGCGTGAGTTGTATCTTGTTTTTCGATATGTAGTAGTCGGGCAACGAGGCGCGCAGTTCCGACACCTTCTTGCCGCTCTTGGCCAAGTTGGTCAGAAACAGCGCGATGCCTACCAGCGCGTCGCGGCCGTAGTGCGAGGCGGGATAGATGACTCCGCCGTTGCCTTCGCCGCCAATCACGGCATGGGTCGCCTTCATTTTGGCCACAACGTTCACTTCGCCCACGGCGGCGGCGTTGTATGCGCAGCCGTATTTGTGCGTGATGTCGCTCAGCGCGCGCGTCGAGCTGAGGTTCGACACGGTGTTGCCGGGCGTGTGGCGTAGCACATAGTCGGCCACCGACACCAGCGTGTATTCTTCGCCGAACATCTCGCCGTTTTCGCAGACAATGGCCAACCGATCGACATCGGGATCGACCACAAAACCGACATCGGCTTTGGTCTTTTTTATCAGTTGCGCGATGTCGCCCAGATGTTCGGGCAGCGGCTCCGGATTGTGCGGGAAATGGCCGTCGGGTGTGCAGTAGAGCCGCTCGATGTGCTGCACGCCGAGTGCTTCGAGCAGGGCTGGAATGGCGATGCCGCCCACGGAATTGACACAGTCGCACGCCACCGTGAAGTTGGCACGGCGAATGGCGTCGACATCGACCAAATCGAGCCGCAGCACGCTGTCGATGTGGCGTTGTGTGTAGTCGTTGCGCTCGGCGAGCGTGCCTATCTCGTCCACTTCGGCGTAGGCAAAATCGCCCTTCGCGGCGATGGCGAGCATGGCTTCGCCTTCGGATTTGTTCAGAAATTCGCCGCGTTCGTTCAGCAGTTTCAGCGCATTCCACTGTTTGGGGTTGTGGCTGGCGGTGAGTATGATGCCGCCGTCGGCCTGCTCCATGGTTACCGCCAATTCGGTGGTAGGTGTCGAAGCCAAACCGATATTCACCACGTCGCAGCCGCAGCCGAGCAGCGTGCCTATCACGACGTGGCTCACCATTTCGCCCGATATGCGCGCGTCGCGACCGACCACCACCTTGCAGCGCGTTTTGGCGCGATACTGCTTGAGCCAAGTGGCGTAAGCCGACGCGAACTTCACGATGTCGATGGGCGACAAACCGTCGCCTACCGCTCCACCCACCGTGCCGCGAATACCCGAAATGCTTTTTATTAAGGTCATTTTTAGATTTCAAATTTTCTTAGTCGTAAGACACAAGTATCAAGTCGCAAGAGTTTATAGGTGAAAGGTTATAGGTGAGAGGACAAAGATAATTACTCAATTATTCAATTATACCCAATCAACTAATCAACTTTCATACTTTTTCACTATTACCGTGCGAAGCACGAGAAACAATCTTCAAACTTTCAAAATTGTCAATTAAAAACGCTTCTCACTCCTCACTTCTCACTACTAACTATTTCGGCATTATTTCCATGCTCAGTTTGTAGTAGTAGGGTTCGACGGCCGTTGTGGCATCGGAAAATCCCAATTTCGACGGCACAATCACTTGTGCCTCGGTGCCAGAGTAGCGCATCAGCCCGAAGGCATCGTCCCAACCGGTGCAACTATTGCTCGACGAGCCTTTGGTTACCGTGAGCGGCCGCGGGCTGTCCTGCGTCGTCCAATAACTGATGACCAGCGCGTTCTGGTCGAGCAGGCTCTGCTTGTAGCGAATGTTCAGCTGGTCGCCGCTTTTCACACACCGCGCCGTGTCGCCTATCGAATCGATGCAAAAACAGATGCCGTCGCTTTCGAGCCGATACCATTGCCCGACGATAAATGCCGAGTCGGCAGGGCAGTTTGTCTCGAGCGAGTAGCCGTTGCGTGCAAACCAAGCATCGATTTTTTTGCGCTCGCTTTCGAGTTGTTTCGAGTAGTTGCGCGTGCTTTCGCACGCTATCAGCGACACGACTAAACCGCCAAACAGTATTGTTTTCAAGAATAGTTTCATCGGTTTTTGCCTAAAATCGACCTGCAAAGGTATGAAAAATAGTGTTCGTGTGCAACTTTTATGCAAAAATCTGAAATTTTTTTTGGCAATTAGGCAAAAAAACGCTACTTTTGCCCTTCGAAAACCGCTTGTTTTCTGGTTCCGTAGCTCAGTTGGATAGAGCATCAGCCTTCTAAGCTGAGGGCCATGGGTTCGAATCCCATCGGAATCACACCATATAAAAAGGGCAATTTATTGACAATAATAAGTTGTTCTTTTTTTTCGGATTTTGTCGTTATAAAAATGGAGAGAAAAACCTGTGTTTTCTCCCCGTTTTTTTTGGTTGTCATTCCTGTTTTAGGACTGCTTTGGGTTTTTGCGGCGTTTCAGAATCAGTTGCGCCAACCCAAGCCCGATGCCGAGGTAGCCGAGCGACGGACGAATGCTCGATACGGCACATTGCAGGCGGTGATTCAGCACACTCACGCTGTTCCACGCCGCGCGCACGTTGTTCACATCGATGTAGATGCGCTGCTTCTGCACGTCGAGGTTGGCGCGCAGCCGCTCCTGTTGCCGCAGCACATCGTCGAGCGTGCGCAGCCGCGACAAATCATACGTTGCTTTCGTCTTGCTCATGGTCGGAAGTTGTTTGTTCGTGAAACATGATATCGCTCAGTTGCGCCACGATGGGATTGACCACTATCTGCTTGCGAAACAGAAAGAGTGTCAGCAGAATCAGCAGAAACACGCCTCCCACAATGCAGAGAGCCGCCACTGCGCCCAAAGTCGGTTGCAGGGCTGCCGCCACTGCCAGCGCAAAGTAGGTGAATGCGGCCAGCACGAGAAACAAGCCCAAAATAATCAGCAGGAACAACGCCAGCACGCGCGATGTCTTTTCGAGCACTTCGAGCCGAATCAGGTCGTAGCGCATGCGTGCATACTCTTTGCCGTCGTCGATGAGGCGTTGGTATTTGTTCTCTTTCTCCATAGCGCGCTTACTTTTCGCTGGCAGCCTCTTCTACCGCGTCGCGCAGTTCTTCGTCGCTGAAGTTGCCTTTGAGTTTGGCCATCACCTTGTCGACAAATTCGGTCAGGGCTTCTTTGTCGAGCCAAATGCCTTTCTCTTTGAGCATTTCGGCAATTTTGGCGCGTGTGTTTGCGCCCGAGTCGGGAGCGAGCAACAGACCGATGGCTGCACCAGCCACGGCACCGCCTACAAATGCAAACAGATGTGAGAGTTTCATGGTTTTTCCTCCTAATTAGTTTGACAATGAAAGTTATTTTCCACAAAAAAGAGTAACAAACTTTGTGCCAATCACGCGCGCTTTGGTCGGACGATATATTTTTTGTACTTTTGCCGATATGGCGACAAAAAAGAAATTTTACGTTGTTTGGCAAGGGCGCGCGACGGGCATTTTCGACAGTTGGGAGGCGTGCAAGGCGCAAATCGATGGCTATGCGGGGGCGCAGTACAAGTCGTTCCCGACCGAGAGTGCCGCTCGAACGGCGTTTGCACAAAACTATTGGCAGGTGGTTGGCACGCAAAAGGCCGCTGCGCCTCTTCGGTTCGATACTGCGGCAGAGCGTCCTTTGACGGGCTGTGTGGCGGTAGATGCGGCCTGCAGCGGCAACCCTGGCACGATGGAATACCGTGGCGTGCTGGCCGATACGGGGCAGGAGGTTTTTCGCATGGGGCCGTATGCCGAAGCCACCAACAATGTGGGCGAATTTTTGGCCATTGTGCATGCTTTGGCGTTGATAGACCAAGGGCGATTGCAGGTGGCGGCCATCTATTCCGACAGTGTAACGGCGCAGGCGTGGGTGCGGCAGAAGCACTGCAAATCGAAACTTGCGCCCACAGCGGCCAATGCGCCAGTGTTCGACCTTGTGCGCCGTGCCGATGCGTGGCTGGCTACGCACACGCTCCCCGTGAAGATAATGAAGTGGAAAACCGAACTTTGGGGCGAAATCCCCGCCGATTTTGGAAGAAAATAATTGTTTAGAATTAGTAGCAAGACACAAGTAGCAAGTAGCAAGAAGAAAGGTGAGAGAACAAAGAATATAGAACAAAGAGCAAGGACAATTTCCAATTATTCAATTCTTCAATCAACTGATCAACCAAATATCCAAATAACCAAATCTGCAAATAACCAAATAACCAAATCCGCAGCAACTTAAAAATTCTCGATGCTGATTTGTTCACCGTCGAATACGGCGTACGAAAATTTGCGCATGAAGTCGCCGATGATGAGCATTTGGCTGTGGCTTGGCAGCATCAGATTCAGCACGATGTGGCGATGTCCGAAAATGTAGTAGTCGATGTCGGGGTGTTGCTGGGCGTAGTGTTTGGCAAATAGCACGAGCGGTTCGCGGTCTTCGCCCATATAGCCCACGGCGTGGCGTTCGTGTTTGCGGCGGTTGCTCTCGCTCCAGCGTTGTCCGAAAGTCATGCCTGCGCCGACGGGGACGAGATTGCGGAACGCCCATTGGCAGGCGTGGCTGTGGAATATGCGGCGTATGAGCGAAAATTTACGGTTGCTGTCGCCCAATCCGTCGCCGTGAGCGAGGAAAAAGCGTCGTCCTTCGAGTGTGAAGAGTTGCGGCTTGCGATGCACGATGAGCCCGACCTCCTGCTCTAAATAACCAAACGTCCATAGGTCGTGGTTGCCCGTGAAGAAATGCACCGGCACGCCCGATTCGGCGATTTCGCGCAGTTTGCCGAGCAGGCGCGTGAAGCCTTTTGGCACCACGGTGCGGTATTCGAACCAAAAATCGAAGATATCGCCCAAAAGGAATATGGCGGCGGCATCGGTTTGGGCCATGTCGAGCCAATCGACCAAGCGTTGCTCGTGTGCGTGCTGGTCGGCCACGACGCGCGAACCAAGGTGCGCATCGGACAGAAAGTAGTATTTTGTGCTCATAGGAATCAGTGAAACAGTGTGAAAGTCTGTAAAGTCTATAAAGTTTGTAAAGTGGAAAGTTATTTGTGGATTTGGAGATTTGGTGAGGATTTGAGGATTTGATTGCGCTGCGCGCGTTTCTAAGTTTCTCGCGCTTCGCGCTGTTTCTAAGTTTTTGTGGATTTGGTTATTTGAAAATTAATTGAATAATTGGGAATTGAGTAATTAGATAATTTTCTTGTGTCTTGCTACTAATTATCAATTATCAATTAAAGAAACTCCTCATACCTCACTCCTAATTCCTAACTTTTCAAAGTAGTCCGAGTTCGAGTTTGGCTTCGTCGGTCATGCGGTCTTGTGTCCATTCGGGTTCGAAAACGATGTTCACTTGTGCCGATTTCACGCCTTCGATGCCTTCCACTTTTTGTTTCACGTCCTCGGCTATGAAGTCGGCGGCGGGGCAGTTGGGCGCGGTGAGTGTCATGTCAATCTCCACGTTGCCGTCGTTGTTTTCCACGCGGTAGATGAGTCCCAAATCGTAGATATTGACGGGGATTTCGGGGTCGAACACGGTTTTCAGCACGGCGACTATTTTTTCTTCTATCGATAGAAATTCGTTTTCCATGAGGGAATTCAAAATTTGTGGATTTGTTGATTTGGTTTAATCTGTCAATAACAAATCTTTGTTCTAATTTTTCGTTCATTTCTTTTGACGACCAAAAGAAACGAACCAAAGAAAAGTCGCCAGCTG
>CAVKQB010000067.1:0-10006 GCA_963658575.1 Leyella stercorea | reverse complement strand
TAACCTATAACCTATAACCTATAACCTATAACCTATAACCTATAACCTATAACCTCTCACCCTTTTATTACCTGTCGTATCTGTTTGCCGAGTGCGGTATTGACGCTGTGCCCAGGGTGGCGTGCCACGACTTTGCCCAAAATGGGTCGCCCAATGAGCGAGAGGTCGCCTATCAGGTCGAGCAGTTTGTGGCGCGCGGGCTCGTTTTCGAAACGCAGTGCGCTCAGGTAGCCGAGCGAATCGGCTTTGGGGCAGGGCTGTCCGAGCAGGTCGGAGAGGCGTTGCAACTCTTCGTGCGCCAGCGGTTTGTCGTAGATTACCAACGCATTGTTCAGGTCGCCGCCGCGTATGAGGTTCATTTTCAGTAGCGGTTCGAGTTCGCGCACGAACACGAACGTGCGGCACGGCGCAATTTCGTTGGCGAAGGTCGCAAAATCGTCGATGTGTGCGGTCTGGCGTCCCAAAACGGGCGAGTCGAAACCGATTTCGACCTCCACCGAGAAGTGGTCGTCGGGCAAAATTTCGATGCGCGACACGCCGTTCGGTGCCTGATACACAATTTTTTCAGCGATGGTCAGAAAATTTTTCTCGGCGTTCTGCTCCGTTATTCCCACTTTGGCAATTTCGTCCATGTAGATGCGCGCGCTTCCGTCCAGTATCGGAATTTCGGGCGCATTCACTTCGATAAGGCAGTTGTCGATGCCCGAAGCGTAGAGTGCCGCGAGTCCGTGTTCTACGGTGCTCACTTGTGCATCACCTTGGCGCAACACGGTGCCGCGCGTTGTTTCGGTTACGTTTTCGGCCAAAGCCTTTATTTCGGGTCTGTTTGGTAAATCGATGCGGCGTATGGTGTAGCCTGTATTTTCGGCGGCGGGCATCATGCGCATCTCTATCTGGAGTCCGGTGTGGAGACCTTTTCCTTTCAGCGTGAAGGCCGCTCCGAGCGTTTTTTGTTTCATGTCGATGTTGCTTTTCGGAACAGAATCCGATCTATTTTTTTAGTTCGTTCAATTGTTTTTCGAGTTCGTTCACGCGGCGCAACAGGTCGGGCAGTTGGCGTTCGGCCACGGCTATGCGGCGAAATTTCATGGCCGATGTCATGGGAACACCTTGCCACTGTTTGCCCGTCTCGGCGATGGAGGTGTTCACGCCCGTTTTTGCGCCGAACATGTTGCCGTCGGCAATGGTGATGTGCCCTACAACGCCCACTTGACCGGCAAGAATGCAGTGTTTGCCTATCTTGGCCGAGCCGGCGATGCCGCTTTGCGCTGCCATGGCGGTGTGTTCGCCTATCTCGACGTTGTGCGCCACTTGGCACAGATTGTCTATCTTCACGCCCGAATGTATGTGCGTCGAGCCCATGGTGGCGCAGTCGACGGTGGCGTTCGCGCCAATCTCGATGTCGTCGTCGAGTTTGACGTTGCCGATCTGCGGAATTTTGTTGAAACGTCCTTCGGCATCGGGAGCGAAACCGAATCCGTCGGCTCCCAGCACCACGCCAGCGTGTATGATGCAACGTTGCCCGATTTCGCAGTTTTCGTACACCGAAACGTGCGCAAAGATGGTGGTGTCGTTGCCCACTTTCACGTTGTTGTCGAGAAATGTGTGCGGATAAATTTTGGCGTTGTCGCCTATTTGCACGTTTTCGCCCAGCACGGCGTAGGCACCGATATAGACGTTTTCGCCAATTTTTGCCGATTCGGGCACGATGGCGGTGGCGTGTATGCCAGTGCGCTTGGGTTTCATCGAGTCGGCCAGTTGCAGCAACTTTGCCAACGATTGGTAGGCGCTATCGACCCTGATGAGCGTAGCGGCGATGGGCTGTTCGGCTACGAAAGTCTTGTCGACAAGCACCACGTCGGCTTTGGTGGTGTAGATAAAGTGCGCATATTTCGGGTTCGATAGGAAGGTGAGTGTGCCAGGGCGGCCTTCTTCTATTTTCGAAAAATCGCCGACGGCAATGTCCTTATTTCCAACGACTTCGCCTTGCAGAAAGTCGGCAATTTGTTGTGCGGTAAATGTCATTTTATGTCGATATGGTTTGACCTATTTTTATAATGATGTGTTTCGCGCCGAAAACGTTGCACGCTTCCGCCGTATTTTACGAAAAAAGGTGCGCCGGCAGTTTTCCACTGGCGCACCCTTTCTTTTGCATGTCGTTATTCTTCGTTCAACGTCAAACGTTTGAATGCGATGCAGGTCAAGTGTTTTTGGGCGAGCAACTCTTTCACGGTGAGTTTGCCGGCGTCGTCGCCGCCTTCGTACTTCTGTTCGAGCAGCGTGTATTCCTTGAAGAATTTTGCCATACGACCTGCGGCGATGCTTTGAATCATCTGTTCGGGCAGGTGAGCGGCTTTCTCTTCGGCCACGCTTTTCTTGATTTCGCGTGCTTTTTCGGCCTGTTCGGGTGTGAGCCAGCCTTTGGCGGTGTTCGATTCGATGTGGTCTTCGCTATCGACGTGTGCAGGGTTGATGCCTGCTTTTTTCAGTGCCACTTCTACGGCTTTGGCTACCTGTTCGGCTTTGGTTTTTTCGATGGCTACGGCCAGTTCGCGGTCTTTCACCTCTTGCGGCACGCCCGCTTCGTCGATGGCTACCGGAGCCATGGCTGCGATGTGCATGGCCACGCCGTGAATGGTTTCGTATTCGGCATCTTTTTCGGCAAAAGCGACGATGGTTGCCAATTTGTTGCCTGGGTGCACGTAGGCCGTAACGGTCTCACCCTCAACGAATTTGTAGTCGTCCATCTCCATTTTTTCGCCCGTGATACCCGAACGTTCGGTGATGAGTTCGGCCACCGTGCGGTCGCCAATGGTCAGTGCTTTCAATGCTTCGACGTTGGCGGGTTTCTTTTCCATGGCCAAGTCGAGGATTTTTTGTACCAATGCGATGAAATCGGCGTTTTTGGCGACGAAGTCCGTTTCGCATTTTACGGCTACAAGTGCGGCAAATTTGCCTTCGGCTTTGGCCAGTACGCAGCCTTCGGAAGCCGAACGGTCAGAACGTTTGGCGGCGATGGCTTGTCCGCGTTTGCGAATGATTTCGATGGCTTTTTCCATGTCGTCACCGGCTTCTTCCAGTGCTTTTTTGCAGTCCATCATGCCTGCGCCTGTCATAGCGCGCAGTTTTTGTATTTCGGCGATTGTTACAGCCATAATAGTCTTTTTTTTGTGGTTAGTTCTTTTGTTTTCAGATAAAAGAGCGTTACGCAACACCGTTTTGCCCGTGTCCGCAACGCTCGTCGTGTTTCAATCTCGGCGGAAGCGAGATTTATTCTTCGGTAGCGGCTGGTGTCTCTTCCGTGGCCTCTTCCTCTTTTTGGGCGCGTTTCACGCGTGTACGTTTTTCTTTGATTTCGATAGCGTTTTCGCCCTCTTCTTCCGATTTCTCGAGTTTGCGCTCTTGTGCGCCTTCTTTCAGTGCATCGACCATGGCCGATACGATGATTTCGATGGATTTGGTTGCATCATCGTTGGCGGGAATGACGAAATCGACGCCAATCGGGTTCGAGTTGGTATCGACGATGCCAAACACGGGGATTCCCAGACGTTGCGCTTCGGCCACAGCGATGTTTTCTTTCATCACATCGACCACGAACAGGGCGGCGGGCAGGGTTTTCATGTCGGCGATAGAGCCGAGGTTCTTTTCGAGTTTGGCGCGTTGGCGCGTGATTTGCAGTTTCTCGCGTTTCGACAGGTTGGCGAAGGTGCCGTCGTTCGACATGCGGTCGATGGCGTCCATCTTTTTCACCGCCTTGCGTATGGTCGGGAAGTTGGTGAGCATACCGCCTGCCCAGCGTTCGGTGATGTAGGGCATTCCTGCTTCGGCAGCCTTTTCGGCAACGATTTGTTTGGCCTGCTTTTTCGTGGCAACGAACAGCACGCGTTTGCCAGATTTGGCTATCTGTTTCATGGCTTCGGCCGCTTCGTCGATTTTAGCGACGGTCTTGTGCAGGTCGATGATGTGAATACCGTTGCGCTCCATGAAGATGTAGGGAGCCATGGCGGGATTCCATTTGCGTTTGAGGTGTCCGAAGTGAGCACCTGCTTCCAATAGTTCTTGGAAATTTGTTCTTGGCATTGTTGTTGTGTTTTTAGTTTGTTTACCTTCTTTTTACTTTTTTGTCAAGCAATCATCAAGTAGTTGCGCGTGGCAAGTCTAAATGATTTAGATACTAAACAAGATATATCGTGCGTATGCAGACCAGACGTATTGTCTGGCTGCATGCGTCGATGGTTCGGATTAACGTTTCGAGAATTGGAAACGTTTGCGTGCTTTCGGGCGACCTGGTTTTTTGCGTTCTACTTCGCGCGAGTCGCGGGTCATGAAACCGGCTTGTTTCAGTGCGGTTTTGTCCTCGGGGTTGATTTTGACCAATGCGCGGGCGATGGCAAGGCGCAGTGCTTCGGCTTGTCCTTTGATGCCGCCGCCAATCAGGTTCACTTTGATGTCGTATTTTTCGGCGGCTTCCAGTTTGTTCAGCGGTTGCATCACGATGTATTGGAGCATTGCCGATGGGAAATAAGCGTTCAGTTCGCGTTTGTTGATGACGATGCTGCCTTTTCCCGGAGCGACGAACACGCGGGCGACAGCCGCTTTTCTTCTTCCTACTGCATTTACTACTTCCATGTTCGACATTATTTAATGGTGGTTAAATCGATGAGTTTGGGTTGTTGCGCTTCGTGCGGGTGTTCGGCGCCTACGTAAACGTGCAGGTTGTCCATCAGTTTGGCAGCCAGTTTGTTTTTGGGGAGCATGCCTTTTATCACCTTTTCGACCAGTTTCGCAGGGTCTTTTTTGAAGATCTCTTCTGGCGTTTGCGCACGTTGGCCGCCAGGGTAGAGCGAGTAGGTCAGATAGATGCGGTCTGTCCATTTTTTGCCCGTCAGGCGCACTTTGTCGGCGTTGATGACGATGACGTTGTCGCCGCAATCGACGTGTGGCGTGAAACTGGGTTTGTATTTGCCGCGCAGCAGTTTGGCTACTTTCGAGGCCATGCGGCCGAGTACCAAGTCTGTTGCATCAACTAACACCCACTCTTTTTGTACAGTGGCCTTGTTGGCCGATACTGTTTTGAAACTTAATGTATCCACAATGTGTTGTTTTTTGAAATTTTTACAATTTCGTCCATTTTTGCGCTGGCTCGTTGCTCTTTTGGCGCGGGCTAATTCACACCTTTCGATGCTGAACCTGTTGTAAATGAACTTGTTACAAGGTTTGGATAATATTTTGGGACTGCAAAGGTACTACTTTTTTTGCTGATACTCAAATTGTTTGTGTGTTTTTTGCAATTTTTTTTCAGGCGACGGCCTCTTCTTCCTCTTTTTTAGCGAAAATAGTCTGTTCGCAGTAGATGATGCCGGCGGCGATGAGGCAGCCGAACATGAACGCTGCGACGAGCAGTATCTTCAGTTTGGGGCTTACGGGCTTGTTGAAGGTGTAGGCTGGGTCGATGACGCGCATTTTGTCGATGTCGGAAGACTCTTGCATCAGTGCCAATTCGTACTGTTGTTGCAGCCCGACGTAGACGGCCTGTCTTATTTCGCATTCGCGCACAAGTGCGGTGTATTCGCGTTCGATGCTCGGCACTTGCTCGATCTGCTTCTCGTAGGTGCTGTTTTTGGCTCGCAGGTCGCGCTTGGTGATGATGAGGCTCTCTTTTACGTTGTCGATGGTTTGCAGTATGTTTTGGCGCATCAAGCGGATTTGTGTCAGTGTTTGGTCGAGAATCGGGTTGGTGGCGTAGGTGCTGCGGTTCATGCGCAAGTATTTGAGTACCAATTCGTTGTATTGCATCATCAAGCCGCTGAGCGATTTGTCGTCGATGCCGGTGTTGCTTGGTAGCAGGTCGTCGTCGTGGGCGTTTTTCAGGTATTCGCCGACGAACGACACGAGGTTGTATTGTATGTCGGTGGCGGCAATTTGTTTCTCGTATTCGCTCGATGCGGTGAGCGTGAGTTCCGCCTGTGTGGCGATGTCGGCTATGTTGTGCTCCTCTTTGTAGCGTTCGATTTGCTGCTCCAAGTCGAGCAGTTCATGTTTGGTATCGACGAGGCGCGCGGCGAAGAATTTTACCGATTTGCCAGATTGGAGCATGTTTTCGGTCTGTTCGCTTGCGTTGTAGAAGTCGATGAGGCGGTTGAGCAGTGCTTCGTTTTTGCGCGGGCTGCCCGATGTGTACGACAGTTCGATGGTGTTTGTCTTTTTGCTCGTGGCCGTTATCGAGATGGCATCGTTCAGCGATTCGAGGCTCGATTTGAGGCTCGATAGGTAGAAATAGACGTGGTAGGTGCCGTCTTCTTCTTTGTTGGGAATGATGATGTTTTCGGGCAGTTCGGTGAACGAAAATACGCCCCACGGTGTTTCGACGGCCGACAGGTCGGCAGTTTCGCATTTGTAGCGTGTGCGCGTGTGTTCGACGCGGCGTTTGAACCAGAGTTTATAGGTGCCGTCGTCCCGTTTTTTCACTTCCACTTTCATTCCGCCGCGCATGTTGGGGCCAAATTCGGCAGGAGCGGTCATCAGCAACGGGCTGTTGCCGTACTGTTCTATTTTTCGCCAGCCTAATTGGCGGCGTATGGTGGTGCGCAGTCCGAGGCTTTCGATGGTTTGGCTCTGCAGTTGGCGTGTGCACATTATTTCTATTTCGTTGTCTATGTTGCTGCCGCCGCCGATGAAGTCGGCTGCCGAAAATCCCGCTATCGATATGTTCGATATGTTGCTCAATGCGCTGGAGGGGCTTTGATCGCGCAGAAGCAGTGTTGTCGAGGTTTTGAATTGTGGTTCGGCGCGCAGGTAGTAGATGACGGCCAGCGTGCAGCATACGCATACGGCTATGGCAAACAGATACCATTTGCGCAGGCACAGGTGTATCAGTGCCATTACGTCTATTTCGTTGTCGGAGGTTTTGATTTTCTCTTCCATAATGTTTTGTTTATGGCGGGGTTATTTGTTCATGTTTATCACGGCCACGATTACGGTTGCCATCGAGGCCAACGACGAGATGGCACTCAGGTAGATGGTGGCGTTGCCCGATACGGTTTGATGGTAGCGCATGTTGCTGGGCTCGACGTATATCACGTCGTTTTGTTGCAGGTAGTAGTAGGGCGACGACAGCAGGTCGGGTTTGGTCAGGTCGATGCGCACAAACTCTTTGGCTCCGCCAGCATCTTCGCGTATGAGCAGCACGTTGTCGCGGCGGCCATACACGGTCATGTCGCCCGCCAAACCGAGTGCTTCCATGAGTGTGATGCGCTCGTTGCCTATGGTGTACGAGCCTGGGTGCGATACCTCGCCGAGCACGGTTACCTTGTAGTTCATAAATTGTATGGTAACGTTCGGGTCTTTCAGGTAGGCTTTCAGTTTGTCCTGTATCAGCGCGATGGCTTCCGACTTTTTCAGTCCGCCCACTTTGATGCGCCCCAGCACGGGGAATTCGATTTCGCCGTTGATGTCGACCAGATAGGGCTGGAACGATGGCGTTTGGTATATTTGCGACGAACTTGGCGAGGCATAGGCCACCACGGGCAGGTTGAACGGTGCCACGGCTTCGGGGTCGAGTGCCGAAACGACTATTTTCAGCATGTCGTCGGGGCAGATGCGTGCTTCGTGCTGTGCAGCGCCAACCAGTTCGTTGGTTGTGCCGACACCGTTGAAATAGGGCACTTTTTTGCGCAGTGAGCACGAGTTGCATGCAACGAGCGCAACGATGAGCAGTGCAATCGGAAGGAGACGTTGTTTCATTTTTTCTTTTTATTAGCGGTTTCCGTATTGTTGTTCGTAGTATTGTTGGTAGGCACCGCTGGTGATGCGGTCGACCCACGCTTCGTTGGCCAAGTACCAATCGACGGTTTTTTCGAGTCCTTCGGCAAATTGCAGCGACGGGTGCCAGCCGAGTTCGCGCTGCAGTTTCGACGAGTCGATGGCGTAGCGCAGGTCGTGGCCGGCGCGGTCGGTTACGAAGGTTATCAGTTGTTCCGATTCGCCCTCGGCGCGGCCAAGTTTGCGGTCCATTATCTTGCAGAGCAGGCGTATCAGGTCGATGTTAGTCCACTCGTTGTTGCCGCCGATGTTGTAGGTTTCGCCGTCTTTGCCGTTGTGGAAAATGATGTCGATGGCGCGTGCGTGGTCGTCCACATAGAGCCAGTCGCGCACGTTTTCGCCTTTGCCGTAGATAGGTATCGGGCGGCGATGCTTGATGTTGTTGATGGCCAGCGGAATCAGTTTTTCGGGGAAATGGTGCGAGCCGTAGTTGTTCGAGCAGTTCGATACGACCACGGGCAGGCCGTAGGTGTCGTGGTAGGCGCGCACAAAGTGGTCGCTCGAGGCTTTGCTGGCCGAGTAGGGCGAGTGCGGCGCGTATTTTGTCTGTTCGGTGAAAAATGTGCCGTCTTTTTCGAGCGCGCCATACACCTCGTCGGTCGAGATGTGGTAGAAGCGTTTACCGGCCATGTCGCCTTTCCAGAGTTCTTTGGCGGCGTGCAGCAGGTTGCAAGTGCCAAACACGTTGGTGCGGACGAAAGCAAACGGGTCGGTGATGGAGCGATCGACGTGCGACTCGGCGGCCAAGTGAATGATGCCGTCGGGGCGGTACTGCTCGAAAATTTTCACGATGGCGGCGTAGTCGGTGATGTCGGCTTTGACAAACGTGTAGTTCGGCTTCGTGTCGATGTCGGTCAGGTTTTCCAGATTGCCCGCATAGGTGAGCGCATCTAAATTGATGATGTGATAATCGGGATATTTATTCACAAAAAGGCGCACAACATGCGAGCCGATAAAGCCCGCACCGCCTGTAATGACAATGGTACGTTTCATTTTCTTCTGTCGAAATGGGTGATGTAATATCAATCGGCAAAGGTAATTATTTTTTTCTGAATGCCAAAATTTTTAGCGAAAAGGCGTGCTTTGCTTTTTCAGAGCGGCGTTGAGCGTGTCGTAGTTGGGGAAAATGGCGCGCATCGACTGCACGAAACGTGGCCCGTGGCTCATCTCGCGTGTGTGGCAAAGTTCGTGCACCAGCACAAAATCGATGAGTTCGTCGGGCAGAAGCATCAGGTTGTAACTGAGGTTGATGTGCCGCTGCGCCGAGCAACTGCCCCAGCGCGTTTGTGCGCCGTTGATGCGCACTTGCGCAAAACGGAATCCGTGTTTTTTGGCCAATGCGTGCAGACGTTCAGGCAGAATTTTTTCGGCTTCGATGCGTAGGAAATACGCTACCAAATGCTTGATTTTCAGTTGGTTGGTGTCGTCGTCCAAATCGTCGGCAGAGCGGTAGCCGATGGTGAGTTCGTGGTCGGTGCGCTCGGCGATGAAGGTCGATTTGATGTCTGCCTTTTGTTGCAGCCGCACGACGAAACGGTTGGTCGTGAGCCGAGTTTCGGGCGTGAAACGGAACGTTTCAGGAGCCGGTTGCGCCAGTTTTTGGCGCGATGCCAAAATCCACGCCACACGCTCGGCCGAAAGCGGAAAAACGCTCGCCGCCAGCCACGGATTGGCTGTGATGCGCACACGGTCGGCCGACACGCAGTAACTGATGCCACGCATGCCACGGCGCGTGCAAAACTCGATGATCCCGATGTCGGGGTGCTGCACAAACTGTTTCACACCGCAAAGGTATGAAAATTAGTGTGAAAGTGAGAAAGTGTGAAAGTGAGAAAGTGAGTGAGTAGTTAGTAGTGAGAAATTAGCAGTGAGGAGTGAGGAGTGGTGCGGCAGAACCGCAATTTCAAATTCCAAATTGAAATTTGAAAATTCAATGATTCAATAAGTCAATAATTCATCATTCAATCATTGTATTGTAGGGACGCGGCGTGCCACGTCCGTTGGTGGCGTTTTATTGCGGATTGGCAATCCGCAACGGGCGCAATTGATGCGCCCCTACTTTCGCACTTTTATACTTTCACACTAAATTCGTCTTTGCTCTTTATTCTATGTTCTTTGTTCTAAAAAAGAATTCCAGCATTGGGCGGCGAGTGTCAAAAATCAGGTTTTGTGTTTCGAGAAGCGG
>CAVKQB010000066.1:0-10294 GCA_963658575.1 Leyella stercorea | reverse complement strand
AACGAACCAAAGAAAAGTCGCCAGCTGGGGCGCGAGCGTTGCCAAAAATTGGCGTTTTTGGTTTCGGCGGCGCCAAAACTCGCTTTGCTCAGACACTGCCGCCGCTTTTCGAAACACAAAACCTGATTTTTGACACTCGCTGCCCAATGCTGGATTTTTTTTCAGAGCAAAGAATATAGAGCAAAGACAATAGAGTAGTAGCAAGACACAAGTAGCAAGTCGCAAGACAATTATCCCAATCATCAAACAGCCCAATCTGCAATTACTTTATAGACTTTATAAACTTTCTTACTTTCACACTTTCACACTTTCGCACTAATTTATTCTAATTTTTTGGCTTCGTTCCAGATGGCGTCCATTTCGGCGAGGGTCATTTGTCGCAGGTCGCGCCCCTGTTTGATGGTTTTTTCTTCGAGATAGTTGAACCGTTTGATGAATTTTTTGTTGGTGCGTTCGAGGGCGTTTTCGGGGTTGATGCCATAGAGCCGCGCGGCATTGACGAGGCTGAAGAACAGGTCGCCAAATTCGGCTTCCATGCGGTCGGTATCGTGGCGGTCGATTTCGGCTTGAAACTCGGCCATCTCCTCTTTCACCTTGTCCCAGACTTGCGTGCGTTCGTCCCAATCGAAGCCGATGTTGCGCGCTTTGTCCTGTATGCGGTTGGCTTTGATGAGCGCGGGCAACGCCGTCGGAATGCCGCTCAGCACGGATTTGTTGCCGTCTTTTTCTTTCAGTTTCACGGCTTCCCACAGTTGTTTGATTTCGTCGGGCGTTTCGGCGTGCACGTTGCCGTAGATGTGCGGGTGGCGGAATATGAGTTTTTCGGTGATGGCATCGCACACATCTTTGATGTCGAAATCGCCCGTTTCGCTGCCGATTTGCGCGTAGAAAACGATGTGCAGCAGTACGTCGCCCAACTCTTTTTTGATGTTTTTCAGGTCATGGTTGGCGATGGCTTCGGTGAGTTCGTACACCTCTTCGATGGTGTTGCAGCGCAGCGAGTCGAAGGTCTGTTTTTTGTCCCACGGGCATTTTTGGCGCAGTTCGGCCATCACGTCGAGCAGCCGCGCGAAAGCATCGAGTTTTTCTTGTTTTGTATGCATCTTTTTTAGTGAGTAATGAGTAGTTAGTAGTGAGTAATGAGTAGTTAGGAATTAGGAGTGAGGAGTTGTTGGGCGAAATTCTGTCCCTCTGCCGAGCGGAGAAAAAATGCGCGCAGCGAATTAACAATGAATAATAATCCACAAATAACCAAATCATCAAATCCACACAAACTTTTCACTTTATAGACTTTATAAACTTTCACACCTTCACACTTTCACACTAAATTTTTCTTGCGACTTGCATCTTGCTATTAACAAATCGTCTTTGCTCTTTGTTCTATGTTCTTTGTTCTCTCACCTCTCACCTATAACCTCTCACCTTTTTCTTGCTACTTGCGACTCATATCTTGCTACTAATTGTTCTCTTTATCTAACATCGAATAGGCGGAAATCGCCCGAGTAGTGTCCGGTTATTTGGGTTTTTAGCTGGTCGGTGCAGTCGAAATCGAACGTGTATGTGCTGTCGCTGCCGCGTTGCAGGGCGATGTTGCCGGTCAGTATGTTTGCTTTGGCTTGTGCCGATGCGCTCTGGTAGGTGGTGCGGTAGGTGCCCCAACTGTTGTTGCCGCTTTTGTGGCCGTAGAGCGCGGAGTTGGCTTTGTTTTCGCTGCTTATGGCGTAGTTGCCGTCGGTGGGCGTGTCGGGATTGGCGGTGTGCAGTCCCACCACAAAGGCGATACCTTGCTTGATGGCACCAGCATCGGAGTAGCGCAGGTTGCACGAGTAGAAATAGAATTCGTAGTAGTTCACGTTGTCGGCAAAAATCGGCCCCCACAACAACAGGTCGCCCCGTTGCAGCGGCACTATCGAGTCGCCTATGAGCAGTGTGCCGATGGGCGCGCCATCGATGTCGTAGAAGTGCGTGTGTGTGCCTTCGTACTGACCTTCCAGCAGGTCGGTTTTGAATGTGTAACGGTGCCCGTGTTCGGTGGTTTCGACGGTCAGCGTGCCTTGCCCGATGGCGGTGATTGTGGTGTCGGTTTTGTTGTCGGAAACGATGGTGATGCGCGATTCGGGCAGTATGCCGTATTCGCCTTGGCGCAGTTGTGCGGTGTCGCACGCCACGGTGATGATGGTGAGCGCGCCCGTGCCCGACATGCGGCCATCGGTGAAGGTCATTTTCGGCGTGCAGAATGCCAAATCGATGCGTTGTTCGCCCGATGCGGAATCGATGTAGGTGTGTTGGCGCGCTGTTTTCAGCGTGTAGGCTGCGCCGTCGAATTGCAACGAGCCGTTGCTGACAAACGTTGCCGCCTGTTTTTTGCAGGCGAATAGGCTGATTGTCAGCAATAGCGTCGGGACGATGTAGCGTGCGTATCGTGTCATTTCTTTATCGTGATTTTAGAATTTTGATGGGCGCACAACCCTGCACGTGCAAAATGTAGATGCCATGGCCATTGAGCGCGACGGTGAGCGTTTTTTGCGTGTTTTTGGTGCGGGCAAACACTTTTCGGCCGAGCGTGTCGTAGAGTGCCACGTCGGCGTTTGTGCGCAGCCGGTCGATGGTGAGCGTGTTGCCTTCGATAGTCCAAACGATGTCGGCGTGTGTGGCGGCGTGCAGGCCGGTTTTGCCCGTTATCACGTCGAATGGCCCGAATACGGTCGGGAATGCGCCGCCCGTTGGCTGTATGGTGTAGAAGTAGTGCTCGCCCGCCTGTAGCCCCTCGATGAGGCACGCTTGCCCCGTGGCTGTGGTGTCGCAAACGGCGACGCGCGATTCCACGTTTTCGTACGAATCGATGACGATGTCGGTGATGGAGGCGCGGCTGCTCTTTTCTACGGCAAACCGAACCGATGCGCGGCCGACGCTGTTGCCGACGACGGTGTCGAACAGTAGTGTGTCGCTGCCGATGGCAAAACTGCCCAGCGCAACCGTGTCGGTGGGGCTGTCGAGCCAAACGGAGAGCATCGGATTTTTGTCCTTGACGTTGGTTTGGAAGGCGCGCACTTGCACACGTACGCTGTCGCCGAGCGCGAGTGTCGGGGTGGCCACAAAGCCGCCGTTGCTGGCCGAGCCAAGTTTGACAAGACCGCCGTTTTGCGATGTCCAGCTGAAGCCGTTTGCGCTGCGTGTCCAATCCGATGGGAAACTCGTGCCGAATCCTTCGTCGATTATGCGCACCCAATCTTTTTCGCCCAAATCCTGCATCTGATACACGAAAATGCGGTAGCCTGTGGCATCGGCCGAGGGTCGCCAGCGCACCACAAACGATTCGTCGTCGATGGTGGGGTCGAGCACTTGGAACACGTCGCGCGCTTCGGCAATCAACCTCACGGTGGTGGGCGTTGGCAGTTCGTCGCTTGTCAGCACCAGATTCACGGTGTCGCGCGCGGGGCGGGACGATGTATAGGTGAGCGTTTGCACCTTGCTTGCCGTCAGGTCGGCGACGGACAGTTGCTCCGATGGCAGCGCGAATGTTCCCACCGATTCTCCCTCGATTTTCCACGCGATGGGTTGTGTGGCGTAAATCGCTTTGAACTGCATGCGCAGCGATTGCGTGGTGTTGATGGTGTCGCCTTTGAACGAGAATTGTTCGCCGTCGCGCGGTTTCGAGAGAAAACTGTTGGGCGAAAGTAGTTCGATGTCGAACGGCTCGTCGTTTTGGCTGCCCCAGATGTAGTCGGCAAAGTAGCGGCAGTCGATGAACGGGTTGCGGTTGCCCTGTATCTTGCTGATGGTTTCGTTGCGGTTCAACTCTTTGTCGCTCACGGGGTCGTTGTGGTGCCAGCGCAGCAAAAGTTCTATGGCGTAGTCGGTGAAGATGGGATAGGTTTCGCTGCTGTTCCAATGGATAAACCGCGGGGCATCGCTGCTCCAAGTGGGGCCGCCGTCTTTGCCGCCGGTGCAAATCTGTTCGTAGCAGGTAACCACATACATGTAGGTGCGTGCAAAGTCGCCTTTGTACTCGTCGGCTGGTTCCCACACGCGCGAGCCGTCTTTGTTGTAGCCCGAACGTACCACGCCATTGTCGAACCGCACGATGGTGTCGGAGCGCACTTCGCCCATCATCAAATTGCTTTTGGCTGTTTGGTTGGCTATGGCATCGGCCGGATTCAGGTTGAAAAGGTCGCTGTAGCAGCCGTAGGTGTCGACATCCACGCCCGACTTCCACCAACTTTTCGGGAAGGCGTGTTCCTTGTCCATGCCTATCGCCGTCGAACCGTCGTCGGGAAAGGTGTAGACGTTGTTCGAATACATGTCCCACACGGTGCCGTCGGCTTTGCGGTCGGTCTGCGGGAAATACTGCCACAGGTCGTTGTAACTTACCACGTTCGGATTTTTGATGATTTCGAAAAGGGCGGTTTTCAGTTCGCCCTTGTTCAGCCCGTTGGTGCTGGCGTAGTATGCCTTCAGGTCGGTCTGCGCAAGGCACACCGCCGCAATGGCCAGCAAGGCAAGGCTTGTCTCGATCCGTTTCATGGCAACGCTTTTTCGGGGGCGATATTTTTAGTGCAGCAACTCTTCCAATTTCTCGGCCAACGACCGGTCGTTCAGTTTCTTGGCCACAATGATGCCGTCGGGGTCGATGAGCATCAGGTGTGGAATGGCATCGATGCCATAGACTTCTGCAGCCACCGATTGCCAGCCTTTCAGGTCGGACATGTGGTGCCACGGCAGTTCGAGGTTGTCTATGCAGCGTTTCCAAGCCGCCTCGTCGTTGTCGAACGAGATGCCGACGATATCGATTTTATCGCCGTATTTTTTGTAGATGGCCTTCAGTTCGGGCATCGATTGGCGGCACGGACGGCACCAGCTTGCCCAAAAATCGACTACCAAGTAGCGGCCGTTGCCCACAAAGTCGGACAGATGCGCCTCGTTGCCGTTCACGTCGTGCATCGTGAGATCGGCAAACTTTTTGCCGATGGTCACCTGTTTCATCTTTTCGAGGCGCGCGGCTATCGCTGCAACGCCAGGTTGGCACAGAAAGTTTTCGCTGGCTTTTTCCAGTATCTCTATCTGATCCTCGTCGTCGAGCGAGAGCGAGACGAACACATACGCGCCAGCGGCGTTATCGGTGTTTTGTTTGATGTAGTCGATGGCCGTTTCGAGCAGTGCACTGTAGCAACTGTCGAACTCCTCCTCGATGGCGCGTTGCCGCTGCGGATTGTTGTCGCTGGCGGCGTAGACTTGGTAGAGCGAATCGAGCATGTTTTCGGCACCGCGCACGAGGTCGAGGTACTGTTGCAGCACGTCGTTTTGTGCGGTGCCGCCAATGGTGGCGTTGTGGCCGTCGTACGTTACGCTTATTCGCCCCTTTTCGAGTATTACGGGTGCGGCCATGTCGCGTTCGCCGTCTTTATCGAGCAGCAGTTGGCGGTAGAAAACCGTGTCCTGCGATCCTTTGAACTGAAATGTGCCGTCGGCGATGGCGGTGCTGTCGTCGAGCAGCAGTTTGCGGCCGTCGTAGTGGGCGAGATAGGCTTTCCCGCCGTTCCAAGTGTCGGGCACTTTGCCATCGATAGTGTATCTGTGGCAGCTCATGGCACACACGCACACAGCGCATAGTGCTAAAATTCTTGTTGGTTTCATAGTGGTTGGTTTATTTTGGGAACATTTAATACAATTTCGGCAGTTTCGTATAGAGATGGGATTATTTGTGGGTTTATTCTGAATTTCGTACCGTGATTGTGACCGGTGCGAGCATCGAAATCAATATAGACAAAGCCATTCCTGATGGCCGACAAAAATTTATCCAGATTGAGATTTTGCAGTTTGAATGCTTTGTAGTAGTGGAAGAATTGCTTCCGATTTTCTGTTTTGGCCTCAAATATAACGAAAAAGCAATTTAACAATTTTGTCCGAGCCTTGCTAAACAGATCGTCGAATCCCCAATATGGCGTGATGTCTAAATCGTGTAGGTGCCCAACATTGTGCTGAACACTTTTTAGCCATTCGCTATCTTTTTGCAAAACCTTGTCAGCATTAAATTTGATGCAAACTTTGCGCTCTTCATCATTGACAGAAACGGTGAAACCTCTCGAGTATGAGATGGCATTCAAAGTTGCCCGAAACGATTTCTCGTTTATAGGATAGCGGCTCCCTGCTTGTCGATGTCTCCAACCGTATTGTGGCAATAAGAGCGATGGCACTATTTGCAATGCTCTCGGTGAGGGCTCGATGTGGAACAGTGTAAGAAGCGAAGAAGTGTTGTCTCGTTGTGTTTTTAATTCCCATTCGGCCGCATTGGGAATTGGCAAATTGTTTTCGGGAATCCCAAGTAGGTCTTCCAATTTGTTGCCTGCGGCTCCATCGTTGTTTTTGCGCGTGGTGTTTTCTATCCACCCCAAGGATTCTATCTCTTTGAAGCGTTGGATAAGTTCTTCTTTGCTTATTGTTTTTAAGTCCGCACTCATGCTATCGATTCAAATAAATTTGATTGGTAAAATTGGGCTTTTTTCTGTTGGTGCGGCGTGCCGTTGATTCTGTCCTCTGCCATTTTACAATAATCAGGCGACAATTCTATGCCGATGTATTTCCTGTTGTTTTTTATGGCTGCTATTGCCGTGGTTCCGCTGCCCATGAATGGGTCTAAAACGACGTCTGCGTAAGTGGAAGATATTATTCTGTCAATTAAAGCAACGGGAAATGGTGCAGGGTGTTCGTTTTTCATCTCTTGTGTGAATTCCCAAACATCTCCGCAAGCATTGGCCTTGGGAACTAACCTAAATTTAGGTTTGGCTATCAAGTAAATGACTTCGTAGGTTGGGAGAAAATAGCCGGGGTTAAAATTGATGCCTCCTTTTCTACGCCAAATGATGATTTGGCGCACGGGAAATCCTTTGACTATTTCGCTCCTATCTTGTAGCAACCCTGCTTGGACTCGCCATTTGTGATTATAAAAAATAGCACCGTCGTCTTTTATTAGTCTAAACATTTCCGCCAAGCATTCGTGCTGCCATTCGTTGTACTTGTCTGTGGGCATACAATCGTCGTAGTGCGAATATCCGTTTTGTAAGGCTGCATTCGCCCATTTCCCGCTTGTTGTACACGGCTTCATTCCGTTCCCTGTTGAGTTTTTCAGATTATATGGCGGCGATGTTACGATTAAATCAATGGAGCCGCTAGGAAATTGCCTCATTGTTTCTAGGCAATCCCCACAAATAATTTTGTTGTAGAAAGTATTGATGGCACTCATTTTTTTACAGACTCCATTTTCGTGCTACGCACGTTTCTCATTGTTTCTAAGTTTCTTGCGCTGCGCGCAGTTTCTAAGTTTTGGTTATTTGGAGAGTTGGAAAATTGATTAAATAATTGAGTAATTAGATAATTGAATAATTAAAAAGTCTTTGTTCTATGTTCTATGTTCTATGTTCTTTGCTCTCTCACCTCTAACCTCTAACCTCTAACCTATAACCTATAACCTATAACCTATAACCTCTCAACTCTAACCTTGTCTTGCTACTTGTGTCTTGCTACTAATTGTCAATTATCAATTGTCCATTATCAATTAAAAACACTCCTCACTACTAACTACTAACTTCTCACTTCTCACTTCTCACTAATCAAAGGTTCCACTCAAAGCCGTCTTTGGTGTCCTTGATGGTGAAGCCGAACGCAGCGAGTTCGTTGCGGATGCGGTCGGCCGTTGCCCAATCTTTGTTTTGCTTGGCTTGCAGGCGCAGGTCGAGCAGCAGGTCGACGGCCTTGCGGTACGCCTCGTCGTTGCCGTTGGTGGTTTCGGTTTGCAGACCGAGAATCTCTTCGACAAACAGATGGAACACGCTCTTCAACTCCGCCAAATCGTCGGCACTGATGGTGGCTTTGCCGTCGTGCACGCTGTTGATGGCTTTGGCGGCCTCGAACAGATGCGAAATCACGATGGGCGTGTTCAGGTCGTCGCACATGGCCTCTTCGCAGCGGTCGCGCAAGCCGCGCACATCGACGGTCGAGGTGGCAGCGGCCTTCAGCGTTTGCAGACGGGCGTAGGCTTCGGTGAGCCGCGCCAGCCCGCGTTCGGAGGCTACAAGCGCATCGTTGCTGAAGTCGAGCGTGCTGCGGTAGTGCGCTTGCAGTATGAAAAACCGGATTGTCATCGGTGCAAAGGGCTGCGACAGCAACGGGTGGTTGCCCGTGAAAAACTCGTCGAGCGTGATGAAATTGCCGAGGCTCTTGCCCATCTTCTGCCCGTTGATGGTTATCATGTTGTTGTGCATCCAGTAGTGCACTGTCTCGTGTCCGAGTGCGGCCACGCTTTGCGCTATCTCGCATTCGTGGTGCGGAAACATCAGATCCATGCCGCCGCCGTGTATGTCGAACTCTTCGCCCAAGTATTTCGTGCCCATGGCCGAACACTCCAAGTGCCAGCCGGGAAAACCCTCGCTCCACGGACTTGGCCAGTGCATGATGTGTTCGGGAGCCGCCTTTTTCCACAGGGCGAAATCCACGCTGCGGCGTTTCTCCTCCTGACCGTCGAGTTCGCGCGTGGTGGCGAGTTGCTCGTCGATGTTGCGCCCCGACAGCCGACCGTAGTGGTATTTTTGGTTGTACTTCTCCACATCGAAATAGACCGAGCCGTTGCTCACGTAGGCGTAGCCGTTGTCGAGTATCTTCTTGGCAAACTCTATCTGCTCGATGATGTGCCCCGAGGCGTGCGGTTCGATGCTGGGCGGCAACACGTTCAGTCGCTCCATCGCCTTGTGGTAGCGCAGTGTGTAGTGTTCGGCCACCTCCATCGGCTCCAGTTTTTCGAGTCGTGCCTTCTTGGCTATCTTGTCCTCGCCGTCGTCGGCATCGTGTTCGAGGTGTCCCACGTCGGTGATGTTGCGCACGTAGCGCACTTTGTAGCCGAGATGCGTGAGGTAGCGATACAGCACGTCGAAGGTGATGGCCGGCCGCGCATGCCCCAAATGGCCGTCGCCATACACCGTGGGGCCGCACACATAAAGCCCCACGTGCGGCGCGTGCAGCGGACGGAACAATTCTTTTTGCCGCGTCAGTGTGTTGTAAATCAGTAGGTTGTTGTCTGCCATATTCGTTTGGTCGATGTATGTTTTGTTCGTTATCCGTTCGGAGATATTCAACCTACAAAGATAGACAAAAGGTGTGAAAACTCCAAATCGGTCGGTGCGCACGTTGCCAACCTGCTTTTTTCCCAGATTTGCACCACGCACAAATGCCGCTACCGAGCCGAAAAACGCCGTGTTTGTCGACCGAAAATCTACCAATATCCCCTTTCGCGCGATAAAAAGTGCACGCGATCGCAAAAATAATTGCATATTTTTTTTGTTTAATTAAAAAAAATTGCTACCTTTGCGTGTTTGATAGTCATAATATAGGTCTAAAACAGACCCAAAAAGGCAGATTTTTGCCCTCCTCCCCAGCAATGGGGGGGGGCAACTTGTTGATAATCAAGCACTTAATAGTGAGTAGTGAGTAATTAGTAATTAGTAGTGAGGAATTAGAAATTAAATTAGGAGTGAGAAATTAGGAGTGAGGAGTGAGGCGGCGGAGCCGCAATTTTAAGAGCAAAGAATATAGAACAAAGACGATTTTAGTAGCAAGACACAAGCAGCAAGTTGCAAGAAAAAAGGTTATAGGTTATAGGTGAGAGTAATTTCAGATTTCAGATTTCAGATTGTCGGTAACCGAAACGCCTAAATCATCAAATAACCAAATCAATCATTCAAAAAAAAAGGCTTAAAAACGAAATGGAGTTGCAGACGATACAAAATAGAATTTGTACGATTCGGGGCATGCAGGTGATGCTCGACAGCGATTTGGCTGCGCTCTATGGCGTGGAAACAAAACAACTGAAACGTCAGGTGCGGCGGCATCTTTCGCGCTTCCCTGCCGATTTTATGATAGAACTGACTCGGGAGGAGTATAACGCTTTAAGGTGCCAAATTGGCACCTTAAAGGCCAAATAAAAAATAAGGAACTTGTTATTTACAAATCAATAATTCAATGATTCAGTAATTCAATAATTGTATTGTAAGGGCGCATCAATTGCGCCCGTTGCGGATTGCAAATCCGCACGAAAATTGACAAATTGACGAATTTACAAATTGAAATTTTGATGATAAGGGAAAAATCCAGCATTGGGCGGCGAGTGTCAAAAATCAGGTTTTGTGTTTCGAGAAGCGGCGGCAGTGTCTGAGCGAAGCGAGTTTTGGCGCCGCCGAAACCAAAACCGCTAATTTTTGGCAACGCTCGCGCCCCAGCTGGCGACTTTTCTTTAATTCTTGATTTT
>CAVKQB010000065.1:0-11309 GCA_963658575.1 Leyella stercorea | reverse complement strand
GCAGTCGGTGGGCCTGCCGCAGTCGGTGTGCGACAGCGTGCGGGTGCCGTCGGTGAATATGGCCGAAGCGTTGTCGGACAGCCTGCCGCCGCTCTATGTCGATGGCGCAACGACAACGCCAGAATATACCTTGCTCGATATGCAAGTGGAGGCGGAAAAACTGCGCCGTCGCATGACCATTGCCGACGCGCTCCCAAATATAGCCGTTGGCGCGCACTACGGATGCAGCCGCGCACAAGCCGATCTGCTCCGAAACGGAGTCTGGGGAAACGGCACAGGCAATGGAATTGCGTTTGTTGTGGTCAAAGTGCCACTTACTGCGTGGTGGGAGACGGGACATAAGATGCGCGAACATGCTATTTCGGTCGAACAGGCGGAACTGGAGCGCGACCATACCGACGAACTGCTATCGCTGCGCAATCAGCAGACCTACGACAAGTTGCAAGAGGCCTATCTGCTGTGGCAAAACAATCGGCGGGCTTTGTCTACGGCGCAGGAGAACTATCGCTTGAGCGAGGTGCAGTACCGTGCCGGCACGGTAACCATCTCCGATTTGCTGATGGCGCAGACAACCTTGCAGAAGGCAGAGAACGAGTTGTCAGATGCCTATATATCCTACCGTGTCTGCCTGCGCCGCTATACCGACCTTACTTCGGGCAAATAGTTGGTTTTCATGCATTTGCTTGGATAGCCAACATCGAGCACGATATTGGGCATCGACAATGAGCAACATCAAAATCCATATTCTGCATACAGGCGATGTGCGCGTATCGCCCTATCTGCCTTTTGGCGGCAATTGCAACGTGCTGAAGGCCATGGGGCTGACCACGCCAATGGATTGAACGAAGTAACGCCGCAAACGGTTAATTTGTAGCACTACTTAGGGCTCTCGCTGCGTATCGATGGCGTTTCAGCCCATCATCTGAAAAGGTTGAGAATGGTTGCGCCCGTTTTCAGCACTTCCTTGACGTTGCTGTCCGATTTTGGGGCGTCGTCAGTGTTTTTTGCGCTTTTTGTCGTGGTGCGTGCTTTGCCGCCTTTCGACCTATCGCCGCTGAATTCCTCGCCGCCCCACACGGCACGCACAGGCCGACCCGGAATCACATTGTCGCCCACAGGGTCTTCGTTGTACTGATAGGTCGAAATTTGGAGCAAGTATATGCCGGTGATGTCGTCTTTGGTGTAGGAACTTCCCCAGTTTAATGTAACGATATATCGTATGCGCTTCCCGTTGGCTGTGTGGTAGAATCCTGCGATGCCACGCCCTTCTATCTTCGTTCCGTTCATCGCGCCAGAGTAGGGCGTGAAAATCGATTTGCCGTTTCGGAGGCTTGTCCACAACGTGCCTTTCACGCCGTTCACAATCATAAATTTGGGATAACAGTTCTCGCGCAATTCCTTCACCTGCAAACGCGTTGGAATGCTCCATTCGCCGCCCATGTTTTGGCGTGCCGCATCACATTCGGGACGAAGGCGAAAGCCCATCGATGTGGAGGTCGAGTAAAAGTCGTCCTCCTCTCCAAACGTCTTGAAATTGTGGATATTGTTGTAGAGATACGACCCGAATCCGGTGAAATTTTCCGTGACGAATGTCTTTTTGGGTGTCGTCTCGCCGTAGGCGTAGTAGTCGCCGTAGCCTTCGGGCGTTGTCGCTCCTATGTTGCAGGTAGCCCACATGGTGCCACTGGGCAATCCGAGGTCTACATAGCCGTAGCCCGCATGCTCGCCGTCGGCAGGGCTGACGCTCGTATTGGCAAGTATCGGGTCGCGCTCGCCAGGCAATTTCACCACAATCTCGCATATCAGCGGCCGCCCCGACGAGCCTTTGAGAATCTTGGCCGGCTGGCCGTTGATGGTGGCCTTCACCATGCTGTTGTCCACCGTGAAGTTTGCGTCGTTTTTGTAGTTGAATAGCACGTCGGTGTAGTTCGTTACACGCACCACAAACACGTACTCTCTTCCCGCCTGAAAATGTTCCTCGACCAAAGGGTGGGTGCGGTTGCCTTGACTGTCGAACTCGTAAATCGTTACACCGCCGCCGTTTATCTTTTGTTCGCCAAGCATCTCTTCCGCACCAAACGCATCGGCGGTGATGCTCGTGATGTTTATGCCGTCGAACGTAGCATCGCCCACGTTGGGCATTTGCACGGCGATGTCTATCTTCTTGATTCTCTGCTGATTCTGTGCTTGTGCGCATGGCACTGCCACGAACGACATCGCGACAAATAAGGCAAACGTCTGTTTCATACGAGATTTATTTCAGATTGACAATTTAGTCACAAAAGTTTATAGTTGAGAGGTTATAGGTGAGAGGTGAGAGAACAAAGAATATAGAACAAAGAGCAAAGACTTTTTAATTATTCAATTATCTAATTTCCAATTATTTAATCAATTTTCAAATAACCAAATCCACAATAACTTTACAGACTTTTTACTTTATAGACTTTATAGACTTTATAAACTTTATAAACTTTCACACTTTCTCACTTTCAAACTATTTCATCAACTGCAGCATCTCCACGTCGGCATATTCGTCGGCTTGGCGCATCCAGCGGCGCAGGGTGCCGCAGTGTACAAACCGCGCCTTTTCCAACATGCGTAGGCTGGCTTGGTTGGTGGTGGGCGCATAGGCGTAGAGTTGCTGCATGTGTAGAAACCCGAACGCATAGTCGGCAATGAGCGATAGGGCTTCGTGGGCGAATCCTTGCCGTTGATAGGGCTTGTCCACCAACACGCCCACACCAGCGCGCAGGTGGTGCGGGTCGAAGTCGTACAGGTCGATGGCGCCGATGGTGGCGTGGTCGGCATTGCGCTCGATGATGAGCCGCAGTTGCCGCTTCTCGTAGATGGTCTTGTTGGAGTAGGCGATGTACTCCTTCAGTATGTAGCGCGAATAGGGTTCCACGGCACTGCCCACGCACCAGAGCGACGTGTCGTTTTCCCAGCGGTAGAACGTCTCCAAATCTTCCGGTTCCAAAGCGCGCAGCGTGATGCGTTCCGATTTCAGGTATTCCATGGGCAAAGCGGTTTTCACAAAGCAAAGATAACAATTTTTTTTCAGTAGCAAGACAATTTAGTGTGAAAGTTTGAAAGTATAAAAGTGCGAAAGTAGGGGCAGTGAGAAATGAGGAGTTAGGAGTGAGGAATGAATAATTATTCGCACCCAAGTCGTCTTTGTTCTTTATTCTATGCTCTTTGCTCTAAAAAAGCAATGAACGAAAAAAAACGACACTAGCAGAATAACACGTTGGCGTTGCGGATTGCAAATCCGCATAATACAGCAAGCACGGGATTGCAAATCCCGTGCGACCAAATAACCAAATCCACAAATCCCCCAATAACCAGAAACTTAGAAACAATGAGAAACTGCGCGCAGCGCGAGAAACAATCTTCAAATTTTTCAAATCCACAAAAAAAAGGACGTGGCGCACCACATCCTCACAAATAAATCATTGAATCACTGAATTATTGATTCATTGAATTTTCAATTTGAAATTGCGGCTTCGCCGCATCACTCCTCACTCCTAACTAACTTTCACTGCCTTGAAACTCATGTCGAGGCTTTTCACGGAGTGGGTGAGTGCGCCGACGGAGATGAAATCGACACCGCATTCGGCGTAGTCGCGCAACGTGTCGAAGGTGATGCCGCCCGACGATTCGGTCTCGTAGCGGCCACCGATGAGTTGCACGGCTTGGCGCGTAATTTCGGGTGTGAAGTTGTCGAGCATGATGCGATCGATACCGCCCACGGTCAGCACTTGGTTCAGCTCGTCGAGGTTGCGCACCTCAATCTCTATTTTCAGGTCTTTGCCTTTGGCGCGGCAGTACTCTTTGGCGCGTGCGATGGCCTTGTCGATGCCGCCCGCAAAATCCACATGGTTGTCTTTCAGCAGAATCATGTCGTACAAGCCGATGCGGTGGTTGCAGCCGCCGCCTATTTTCACGGCCTCTTTTTCCAAAAGACGCAGTCCAGGCGTTGTCTTGCGTGTGTCGAGCACGCGCGTGTGCGTGCCTTCGAGCCGTTTCACATATTCGGCGGTGCGTGTGGCGATGCCGCTCATGCGCTGCATCACGTTGAGCATTAGGCGTTCGGTTTGCAGCAGCGACTGTATGCGCCCTTCGACTACGAATGCCACGTCGCCGCGTTTCACACGGTCGCCGTCGTGCAGCAATTGTGTCATTTTCAGGTCGGGGTCGAACGCGTGGAATATGCGCTTGGCCACCTCTACGCCCGCCAGCACGCCATCTTCTTTGATGATGAGTTGCGATTTGCCGCGCGCGTCGGCTGGAATGCACGAAAGGGTAGTGTGGTCGCCATCGCCGATGTCCTCGGCAAACCACAGCGCGATTTGTTGGTCTAAATTGTCGGTCATTTGGTTGCTTCGATTCTAAGTTGTTGTATTAGGTTATTTTTGGTCATGAAATAGATGCGAAACGTGCCGTTTTGTGTTTTCAATAATCCGATGGCAAACTGTTTGCCGTCGCGTTCGCCTTGGTCGTTCACGGTGAACTCTTTCACGGGGTTTTTCTTGAAAAAGTCGCTGAGTATCGTCTCTGTTTGCTGGCGTGTGAACACGTTGTTGGTGTTTTGTATGAACAGTTCGACATTGGCGTTCAGGTATTGGGCTATCCTCTCGGCATCGCCCTCGCCGAAATGCGTGGCTACTTTGTCGACGACTGTGGCGTATATGCTTGGCAAACAGACAATCAGTGCTGCGAGTAAAAGGAGTCTCTTCATGGTGTGTGCTGTTGATTCGTTTTTTACTCCGAACTATCAGCAAATTTTGTGCCAAACGGTGTTTACGCCGCGCTACTTGTCGATTTGAACGAAAAATGCGATATTTGCAACAAATTTCTGTGCGAAGATACGCATTTTTGTCGAAACATGTGCATTGGCACGGATTTTGTGCCTTTTTTGCGTATGAAGATTGTGCTTTTGTGGATAGGTAAAACGACGGCTCCCTATTTGGTCGATGCCATCGGCGAATACGTCAAGCGGCTGCAGTTTTACACGCCCTTCGAGGTGGTGGAGGCGGCTGGACTGAAAAATACGAAGTCGCTTACACAGCCGCAGCAGCGCGACAAGGAGGGCGAGCAGTTGCTTCGCTTGTTGGAGCCGACCGATTTTGTGGTGCTGCTCGACGACAAAGGCCGCCAGCCTACATCGATGGAGTTTGCGGCTTGGATCGAACGCCGCCGACAGGTTTCCGACAAGCGTTTGGTGTTTGTCGTGGGCGGTGCCTACGGCTTCTCGCAGGCGGTTTACGACCGTGCGAATAGCCTATTGTCGCTTTCGAGAATGACCTATTCGCACCAAATGGCACGCTTAATTTTTCTGGAACAACTCTATCGAGCGCACACCATCGTCGCTGGCGAACCCTACCATCACGAGGAAAGCCTTTTGAAAAAGTGAGCAGTTAGTAGTTAGTAGTGAGGAGTGAGAAATGAGGAATTAGGCGGCAAAGCCGCAATTTTAGAACAAAGAACAAAGAGCAAAGAGTTTTTAATTATTCAATTATCTAATTTCCAATGATTTAATCAAATTTCAAATTGTCGGTAACCGAAACTCCTTAATCATCAAATAGCCAAATCACCAAATCTCCAAATCCCCCAAAACTTTCCACTTTATAGACTTTTCACTTTATAAACTTTCTCACTTTCTCACTTTCAAACTCTCACACTATCAAACTATTCTATGAAAAATAAAATACGCTATTTTTTGTTGTTGGGCAGTTTTGTGTTGTGCTGCGTCTTGGGTTTCGTGCACGACAGGCTCTATCGCACTTCGGGCGAATGGGAGTTGCCTATGGAGAACTTTCGGCGGGCGTTGGCACAAAAGGAGCAGAGTGCCGACACTATTTTGCGGCGATTGGCGGCCGTGGCCGATGTCGAGGCTTGGCCCAAAGGCGATTTGGACGGCGACGCGTGTTCCGATATCGTCTATTTTGTGTTTCGCAACGACACGATGGTCTTTTGGAGCGACAATGCGATAGATTTGTCGGAGGTGCCGTATCGGCAATTGACGGCCGAAGGCGAACACTATTGCCTGGCTGGCAACGCTTATGGCGTAACGAAATCGCTGCATTTCGGCGAAAATTCGGCGGCGGTGGCGTTCATCGTGGTGAAGCACCGCTATATGACCGCCGAAAATCCGCTCGTCGAAAACGGTTTTGCCGCTGGGTTCGACATGGACAAGCGTGTTTTGGTCGAGGTGGGCTCGCCCGACGATGCCGATGCTCTGTTTTCGGCCGATGGTGACTATCTTTTTTCGCTGTCGAAAGGGGAGAAGCCGCTCGATAAGTTGCCGCTCGAGATTGCGGCGTTGTGCTTCTATGGCTTGGCGTATCTGTTATTTTTGCTGCTGTTTGCCAAGTTGCATTGGCTGTTTGGCGCACGTTTTTGGTCGATTCGCAACTACATTGGCGCGGTGTCGCTGTTTGGACTTGCCGTGATTTTTTGCGTGCATTTCGGCGTGCCGCATCTGTTGTTTGCCGTCGATCTGTTTTCGCCGCTCTACTACGCTTCGAACCTGATGCCTTCGTTGGGACATTTGACCATCGTCAGTGCTTTGCTGTGCGCCATCGTGTCGGTGTTTTACGTGCGCCTGCGCTTGCCCATTCATTGGCACGCTACGCTCGGTGTGCGGCTGCGCTTTGTTGTGGCTCAGTTGGTTACGGTGCTTATCGCCTTTTGTGTCGATTATCTGCTGCACGATTTGGTGGGCAATTCGACGTTCGATTTGGTGTTTGTCAGTTTCGAGCAGGTGTCGTTCTATTCGGTGTTGGCTTCGCTGTTGGTGTTCATCTGGGTGTTCACATTGGTGCTGGTGCGCGACAAGCTGATTTTCAGTTTCAGGCGTGCGCTGTCGCTCACCGAACTTGTGCTGTCCGATGTGGTTTTTGCCGCGATTGTGGCGAGCACCGTGTGTCTGCTGGGGCGCGTGTTCTATTTTTGGGAGTTTTTCGGTTATTTCGTCGTCTGTCTTACGGTCGATGTGTTGCGCTACCGTGTGAGCCGTGCCTACCGTTTTTGGCAGGTGCAGTGCATCACGTTGGTTTGCTGCCTGTTTGTGCTGAGCGATGTCTATATGCACACGTTGGTGCAGAAACGGGTGAAATATGCGATGATAGCCGAAAATTTGGCTTCGGGCGCGAAAAGCACCTACGACATCTACACGAAAAAACGTTTGGCGGCTACCGATGCCGAACTCGCTGGCGACCAGACACTTGCGCATTTGATGGCGGAGCAACCCATATCGATGTCGCAACTGTTGGCGCACTTGAACCAGACCTCGTTTCGCGACTATTGGAACGATGGCGTGAACTACACGATGAAGGTGTTCATCACCGATTTGGAATCGCCGTCGGCACACCGCTACGACAAGCAGATAGCGCATCGCACGTTGCAGCCCTACACCGAACATTTCTACATCAACCACATGAAGAGCGATTCGTATCAGTTTGTGGGCATTTTCGATTTTGCGGGTAAAAACGGGCGCGTGAATCGACTCTTCGTAGTGCTCTACCGCATTGGCGATTTGAGCGATAGCGACATCTTTTTGCGGCCGCAAGCCAACATCAATTTGTTGCTGTCGGCGGCGGTGTATACACAAGGCGAAAAGGTGCTAAACAGCGGCGTGTTTGTCTACCCGAACCAACTCGACGAGATGCCAGTGGACGCATCGGACGTGATATATTGGCACCGGTTTGTGCATCATGTATTCCGATTTGCCGACGGCACTTGCGTGCTGATAGGCGAGCGGCATCCGGCTCCTGGACGCGCTTTCCTCATATTTTGGACTTATCTGTTTGTGTTCTATTCGCTGCTGGTGATAGCGGTCTACTTGGTGAGCGTCTTTGTCAATAGGCGATTGACGTTCCAAAATACGTTTGTGGCGCACATTCAGCGTATGTTTGTGTTGCTGTCGGTGTTGTTCATTACCATGGCGTTCGTTACGTCGCTCTTTTTCATTTATGCGCGCTACCGCAACGACCAGAAAATACAACTCGAAGAGAAAACGCGCTACATACAAGCCTATTTGCAGCCATATATTCAGCATGTCGGCATCTCGCCCGAAAGCATTGGCGAATTGGTGTTTGTCTTGCAGGATTTGTCGAAACTCTATCGCACCGACATCCATGTGTACAATCCCGAAGGCGAACTGATGGCCACGTCGCGCCCCTATCTGTTTACGAGCGGATTGTGTGGGCGGCACATCAATCCGGCAGTCTTCTTCGAACCGATAGACCAAGGCGTGGTGGTCGACGAAAAGATGGGGCAGTTCGACTATTTGGCATCGTACACCACCACCGACGACGGCAACGGGAAAACGGCATCGTACATCTGCGTGCCCATGTTTTTCAGTTCGTACAACTTGTGGCGCGATCTCTTTTTCTACTGCGCCCTGTTGATGAACCTCTATTTTGTTGCCCTGATGTTGGCTGCGCTCATTGCCTTGACTGTCGGTCGTCGGCTGACACGCCCGCTGAAAATGCTCGAGCAGAATCTGCGCCAAATCAGACTCGATGGCGGCAAAGCCAACGAAAAAATATCGTACAACGGCTCCGCTTCCGACGAAATCGGTCTGCTCGTTACGGAATACAACCACATGGTCGACAAATTGGCTGAGAGCGCGCAACAATTGGCCGCTTCGGAGCGCGAGTTGGCGTGGCGCGACATGGCGCGGCAGATTGCTCACGAGATAAAAAATCCGCTCACACCGATGAAACTGACCATACAACAGTTGCAGCGCACCAAGGCGATGGGCGGTGAACGCTTCGACGACTATTTTGCCACTGCCTCGCACACGCTCATCGAGCAGATCGACAGCCTTTCGTTCATCGCATCGGAATTTTCGAACTTCGCGCGTATGCCGATGGCCAACCTCACACACGTCGATTTGTACGACAAACTGCGCACCGAGGTCGAACTGTTTCGCAACAATCACGAAAACGTCGAAATCAGTTACTCTTCGACGGTCGATGCGGCGTTCATCTTGGCCGATGGCGAACAGATGACACAGTTGTTCAACAATTTGCTGAAAAACGCCATTCAGGCCATTCCGTCCACGCGGCGCGGCAAAATCGATGTGGTGCTGACCGAGGAGAATGGGCGTGCTGTGGTGCTGGTGGCCGACAACGGTTGCGGCATCAGCAGCGAGGCCGCCGAGCGGATTTTCGTGCCAAATTTCACGACCAAAAGCAGCGGCATGGGCCTTGGCTTGTGCATCGCCAAAAACATCGTTACCATGTCGCAGGGCGAAATTTCGTTTACCACAAAAGTGGACGAGGGCACCACGTTTATTGTCAAGTTTCCGCTTATCGAGCCGAGCAAATCCGTGTGATTCGTCCGTTACAGCGTCGGTAGGCTCATGCCGTTTATTTTGCGGTAGAGGTCGAGGGCGTACACGTCGGTCATGCCCGAAATGTAGTCCAGCACAGCCATGATGCGTTCGTAGACCGATGCTGCCTGCGTGTTGTACTGTGTCGGAATGCGGTTGAGCAATTGTTTCGAGTAGAGTTTGTCGGGGTTGAATGTGGCGCGCACAAGGTCGTCCAGCAGTTCCGAAATGATTTTGTAACCCGCCAATTCCACGTCGAGCACGATTTGCGATTTGTAGATTTTCGTTGCCGAAATGCGCGTGCAGTCGGCGTAGGCTGTGCGCAGATGGTCGGGTATATGGTCGATGAGCGATCGGCGGAATGTGCCGTTCAAAATCTCCTCTTCGTGTTCGACAAACGTCTGCGCAGTGGCCTCTATCAGCACGCCCATCACCGACGAGCGCAGGTAGGCTATCTGCTCGTTGGTGTCGGTTACCATGTTGAAAATCTCGTCGGTAGCGCGGCGGCGTTTTTGTTCGGGCAGAAAGCCGAGCAGCAACTCTTTGGTCTCGTCGAGCGTGAGCAGACGCAGTTTGTAGGCATCTTCTATGTCCATGATTTCGTAGCAGATGTCGTCGGCGGCCTCAACCAGATAGACCAACGGGTGGCGTGCGTAGCGGTCGGAGTTGTCGGGGTCGCGCACGATGCCAAGTTCCGTGGTGATGCGCTCGTAAGCCTCTTTGTCGCTTTGGAAAAATCCGAATTTCGATTTCTTCGCATCGGCAAATTGCGATTCGTACGGATATTTTACGATTGCTGCCAATGTGCTGTAAGTCAGCACGAAACCGCCTTCGCGCCGCCCTTCGAATTGGTGCGTGAGCAGACGGAATGCGTTGGCGTTGCCTTCGAATTTCGTCAAATCGTTCCACTCGGCGGCAGTCATTTGGTTGCGAAAGGGTTGTCCTTTCTCTTCCGAAAAAAATGTGCCGATGGCCTTTTCGCCCGAGTGCCCGAACGGCGGATTTCCCAAATCGTGAGCCAGACAGGCGGCCGCTACAATGGCTCCAATCTCGTCGATGTGCGGCGGCAGAGGTTGCTGCTTTTCGTGCAATAGTTTGGCAACGCGCGCTGCGATGGAACGCCCCACGCACGACACTTCGAGGCTGTGTGTCAGGCGGTTATGCACAAAAACGCTGCCCGGAAGCGGAAATACCTGCGTCTTGTTTTGCAGTCGGCGAAACGGCGACGAAAAGGTCAAACGGTCGAAATCGCGTTGAAATTCGGTGCGGTCGTCGTGGTGGGCATCGTGGTAGCGTTCCATGCCGAAACGCTTGGTCGAAAGCAGTTGTTCCCAGTGCATCATAATAGTGAGCAGTTTGCAGTGAGTAGTGAGAAATGGGGTTCGGAAATCGGGAAAGTTTTTCCTCGCTATCTTTTCGGCAAAATTACAAATAATTTTTGTTCCGTCGAAAAAAATGCGTACCTTTGCATTACAGAAAGTCGTGGTTTTATGGCCGACAACTATTTGGAAAAACATTACGAGGAGTACGAAGTCCGCAAGGCGGCGTGGCTCAAAAAACGCTCGAAGTATCCGCGCAAGGCCGACAGCCAGACTCCACGCACTCAAAATCTTTGACATAACCCTGATGGGGTACGGTCGCGCTTTTGGCCGTGCTGCACTGAGATTGGAAAATTCTACAATTAAATTCTCAACGGGGTAAAGTCATCTGTCAATGGCGGGCTGCGCCTTCGGGTATGGGTTGTTCCACGGCAGATTACAGCGAAAGATGACTCCCTAAATCCTATTTTTTAGGAATTTTTCTCAACAAATGGCGGCACGGCCTTTTTTTAATTAAGAATTAATAATGAATAATAAGAACAAGGACAATTTTTAGTAGCAAGACACAAGTAGCAAGTCGCAAGACGAATTTAGTGTGAAAGTTTGAAAGTATAAAAGTGCGAAAGTAGGGGCGCATTATATGCGCCCGA
>CAVKQB010000064.1:0-11520 GCA_963658575.1 Leyella stercorea | reverse complement strand
GTCGCTGCGCTCCTCGTCCCCCTATCCTCGCTGCGCTCGGCAGAGGGACAGGTTCACGCCCAACAATTCCTCACTCCTCATTTCTCACTGCTAACTACTCACTACTAATTATCTTGCTACTTGTGTCTTGCTACTAAAAAGTGTGAAAGTGAGTGTTAGGGTTCAGAAATAGTTGTTCGATTGTACGTAAAATCAATTCCCAAAGTTAGCAATTATTTTTCAGACGGCAAAAAATTTGATTTTTTTCGACTAAAAAGCGTTTTTTTCGAGCCATGTCAGCAAAAAATTGTATTTTTGCAAGTTAGAAACATTCAAATCTACAACTCTCCAATGCAAAACTTGCCTTTCAAAATTTTTTCGGGAACAAGCAGCCAGTATCTTGCGCAGAAAATCTGCCGTCATTTGGACTGCGAATTGGGACAGATGAAGACCATGCGCTTCGCCGATGGCGAGTTTGCCGTTACCTACGAAGAGACGGTGCGCGGGCGTTACGTCTATTTGGTGCAATCGACCTTTGCGCCGTCGGACAATCTGATGGAACTGCTGCTGATGATCGACGCTGCCAAACGCGCCTCGGCCGACAAAATTGCCGCCGTCATTCCCTATTTCGGGTGGGCAAGACAAGACCGCAAAGACCAGCCGCGCGTGTCGATAGGCGCCAAACTCATTGCCGACCTGCTGAGCAAGGCGGGTGTCGATAGGGTCATCACCATGGATTTGCACGCCGAACAGATTCAGGGCTTTTTCGATGTGCCAGTCGACCACCTCTACGCTTCCACCATATTTATTCCGCTCATTCAGAGCATGAATCTGACGAATCTGGCCATCGCCTCGCCAGATATGGGCGGTTCCAAGCGCGCCAACTCGTATGCCAAACACCTCGGAGCCTCGCTGGTGGTGTGCCACAAAACGCGCGAACGCGCCAACGAAGTGGCACAGATGCGCATCATCGGCGACGTGGCGGGCAAAGATGTCATCATCGTAGACGACATTGTGGACACGGCCAACACGCTCTGCATGGCTTCCGACCTGATGATGGCCAACGGCGCACGTAGCGTGCGCGCCATCGTGTCGCACCCCGTGATGTCGGGGCAAGCGGCCGAAAACATCATGCGTTCGAAGATGACCGAAATTATCTTCACCGACTCCATTCCGTTCGATGCCAAACGCTGCCCCAAAGCGCACGTGGTGAGCATCGCCGAACTTTTTGCCAACACCATCTCGAGCATCAACAACAACGAGTCCATCAGTTCGCACTATATTCTGTAAAACTGTAAAACGGCCAAGCCTCATAAGCATGAAAAATATCCTCCTTTTTTTCGCAATGTTTTTGACCGTATTACAAACGGTTCAAGCACAAACCGATGTAACTAAGTTTCTCGGCATTCCCGTAGATGGGAACAAAACAGAAATGCGTAGAAAACTCGAAGCAAAAGGTTTTACATGGAATAGTTCCCTCGAATGTTTGGAAGGAGAATTCAATGGGGCTGATGTTCAGGTTTACATAGTTACGAACAACAACAAAGTCTACCGCATTTTAGTGGCTGATGCAAATTATAGGAATGCCACTGATATAAAAATTAGATTCAATATACTTTGTAGTCAGTTCAAGAACAACAAAAAATACACATCATTCGATATAGACTACACTATACCAGACGAAGAAAACATTTTGTATGAGATACACAACAAAAGATACGAAGCCATATTTTATCAATTGCCTGTGGAAGAACCCGATACGGCTCGACTTAAAGCGGAAATAGAAAAAAATTACACGGAGGAACAATTCAAAAAAATGCCTGAAGATGAACGTATGGTACTCGCATACACGCTTTTCATAGATCTTATTTCAAAAAAAACAGTATGGTTTAGGATAGACGACAATGGATTTGGTAAGTATCGCATACTTATGTTTTATGACAATGAATATAACCAAGCAAACGGTGAAGATTTATAGAAGCCCCCTAACTTGCGCGAACAAAATATAATGCGTACATTTGCGGCAGATTTTTCAAGAAAATCGGAAGTAGTAAGTCGGAGTTTTCAAGAAAATCGGAAGTAAAAACGCCAAAATTACATGACATGATTCACCGTTACTGCCAATTAAACAGCGAGTTAAGTGGAAGTGCTATATTCTGTAAATGTAAAAGTTTATAAAGTTAAGGGGTGTCTATTTTTTGTTGATTCGCAGTTGGTTGTAACTACCGAATAATTCTTCATTATTCATTCCTTATTATTCATTAAAAAAGAAACGCCTCCAAATAATTGGAAGGCGTTTCTTTTTCGATTACTCCGACGGCTTAAATCAGGTTCAATTCCTTGAGCGTGGCGACGTTGCCTTTGACCGATTTGGCGCTGGCAGCGAATTTCTCTTTTTCGTCGGCTGTGAGTTCGAGTTCGACAATGCGTTCGATGCCGTTGCGTCCCAAAATCACCGGCACGCCGATGCAGAGGTCGCTCTCGCCGTATTCGCCTTCGAGCAGTACCGAGCAGGGAATCATCTTTTTCTGGTCGTGCAGAATCGATTCAACCACATAGGCTCCTGCTGCTCCCGGAGCGTACCAAGCCGATGTGCCGAGCAGACCCGTGAGCGTGGCTCCGCCGACCATGGTGCTGTGCACCACTTCGTCGAGTTTTTCTGCGCTCAACAGTGTCGATACGGGAATGCCTTTGTAGGTGGCCAGACGCGCCATAGGAATCATGGTGGTGTCGCCGTGGCCGCCAATGACGAAACCTTCGACCTCGCTGGGGTTGCAGCCGAGGGCTTGGCTCAAGAAATATTTGAAGCGCGAGCTATCGAGTGCGCCGCCCATGCCGATGACACGATTTTTTGGCAGACCGAGCGATTTGAGCGCAAGGTAAGTCATGGTGTCCATGGGGTTCGAGATGCACACCAAAATGGCGTTGGGCGAGTATTTCAGAATGTTCTGCGCTACGCCTTTCACGATGCCAGCGTTCACGCCGAGCAGTTCTTCGCGCGTCATGCCGGGTTTGCGCGGAATACCCGATGTGATGACTACCACGTCGGAATTGGCAGTTTGCGCATAGTCGTTGGTGCAGCCTACCACTTTGGTGTCGATGCCGAGCAATTGCACGGTTTGCATCATGTCCATGGCTTTGCCTTCCGATACGCCCTCTTTGATGTCGAGCATTACAACTTCGTCGGCTATCTCTTTGAAAGCCAACACATTTGCGCATGTAGCACCCACGTTACCTGCGCCTACAACGGTTACTTTTGACATAATTGTATTGTTTTTAGTTGGTATAACTTTTTCGGTTTGCAAATTTACGCATAGAAATGGAGATGGCGAAATTTTGGACGGACAAAATGCAATTATTCGCCAAAATCGTCGCTGCCAAAGTCGCTGTCGGGGCTATTGCTCTGCCGCTGACGGTCGTCGTCGCGTTTTTTGCGGTCTTTCATGTTGCCAAAATTATAGGTGAGCGACAGCGTGAAGCGTTGTCCAGCCGGCTGGCGTTCGAAATCCTGATAGAAGGTGTCGCCCCACGTCTGTTTGCGCCAGCCGCGCGAGTTGAGCAGGTCGCGCACGGTGAAGGCCAGATTGAGTGTGCGGTTGAGAAACGACTTGCGCAGCCCAAGGTCGATGCTGTAGAAGTGTTTGGTTTTGCCCTGCGCGATGACACGCGGCGAAAAATAGGCGGCCGTGAGTTGCCCCGTGAATGTCTTGGTAAAGAGAAAGTTAGCCATCAGGCGTACGTTCCACGAGAAGCCTTGCGACGCATCTTGCAGGTGCGTGCCTTTGTAGTCGATGCTGCTCATCTGTTCGTAGAAGGCGTTGGCGGTGAGCGTGGTGTTGAGCCACGAGGTGAAATTGTCTTTGGCTACCAATTCTAGCCCTGCCGATTGACGGCTAGCGACGTTGTCGTAGGTTTGCTCCATCACGTTGGGATTTTCGGGCGATTCGAACTGCACGCTTTGCACCACGTTGCTGCTGTAGCGGTAGTAGATCGATGCCGATAGAGTGTGCTGTTCCCACGTTTTCAGGTAGTTCAGTTCCAAAGCGTTGGCAAATTCGGGCATCAAATCGGGATTGCCATACGAGATGTTGGTCGAGTCCGACACGTTGCGGTATGCGCTCAATTGCCGCCCTCGCGGACGATTCACGCGGCGCGTGTAGTTAAGTTGCAGTTCGTGATTGTTCGGAAAAGCGTACGACAGATAGGCGGTGGGATACAGTTGAAAATAATCTCGGTTGCTCACGGTGTAAGCGTCGGCAGCAGCGTCGCGCGTGCCGACTTGCGTGTTGGTGTATTCGCCGCGCAGCCCGACCGAAAAACTGAATCCGCCGAATTTTGCGCCGTAGGTGGCGTAGGCAGCGGCAATCCATTCGCGGTAGGTGTAGTCGTTGTAGGCCGATTGCACCGCACTATCGGCTTGCGGATAGTCGTCGGTGTACGAGTTCGAGAAGCGGTCTTGCCAATTGAGTGCCACGCCCGCCTCGACTTTCATATTGTCGCGAATTTTCTGCACATAATCGGTTTTGAATTCGGCGCGCTGATTGACGAATCCGTTGTACTGAAACTGCTTGTAGGGCGTGGCGCGGCCGCGTTCGACGGTTTGGTTGTAGTCGGAGTTTTGGTCGCGGTCGTTGTTGCTGTACGAGAGCGAAGCGCGAATTTCGGAGCCACGCTTGTCCAACTCGTGCAGATAGTCGAGTTCTACGTCGTACGACAGACGTTTGGCGGTCTGGTCGGTGCGGTGCGAATAGATGGCCGTGTCGAGCAGCGCGTAGCGTTGCGTGTTGTAGTCTATTTCTGCCCAATTGGTGTTGTTGCGTGTGTTTATCATGCCCGACAGGCTGAGCGTGTTGCGCTCGTCGATGTGCCAATCGATACTTGTACGCCCGAAAAGCCCCCAACCTTTGCGTGCATCGCGGTTGTCCTGATGCATCCACGCCGTGGTGTCGCCCGCCTGCAGCGACCAGCGGTCGGTGTAGCCCTTGCCGCCGTGGTTGCGCTGGCGAAAACCTGCGTTCAGCGAGAAATCGATTTTGGAACTGCTGTAGTTGAAGTTTGCGCTGACATTGCCGCCCACCTTGTCCACAATCTGGTAATCGGCTGCGCCCGACACGCTGCCAAAAAATCCGCTGCGGCGGTCTTTTTTCAGCACGATGTTGATGATGCCAGCCGTGCCTTCGGGGCTAAACTTGGCCGACGGATTGGTGATGACCTCGATACTCTCGATGCTGCCAGCGGGCAACTGTTCGAGAAATTGGGCGCGGTTGTCCTCGTCCAAACCCGACGGCTTGCCGTTGATCCACACCTCCACGCTGCTGTTGCTGCGCAACGAAATGTTGCCGTCGTTATCGACCTCGATCGACGGAATGTTTTCCAAAACCTCCGAAGCCGACGCGCCAGCCGATGCCACGTTTTGGTCGACATTGAACACTTTTTTGTCGATGTCGAAACGCATCTGCGACCCCTGCCGCACAATCTCCACTTCGCCCAACATCTGCGAATCTTCGGTCAGTTTTATCTCTTTCAAATCGATGGTTTGGCTCAATTGGCGAATAGTAACCGTCTGAGAATAAGAGAGATAGCCAACAAACGAAATGTCGAGCCGATAGGTTCCGGCCGGCACCGACTCCAAACGAAATTCGCCCTGCAAATCGGTGATGCCGCCGCCAACAAATTCGTCGGGTTCGACCAGATTCAGCACGACATTCACAAATTCCAACGGCGCGCCAGAGCCATCGACCACCTTGCCCGTTATCACTGCCGCACGCACAGCACAGCCAAAAGACATCAGCACAAGGACAAACAGAAAACGCTTCATACAGTCAAGAAAAGTTTCACTCTGACCGTTGCTTGGCCAACAACGCCTCCACAGCCAGCCGATAGACATCGAGCCCGAAGCCCACCACAATGCCCGCCACCACAGGCGACAGCATCGACTCGTGGCGCACCGCCTCGCGTTTGAACACGTTCGACACATGCACCTCGACCGTGGGAGCCGACACAGCCGCCACCGCATCGGCTATGGCCACCGACGTGTGCGTGTAGCCGCCGGCATTCAGCACGATGCCGTCGCACACAAAACCTACGCGCTGGATTTGGTTGATGATTTCGCCCTCGACATTCGACTGAAAATAGTCGAACTCGACATCGGGATAACGCTGCCGCAAGCCGTCGAGGCACACGTCAAAGCCGACGCTACCGTAGATTTCGGGTTCGCGCCGACCGAGCAAATTGAGATTCGGGCCGTTGATAATTGCGATTTTCATGGGCTGCTTTGTTCGGGCAAAATTACAAAAAAAATCGCAGCGCGACAAATGCCCGAAAAACGCCAATTCCGTCAATCGCCATGTGAATCCGCTCCGTGCATTTTTTCGAGCCGATTTTTCACCTCTTGGCGGTAAGCCTCCTGCTTTTCGGCACTTTTGCGGTAGCGCGACGCATCGACTTCGAGCCATTCGGGACGTTGGGCAAATTCGTCGAGAATCTGCACGCCAGCCGACGTTTTCACAAGCAACAATTCGTCGTAAAGTGCGCCATCGAGCGTGCGAGTGGTCAGCCGCAGCGTGTCGCCAGCCATCGCAACCACTTGGAAGAAACGCTGCCCAAGCCCGTAACGCTCGTAACCCGCATCGAACGAAATGTGGTAATCTTTGGGAGAACATTGCGAAACGAGATAAACGGGCGTCGAACCGTTGGTAGTGCGGCGTGCATAGGCGTGTTCGTGCCCTTCGAGCACCAAATCGAACGGCTTGGCGTTGAAAATTTTGGCAAAAGTCCAGCGCACAAACAGGTTGTTGGCGCGCCCACGCAGCGAATAGACGGGGTGATGCAGTGCGGCTATCGTCCAACGCGAGGCGTGCGCCTGCAGGTGGTCGGCGAGCCATGCGCGCTGGCGCGGCAGAGTCCATAAATCGTTGTTGCTATCGAGCAAGAAGAGCGACAGCGACGGCAGTTCGAGCGCAAACAGAGCCGCAAAACCGGCGTGCTGTTCCTTGTCGAGAAAATAGGGAAAAACGCAGTGAAAACGCTCCTCCAATTGGCGGTCGATGCCTTTCAGATACTCGTGATTACCAGGAATGGCCAGCATCGGCACCGAATCGCAAAACGCCGACACGGCACGAAAATACTCGTTCCAATAGCGGTCGTGCGGCCGTTCGATAATGTCGCCGCCAAACAGCCAAAAATCGGGCGAAAAGGTCTGCTGAATGCGCGCAAAATCTTTGTGCAGCGTGCCATCGATGGTATCTTGCACATCGCCCACATAGACGAACGTCAGAGCGTGCGACCAATCGGCCACAGCAAAACGCCGCCAAGCGGACGTCTGTCCGCCCACGCACGCCGCATAACAGTAGCCGCCCACGGCCAACGAATCCAAATAAGCCCAATAGCAAACCGTGCGGCCGCCCGTAGTCTCGAAAAGCCGCGACTCCGCCACAATGCGTTGCGTGTCGGTGCTGTTTTCGGGAACCAGCAACAGGCTGGCAGCCATCGCCGAGTCGCCGCACTGCCACGACACAGCGCGCGACTGCGCACCGCAACGCCCCAAGGTGAGTTGCACACGGCAGATGCTGTCGCTCGGCCGGTAGGGCGGCTCTATGGGATTGCCGAACCATGCGCCCCAGCGCGTCCAACACAAGGCAGCCAGCCCCGCCAAAACGGCCGCCACCACAGCAAGCGTTATTTTTGTACTTTTTTTCATAATCGAGGACAGATTTCAGATTTCAAATTGCGCTTCGCGCGGATCTATTGTTTTTGGGGAATTGCGGATTTGAAGTTCGATAGGTTCACCTCTACATTAGTCTTTGTTCTATATTCTTTGTTCTGATTTCGTAGGGATGTGGCGTGCCGCGTCCGTTGGCGGCGTTGTTTTGGTTTTTGTTATTCGTTCATTTCTTTTGACGACCAAAAGAAACGAACCAAAGAAAAGTCGCCAGCTGGGGCGCGAGCGTTGCCAAAAATTGGCGGTTTTGGTTTCGGCGGCATTAAAACTCGCTTCGCTCAAACACTAATGCCGCTTTTTCGAAACACAAAACCTGATTTTTGACACTCGCCGCCCAATGCTGGAATTTTTTATCTCATCAAAATTTGTAAATCTGTAAATCCGTAAATTTGTCAATTGCGGCTTCCGCAACGGGCGCAATATAATGATTGAATCACTGAATTATTGAATGATTGAATTTTCGGGCGCATATAATGCGCCCCTACAATACATTTATTGAATCATCGAATGATTGACACATTGAATTTTCAATTTGAAATCCAACAATTCGAAATCTAAAATTGATTAAATAATTGGAAATTGGATAATTAGATAATTAAAAAGTCTTTGCTCTTTGTTCTATATTCTTTGTTCTTAAAATTGCGGCTTTGCCGCATCACTCCTCACTTCTCATTTCTAACTACTAACTACTCACTAAATAAGGCTGCTACGAAATAGTAAATCATCAAGCCCGAAGCGATGAGTTTGGCAAGCGTGCCGCCAAGGAAGCCGAGAAACGCCGCCGCGCCCGATTTCAGGGCGATTTTGAACTCTTTGCCGGCAATCAACTCGCCGACCAGCGCGCCCAAAAACGGTCCAAGCACGATGCCCCACGGTCCCCAAAAGAAGCCCACAATCAGGCCGATGGTGCTGCCCCACACGCCCGCCTTGCCGCCGCCCGACCACCTGGTAGACCAGACCGGCAAAAACGAATCGAGCAGCTGCACAACCACAACCACCGCCGCCCACACCAACAAAAACGTCAGCGAAAACGGCGCACGGTCGGTAAACTGCAACAAAAGCAGCCCCACATAACTTATCGGACAGCCAGGCAACACAGGCACAACCGCGCCCACAAGCCCCACCAGCAGGCAAATCGCCCCAAGCACAATCAAAACAGTGTCCATATCGGTGGCAAAAAACGGTTTATCGGACAAAGATAGCAGTTTTTTTGCGATTTTTTTGTACTTTTGCGCCAAATAGTAGCAAGTCGCACGAGGCAAATCGCAAGAAATGCTACAATGCGGCAAAACAGAAACATTTTCAAACAACTATTAGAAACAGATTACAATGGTAGAAAAGATTCAATCCCTTCGCGACAGTGCGGCAGCCCGTTGGACGGCGTTGCTGCTTTTGGCACTAGCCATGTTTTGCGCCTACATTTTCATGGATATTTTGTCACCCATTAAAGACTTGATGCAGAGTCAGCGCGGCTGGGACTCCACCGCCTTTGGCACGATGCAAGGTGCCGAAACTTTCCTCAATGTTTTTGTATTTTTCCTGATTTTCGCCGGAATCATTCTCGACAAAATGGGCGTGCGTTTCACGGCGTTGCTTTCGGGCGCGGTGATGCTTATTGGCGCAATTATCAAGTATTTCGCCATTTCGGAGGCGTTCATCGGCAGCAGTGCCGAGACGTGGTTCACAACACACCTCAACTATGTGCCGCTGTTCGACGAATTGGGCGTGTCGCCATTCTACGAAGGCATGCCGGCTTCGGCCAAACTTGCTGCCATCGGTTTCATGATTTTCGGCTGCGGTGCCGAGATGGGCGGCATTACCGTGTCGCGCGGCATTGTGAAGTGGTTCAAAGGGCGCGAAACAGCCCTTGCCATGGGCTCCGAAATGGCATTGGCGCGCTTGGGCGTGGCCACCTGCATGATTTTCTCGCCATTTTTTGCGCGCTTGGGCGGCACCGTCGATGTGTCGCGCTCGGTGGCGTTTGGCGTGGTACTGCTCTGCATAGCACTCATCATGTTTGTGGTCTATTTCTTTATGGACAAAAAACTCGATGCGCAAACAGGCGAGGCCGAAGAGAAAGACGATCCGTTCAAAATTAGCGATATCGGAAAAATTTTCTCGAGTGGCGGATTTTGGCTGGTGGCACTGCTTTGCGTGCTTTACTACTCGGCCATTTTCCCGTTCCAAAAATATGCGGTGAATATGCTTCAGTGCAATCTCTCGCTCACCGTTCCCGAAGAGGGTTCGTTTTGGAGTAGTAGCCAAGTGGCCATTGTGCAATATGTGGTGATGTTGGTGGTTGCTGCTGGCGCATTTGCTAGCAATTTTGTGAAAAACAGATCGATAAAATATGCGTTGATGACGGTAGCGGTGCTTGCGCTTGTGGGCTATTGCTACATGGGCTATATGCGTGGCACGGCCGAAACCATTTTTGCGGTGTTCCCGTTGTTGGCAGTGGCCATCACGCCGGTGCTTGGCAACTATGTCGACCACAAAGGCAAAGCCGCATCGATGTTGGTCATCGGGTCGCTGTTGCTCATTTTGTGCCACCTCACGTTTGCGTTTGTGCTGCCTTGTTTCAAAGGAAATGCCGTTGGTGGCGTGGTTGTGGCCTACATCACCATTTTGGTGCTTGGCGCATCGTTTTCGCTTGTGCCAGCAGCCCTTTGGCCAAGCGTTCCGAAATTGGTCGACGAAAAAATCATCGGCTCGGCATACGCGCTCATCTTCTGGATTCAAAATATCGGCCTTTGGCTTTTCCCGCTGCTCATTGGCAAAGTGCTCGACGCCACCAACGAGGGCGTTACCAACCCCTACGAATACGACTACACGTGGCCGCTTGTGATGCTGGCTTGTCTTGGCATCGCGGCGTTGCTGCTCGGTTTCGTGCTTAAGGCGTGGGACAAGAAAAAAGGTCTCGGACTCGAATTGCCCAATGTGCAAAAATAGCAACCGTGGGAACGCTCTATCTGATACCGACCGTCCTGAGCGATAGCGCACCGCTGGCGCAGGTGTTGCCCAGCGGCAATGCGACCGTCGTCGTGCGGCTGAAGCATTTCATTGTGGAAAATGTGCGCACCGCCCGCCGTTTTCTGAAACAGGTCGACAAATCCATCGACATCGATGGGCTGACCTTCTACGAACTGAACCAGCACACCGACCTTGCACAAATAGGCGGTTATCTGCAACCACTCGAACAGGGCGAAGACATCGGCATCATCAGCGAGGCGGGCTGCCCTGCCATAGCCGACCCCGGTGCCGACGTGGTGGCTCTGGCGCAACGACGCGGCGCAAAAGTGGTGCCGCTAGTCGGGCCGTCGAGCATACTGCTGTCGCTCATGGCCAGCGGCTTCAACGGACAGAGTTTCGCCTTTCACGGCTACCTGCCCATCGACAAAAACGAACGGGCACAACGGCTCAAACTGCTCGAACGGCGCATCTATGCCGAACATCAAACGCAGATTTTCATCGAAACACCCTACCGAAACCGACAAATGGTGGAAGACCTGTGCAAAAACCTGCAACCGCAAACAAAACTCTGCATCGCCAGCGACATCACAGGTGCAACCGAAAGCATACGCACACACACCATCGCCGACTGGAAAAAATCGCTGCCCGACATCGGCAAAGTGCCGTGCATATTCCTTATTTATAAGTAGCAAGATAAAAGGTGAGAGGTGAGAGGTGAGAGGTTAGAGGTTAGAGGTTAGAGGTTAGAGGTTAGAGGTTATAGGTGAGAGGTTATAGGTGAGAGAACATAGAATATAGAGCAAAGACTTTTTAATTATTCAATTATCTAATTTCCAATTATTTAATTAATT
>CAVKQB010000063.1:0-11872 GCA_963658575.1 Leyella stercorea | reverse complement strand
TGAAAAAGTTTCTGGGCAAGCACTACCGATTGCTCCGCACACGGCGACCGCTGAACGAATACTACCAAACACTACCCGTCGAAACGTCCAACATATTTTTCTGTAGCACCCTATGGTATAGCGACGAGTGGAATCATAACGACGATGGTGTCAATCTGACGCGTGCAAACTTCGTACGGGCGTGTCATTCCATTCCAGAATTGCTGTTCACGGGCGGCCTTGTTCCGCAAGACCACAACCGGAGTTCGGTTGATAAATTCCAAGATTGCACATGGGGGGGGGTAAAAATGCAAGAATGGCTGCGACGAACCAAACAATCGGCGGTGGTGTTTAACACGCCGGCGTTTTGGAATTGCCATGGTTGGAAGTTAGGCGAGTATTTGGCGATGGGAAAATGTATTCTTTCGACCGCATTGAGCAACGACTTGCCTTATCCGCTCGAGCATGGCGTGAACATCCACATTGTAGAGAGTTCCGAATCGGCTATGCATGAGGCGCTCTGTTATATCTTGTCGCACCCCGACTATCAACATACCTTGGAGCAAGGGGCTGCGCTCTATTGGCAACAATATGGCACGCCTGAAGCGACATTGCGGCTGCTGGGCGTTGTTCGATAGGCTTTTACTGTTACCCCTCAAATCTCGATTTTTTCGAAGGTGTCCACGAGGCCATCGAAGGTTGTGACGGGCGATTTCTCGCGCACTGTCGCCGCCGTCTGCTGCGAAAAGTACTGAAATTGCTGTTGGTGCGCTAATCAAATGAATTTTGTAGAGAAAAACAGCGATTTTCGAAGCGATTCTTGCTTATTCAGCATAAAAAGGGTAACTTTGCACATATTTTAGACCAAAGTTTTCCTTTTTGGGGTGTATTCTAACATTAAATTGCCCATCTATGGAACCCAATCAAATCACCGTTACTTCTCCTTTGCTGCCGCCATTAGATGAGTTTATTCCGTATCTGCAACAGATTTGGGATAGCAAATGGATTACCAACAACGGCTCTTTTCATCGGCAGTTAGAGCATGCTCTTGCGGAGCATCTCGGGGTGGAGTACCTGTCGCTGTTTACCAACGGTACGCTGCCGCTCATCACGGCACTGCAGGCGTTGCGCATTACGGGTGAGGTGATTACCACTCCCTATTCGTTTGTGGCAACGACGCATGCGCTTTGGTGGAACGGTATCAAGCCGGTTTTCGTGGATGTTGATCCTAAGACGGGCAATATGGACCCCAACAAGATTGAGGCGGCAATCACGCCCCATACGACGGCTATTATGCCCGTGCATGTCTATGGGCAGCCCTGTGACACGGAGCGTATCAAGCAGATAGCCGACACTTACGGGCTGAAAGTGATATACGATGCCGCCCATGCGTTCGGGGTGCGCCGCAACGGCGAGAGTATCCTGTGTGCGGGCGATATGAGTACGCTATCGTTCCACGCCACGAAGGTGTATAACACCATCGAGGGCGGGGCGATGATTATGCCGAACGCCGAGACCAAACGCCGCATTGATGACTTGAAGAACTTCGGTTTCCACGACGAGGTGACGGTGGTGGCGCCGGGCATCAACTCGAAGATGGACGAGGTGCGTGCGGCATACGGTCTGCTTAACCTTCGCTATGTGGATGCGGCTATTGCGGCTCGAAAAGAGGTGGCACGCAAGTATGTGCAGGCGTTGCAGGGCGTGCCGGGCATTACGCTGTTCGACTGCGAGAAACAACTGCTGCAACCTGCGCAAGACTACGACTGGAACTGCGCCTATTTCCCGATTCTGGTGGATGCGGAGCAGTATGGTATGACCCGCGACGAACTCTATTTCCGAATGCGCAAACAGAATGTACTCGGGCGTCGCTATTTCTATCCGCTCATCAGCGAGTTCTCCACCTACCGCGGTTTGCCTTCAGCATCGCGCGAGAACCTGCCGAATGCCTACCGTATGGCATCTCAAGTCATCTGCCTACCGATGCACCACGCCCTAACCGATGAGGAAATGGAGAGAGTGGTGGCGAGTATAGTATGAGGTGGCTAACTGCAACAACTAGTTCCAACTAAATGTAACTAGAACAACTAGATTACCTAGAATATCTCGCCAACCTAGAATATCCAGAAATCTCATCCAACCTACATCAACCATATGTCCCTATTCGATTTGTTTATATGACGGAAAAGCAGTACCTTTGTGCAAAGATAAATGAACTCCTGTCTGCACAATGGGTAGATACCACTTGGAATAATTTCGTAGAATGTGTAAAATCGAATAGCCATTATGGACAATAACCTTCAATATAGTATCATTTATGCCGATATTCGTCCCGAGATAAACGAACGCCTCAGTTTGGGGCTTCTCATCATAGAGCAAGGGAAGGTGCAAGTCATGCATTCGGAGAAGAAACTCGGTGTACTCAAACAACTTTATACTCCGAAGGAGTTCAGAGCCATTACTTCTATTGTGCGTCGTGAGTTGCGCCGAATGGATTCGGTCGAGACGCTGCAATACTTGATGCGTTATTCCAATAACCTGATATCTTTTTCGCCCATTCAGAGCATTGACAATGCCCAAACCAATATCAATGAAGACTGGCTGTACAGAAATTATGTCATGGGATAAGTTACCTATCGAATATCTGGGAGAGTGTGAACTCCTATACAATCCAGATTTTAATTATACCGAATTCGGTACAATTAGAGAAATACTAAATAACAAATGACCGTTTTAGAAACATATCTATAAGTTCTATAATATCTATAAGTTCTATAATGCCTATAATATCTATAACCGCTCCCAACTATAAAAAACTCATGCCCACGAACGCATTAGAACATAAAATATCCGTTTCTTCCTTCTATACGGAGGAGAAATTGCAGAGTGTGGTGGCGAGTATCGTGAGGTAAAAGATTCATTTATGAAACAAAAGAAACTAATGCTTCTTGGCGGTTTGCGCTATCTTCTGCCAGTGATAGAAGAGGCTCATAAACTGGGAGTATATGTTATTACGGCAGATTATTTGCCAGATAACATAGCCCATAAATACTCAGATGAATATTGCAATGTGAGTATTATCGACAAGGAAGCGGTTTTGAAGGAAGCGAAGCGCATGCAGATAGATGGCATATTGTCGCATGCGGTAGATCCTGGAGTTACTACGGCTGCATATGTGGCAGATCAGATGGGACTTCCTTTCCAATGCTCTTACGAGGCAGCTTGCATTCTTCAAGATAAGTCTTTGTTCCGAAAGTTCTTGTCAGAGAATGATTTTAATTGTCCTCATGCAAAGGGATATACAAGCATAGGCGAAGTATTGAATGATGCCGATTGCTTTAGTTGGCCAGTTATTGTCAAGCCCGTGGATTCCGCTGGTAGCAAAGGAGTAACTAAAGTAGATAACAAGGAAAATCTTAAAGAAGCGGTAGAGACGGCTCTGGAGTCTTCGATTTCCAAGCATTTTATTGTAGAAGATTTCCTCGACAAGGTCGGTGCACAATCAAGTGCAGACATATTCACTGTTGACGGCAAAGTTGTTTATCCTGCATACTCCGACCAACTTTTTGATAAGAATGCTGCTAATCCTTATACTCCAGCCATAGAAATATGGCCTTCTTCGATGCCTCAAAAATACCAAGACGACTTGACTGCTCAGTTACAGCGGTTGGTAACACTTTTGGGAATGAAGAGCGGTATTTATAATGTGGAGAGCCGTGTCTGCTCTGATGGCAAGGCTTATATCATGGAGGTGTCGCCTCGTGGCGGAGGCAATCGTATAGCCGAACTGCAAGACTTGGCGACGGGACAAAACTTAATACGAAACGAGATTAAGAAAGCTCTTGGTATGCCTTTGGACGAGATAACCATACCTCAATATGATGGAGTTTGGTGCAACTATATACTTCATTCTTCTAAAGAAGGAATATTGGAGCATCTTGTCGTTGACGAGGATTTCAGGAAGAAATATGTGAAGGACCAAGGTCTGATAGTGAAAGAAGGTGAGCATATACATGCTTTTACTGGTGCCAACACTTCCTTGGGTACTTTGTTCTTACAGTTTGATAACCGAGAAGAATTAGATAAAGTGATGAATGACATCGACGAGTTCATAACAATCAAATTGAAATAATATGGATTTACATGCTATATATCTAAGAAACAAATTCTGGATTACTGATTACTTCAAAGGTTCTCCTATAGGCAAACCATATAGAGAAGTAAAATATCTACAGGAACATTCTGCTGAGAAAGGAAGAACTGTACGGGAGGCTGCTCTTCATCATCTGATGGATTTTGCACGTAGCCATTCTTCCTTTTACAAGGATGTAAAGGGATATGAATTGAAAAATTTCCCAATCATGAACAAGTCTTCTTTAATTGAGCATTATGATGAGATTTGTGTCAAAGACGATGAAATTCCTGGTCAGGTAGGCCCCGTTCATATACAGACCACTTCTGGTTCTACAGGTACTCCCTTCAAGATTCCGCAAGATACCCGCAAGCGTATGCGTCGTATTGCCGAACTGAAATATTTTGGTGCAATAGCAGGTTTCAAGACACATGACAAGTTGATTCATTTGCGAACATGGAATAAATGGCAGCAGAAGACATCCAAGCAAATTAAGTCGGAGAACATCATACCATTTGACATAGCCAGTATGGGTGATGACGACTTGAAGAGACTGTGTGAGCTGGCCATTTCATCTAAGGCGGTTTGTTTGAGAGGATATGCTTCCTCTTTGGGGCGTTTGGCACAATATGCCGATGGCAAGGGGTATGAGTTTCCTCACCTGAAGATTGCCATAGCAGGAGCAGAGTCTTTGCAAGATGATGTAAGAGCCTTGTTCAAAAGAGTGATGAAGGCGGATATACAGTCACAGTATGCTAATGAGGAGTGTGGTGTGCTTGCTCAGGAGCGTGTTCCTACCAAGGACTCGGACAATCCCATGTATTGGAACTATGCAAGCTATTTCTTCGAGGTGTTGAAGTTTGATTCCGATGAGCCTGTTGAGTATGGCGAGTTGGGAAGAATCGTTATAACTGACTTGTACAACTATGCTTTTCCTCTGATTAGATATGATAATGGAGACACCGCAGTCTTGCTTCCTCCTGATGAATATAGCCATGGGTATCCTGTGCTCGGAAAACTCTTTGGAAGACGCTTTGATTTGACCTATACTACTGATAATAAGGCGATTTTCCCCCTGACTTACGGGCGAATTTTGAAGCATTACGACTGTATAGCACAGTGGCAGGTCGTGCAAGAATCTCAGACAGATTTCACAGTGAAATTGGTGATGCGAAGAGAGGATGAGTCTGTTGTGAAAATCATATCTCAGTTCAAGGAATTCTTGGGTAATGATGCCAACATTAAGATCGAGTATGTGAATGACATTCCAGTCTTGGCATCAGGCAAGAGAAAACCTGTTGTTAATGAATGGAAAAATAAATAGAATAGATTAATGGTAATGAAGAATATAAAGTTAGCTTTATGCGGTGATGTTCTTATTTCAAGACGTTTTCCAAACAAATATACCAAAGAACTATTGGAAATCCGTGACATATTTAATCAGCAGGATTGTACATTTGGAAATCTTGAAACAACCGTTCATAATCGGGAAGGCTATCCCGAAATGTTCCCTGGTGGTAGTTATACGATGGCCTCACCATTTTGTCTTAGGGATTTGGTCAATTTCGGCTTCAATGTCTTTAATACTGCGAATAACCATTCCATGGATTATAGTCATGGAGGTCTTTTGGCTACCCTTAGACATTTGGATGAATTGGGAATACCCCATTGTGGAACAGGAAGGAATCTGGCAGATGCATCGGCACCAGCGTATGTAGAGTGTCAGGGTGGAAGAATCGCATTCATTGGTATTACAAGTTCTTTCCATGACTCTTATGCTGCATGACCTCAAAATCAAGATTTGCAAGGGAGACCTGGTGTAAACCCGCTTCGTCATAAAGCCGTATATGAGCTTGATGACAAGCGATTTGACGCTCTAACAGAAATTGCAAGGTTGACAGGTATCAATTCGTATCACGATCAGGCTCGAAAAGAAGGTTATCTTCCTAAAACAGAAGAATTCAAATTCGGATGTTATAATTTCAGAAGAGGAGAACGGTGCTCCGTGACAACAACTCCAGATGTAAATGATTTGCAACGCACAATAAACACTATTATTGATTCGCAATACACTGCAGATATCATCATAGTAAGTGTACACTCTCACCAATTTTCGGATTCAGATAAACATAATACCCCACAGTTTATTAGAACGTTTGCACAAAAGTGTATTGATGCTGGTGCTGATTTTGTGGTATGTCATGGTCCACATGTCATGAGAGGTATAGAATACTATGGTAAGGGGGTTATATTCCATGGACTTGGAAATTTTATTCTCCAGCATGAATCTATGTCGGTTGTTGCAGAAGAGCAGTATTGGAAAGTTGGCATGACCCGTCAGAATTCTACAGGTGTAGGAGAGGTGCTAAATGTGCGAAGTAAAGGAGGTAAAATCGGATTGACGGCAGATCCAGATTGTTGGATAAGCTATTTTGTGACAATAGATTGGACTCCAGATAAAAAAGACATAAAGATTCATCCCATTATCATCGATAAAGAGAAAAATAACGGTTTGCCACGATTAACAAACGATAAGAATATCATTGATAAAATTAAAGAACTGAGTTCTGTGTATAATTCTTGAGAAAACAAAACCATTATGACTACGAATGATCCTCAAAGACATAGTATGCCAATGAGAAATATCAATATGTTGGACAGAAGACTTCCGTTTCAGTATGTCTTTGAAAGTTTGATGCCTCTTTACCCCCCCCTATCAGAAACCTTTGATAAAGAGAAGGTTGCCAAGAAATTGTCCGATAGGGCAGAGTTTGTGGTGTGCATGGATGGGGATGATTTGCTGGGCTTTACAGCCTATTATCTCAATTCAGCGGCACATCAGATCTACGTTACGCTGATATGTGTGGACAGCAGATACCAAGCCCACGGCATTGGTGGCAGGATGTTGGAGCACATAGCGGCAAGGGCAAAGGCTATGGATGAGTCTTACGCCACGATAGCCCTGGAGGTAAACAAGCAGAATGGCAAAGCCTATAGGTTTTACAAGAAACAAGGATTTAAAGAACAGGAAGACAGAGGCGAGAAGCTACTGATGGTGAAGGCTATTTAGAGCATTTTCTTGCTTCGGTCAAATAAAATCAAGATGATGGAGCAAGAAAATACAAATCCCATCGGCGGATATTTCGAACTGGAGCAGTCTCGCGGTCTTGCCACAGACACCTATATGACTCTGTTCCACTTTGCTTTTGACGAGTTGCGGCTTCACAGGATAGAAACCAGTGCCTTCGAAGATAACATCGCTTCCTTGAAACTTCAGGAAAGGCTGGGTTGCGTCAGAGAGGGCATTCGCCGTGAGGCTGTTTATAAGAACGGCGAGTACAAGAATGTAGTAGCCTTGGGATGCCTGAGGGAGGAGTTTATGGAGAAGTATGGCGAGTATATGGGAAGGAAAGAGGATTTTATGCCAGAATGACCGAGGGTCAGAGGGACAGGTGCCTTGACCCGCTAAATGTTAAAAGCAAGAAAAAGTTTGGCGGTTTCAAGGAAAAAGTATATTTTAGCAGCGTAGTAATGTCAAGCAAATAAATAGGAGGTATAAAATATGTATACGACAAATGCAGTTCCAAGAAATACGGTCGTTCCTTATTGGAATGAAATCAAGAACTGGAGTCGGGAAGATCGCAGAACTCTTGCTGCTCTCATAGATGAGTCATTGGAAGAAGACCAAACAACAGACGGGGAAGTTGAGAACTTTCTTGGTCAGCTTGATGAGAACTTGATGCGTAGGGCAGCGGAATTTGCACATCAACAGTATTTGGAAGGAAAATGTATACCTCATTCCGAAGTGATGAGTAGAATCAAGGAGAAGATGAGATGGAAGTGATTTGGTCAGACCTTGCGATGCGTAACTTGCAAAATATCGCTGAATATGTATCAGACAAATTTGGCGACATGGTTTCTGAGCAATCAATCAGCGAAATCGTGAAGAAAGTGGAAGGCTTAACGCGGTTTCCTGAAAGTGGAGTCTTGGATGCAGCTTATTCTTCCTCTTCTTTTTCTGTTCATCACATAACGTTAAATCCCAATGTCGTTTACTATTTGTTAGAGAAAGATGCAATAGTAGTGATGGCTATCATTCATGTGAAGCGTTCTCCAAGATATGTAAATAAATTGTTAAAAACTTTCTTGGAGCATTACGAACCATAGCTTATATGTGGGTCAGAGCGGAACAGGTACCTTGACCCGCTAAATGTTAAAAGCGAAGAAAAAGTTTGGCGGTCTCAAAATTTCTGGTCGCACGGGATTTGCAATCCGCACAGGATGTGGCACGCCGCGTCCATACAATACATTCATAAGGTTATCCTCAATTTCTCAAACATTTCTTGGGACCTGTTGTAGGTACGAACTTTCCATTCTTCTATTTCTTTGAGAGAGAGCAATAGAAGCCCTCTTTTTCTTTGCCAGAGCCTTTGTTTTTTGTTGCTGGTGTTGCCCCCCCCCTCAAATCTCGATTTTTTCGAAGGTGTCCACGAGGGCATCGAAGGTTTTGACGGGCGATTTCTCGCGCACGTCGCGCAGTTGGTTGCACACGGCTTGGTCGTAGGTTTCGCACGGCACCGCGCGTATGACACCCAACGCCACAGGCATCTCCGGACCGCGCATCATGGCTAGTTTTTGGTGAATGGTGCTGTCTAGCGTGGTGGCGTCGTGCACCAAAATGTCGGCTTCGGTCGTGCCGTTTTCGCCGATGGTTACCGCTTTCAGGTCGAATCCGTCGAGCATCAGCCCACGGTCGCGGTTTTTGCCGAAAATCATCGGTCGGCCGTGCTCCAAAACGATGGTGCGGTCGGCACGCTCCTCTTTCGACGCAATCCAACTGTGCGCTCCGTTGTTGAAAATCACGCAGTTGACCAAACATTCGACTACCGACGTGCCGTGATGTTGCGCCGCCGCCACAAACACGCGCCGCGAGGTTTCCAAATCGACATCGAGCGTGCGCGCAAAAAACGTGCCGCCTGCGCCAAACAGCAGTTCGGCTGGCTCGAACGGCCGCTCGACCGTGCCAAACGGCGACGATTTGCTCACAAAACCCTTGGGCGAGGTGGGCGAGTATTGCCCCTTGGTCAGGCCGTAGATGCGGTTGTTGAACAGCACCACGTTGATGTCGACGTTGCGGCGCACGCTGTGTATGAAGTGGTTGCCGCCGATGGCAAGGCAGTCGCCGTCGCCCGTCATTTGCCAAACGGAGATGTCGGGATTAGCCACTTTCACGCCGGTGGCCACCGCCGCTCCACGCCCGTGAATGGTGTGAAAACCGTAGGCACTCAAGTAGTACGGCATACGCGACGAGCAGCCGATGCCCGACACGACGGCCATCTTGTGCGGCGGAACGCCTATCTCGGCCATGGCCTTTTGCAGCGAATTGATGATGGCGTGGTCGCCGCAACCCGGGCACCAACGCACATATTGGTCGCTTTTATAATCTTGTGGAGTCATATTTAGATTTCAAATTGCGTTGCGCGCGGTTTTCGTTGTTTCTAAGTTTCTCGTGCTTCGCACGTTTCTAAGTTGTTGTGGATTTGGTTATTTGAGGATTTGGTTGATTAGTTGATTGGACAATTGGATAATTAGGTAATTGTCTTGCGACTTGCTACTTGTGTCTTGATACTAATTATCAATTATCCATTGTCAATTAAAAAAACTCCTCATTCCTCATTCCTAACTTCTAACTTCTAACTTCTAACTTTTTCTTGTGTCTTGCTACTCACAAAGTCAACTATTTCGTTCACTTGGAATGGCTGGCCAGCGATTTTGTTCAGTTGCACGATGTTCAGCCCGTCGATTTTCGAGCGCAGATAGGCCGCCAAATGACCGCTGTTTAGTTCGCACACCACGATTTTTTTGTACCGTTTCAGTACGTCGGCCGTGTTTTTCGGCAACGGATTGATGTAGTTGAAATGTGCCAGAGCGGTGCGTAATCCTTTGGCATTCAGTTCGTTGGTAGCGCAAAGCAGATGTCCGTGCGTGCTGCCCCAGCCAACCAAAAGCGTGTCGGCTTCCGCATCGCCTTCGATGGCCAAATCGGGGAGTGCGTCGGCTATTTTTGCCACTTTTTCGGCACGCATCGCCACCATTTTGGCGTGGTTTCGGCTGTCGGTCGAGATGTTGGCGCGGTCGAAATCCTTTTCCAAACCGCCGTTGCGATGCTCGAAACCTTCCATACCGGGGAACGCCCAATAGCGCACATCGGTTTCGCTGTCGCGTGTCGTGGCGCGGAAATCGGCTTTCTGTGCTTCGGTGGCAATGTGCGGACGAATGTCGGGCAGTTCGGCCAGTTTCGGCAATTTCCAAAGCGACGAACCGTTGCCGATGTAGGCATCGGACAGCAGAACGACGGGCGTCATGTGTTCGAGCGCGATTTTCGCCGCCATGTAGGCGTAGTGGAAAGCGTCGTCGGGGCTGCTGGCTGCGACGACACAGACGGGGCTTTCACCGTTGCGCCCGTACAACGCCTGCAACAGGTCGGTCTGTTCGGTCTTGGTGGGCAGACCGGTCGATGGCCCGCCGCGCTGCACATCGATGACGACCACAGGCAGTTCGGCCATCACAGCCAGACCGATGGCTTCCGATTTCAGTGCAAGTCCTGGTCCCGAAGTACTTGTTACGGCCAAATCGCCAGCAAACGCCGCTCCGAGAGCTGTGCAGATGCCCGAAATCTCGTCCTCGCACTGAATGGCTTTCACGCCCATGTCCTTGCGCGCGGCCAATTCGTGCAGAATGTCGGTGGCGGGCGTTATGGGATAACTGCCCAAAAAGAGTTCGCGTCCCGATTTTTGCGCTGCCGCAATGAGTCCCAACGCCGTGGCGCGGTTGCCGCTGATGATGGTGTATGTGCCCTTGGGCAGGTCGTCCGACTTGCCGATGGTGAATGTCGAGATGTTGAGATGCAGGTTGTGGCCGTAGTTGAATCCGTCGGTAACGGCTTTGGTATTGGCGCGAAGCAAGTCGGGCTTTTTGGCGAATTTCTTGCCGAGAAAATGCACGGCTTGCTCCAGCGGACGGTTGAACAGCCAGCAGATGAGCCCGAGCGCGAACATATTTTTGCAGCGCAACACCGATTTGTTGTCCATGCCGAACTCTTCGAGGCTTTGGCGCGTGAGTTGTGACAGAGCCACGGGCACCAACTGCACCGATTCGGGCAAGTGTAGTTCGGTAAACGGATTGTCGGTGGCAAAACCGGCCTTCTCCAAATCTTTGGCGGCGAACGAATCGGTGTCGAACAGCAGCACGCCGAGCGGCTTCAGCACGGCGGCATTCACTTTGAGGGCTGCGGGATTCATCGCCACCAGCACATCGGCTTGGTCGCCTGGCGTATGCACGCCTGTGCCCACATGCACCTGAAAGCCCGAAACGCCGCCCACCGTGCCTTGCGGAGCGCGTATCTCGGCAGGGTAGTCGGGAAACGTGGCAATCTCGTTGCCCAAAATGGCCGACAGGTTCGAAAATAGCGTCCCCGTCAGTTGCATGCCGTCGCCCGAATCGCCACAAAAGCGAATGACGACATCTTTCAATGCTGTGTTCATTATTTTATTTCAGATTTCAAATTTCAGATTGCGCTTCGCGCGTTTCTCATTGTTTCTAAGTTTCTAAGTTTCTATGTTTCTCGCGCTTCGCGCTGTTTCTAAGTTTTTGTGGATTTGAGGATTTGATTATTTGAGGATTAAGGCGTTTCGGTTATCGACAATTTGAAATTGATTAAATAATTGGAAATTAGATAATTGAATAATTAAAAAGTCTTTG
>CAVKQB010000062.1:0-12171 GCA_963658575.1 Leyella stercorea | reverse complement strand
TTGTTTGAACTATGCCGAGCGTAGAAAAAATGCGCGCAGCGAATTAAGAATTTTTCAAATCAACCAAATCTCCAAATCCACAATAACTTTATAGACTTTCCACTTTATAGACTTTCACACTTTCATACTTTCATACTTTCACACCTTCACACTTTCACACTGAAAATCATGAACATCGAGATAGAACGGAAATTTTTGGTAACCTCCGACTCTTACAAGGCGCACGCCGAGAGCAAACGCATCGTGCAAGGCTACATTTGCAACGACCGAGAGCGTGTTGTGCGCGTGCGCATCTACGGCGACAAGGCGTTTCTCACCATAAAAGACACCACTGTGGGCTTCGCGCGCCACGAATTTGAATACGAGATTCCGCCCTCCGACGCACGCACACTACTCGACTCCGTCTGCCTGCGCCCCATCATCGACAAGACACGCTACCGCTACGCTTGCGGGCGGCTTTGTTGGGAAATCGACGAGTTTCACGGCGAAAACGCTGGGCTTGTCATTGCCGAACTGGAACTGCCACAAGCCGATGCCACATTCGAGAAGCCCGATTTTGTCGGCGACGAAGTTACCGGCGATCCGCGCTACTACAACGCCAACCTGATTACAAATCCATACAAAAATTGGAACAAATGAACATACGCACAAGCGCAAAAAACGCACTGCTGCTGGCACTCTGCTGCGCCTGCACACGCACGCCGCAATTCACCGTCGAAGGCACCATAGCCGATGCAGCCGGCGACACACTCTATCTCGAACAAGTTACCGACACATCGGTCGTTACGCTCGACTCGCTGCGCCTGCCCGCCGACGGCCGCTACACATTCAGCCAGCCACAACCGAAATTCGCCGAATTTTACCGCTTACGTCTTGGAAATCAGAACATTCTGTTCGCCATCGACTCGTGCGAAGACGTGTTGATAAATGGTCAAAATGCACTATTCGCAACCAAATACACGGTTGAGAACTCTGCCAATTCAGCAAAAATACAACAGTTGCGCAACTCCGGTTTTGCGTTGCAACGAGCCGTCGATAATTCGCTGGAAGAGAATCGCTGGAACAACGCCGAAATCGTGGCAATGATCGATGCGCACAAACAGGCAGCACAAAAAATAATACTTGCCGACGCAGGCTCGACGGCCGCCTATTACGCTGTAAATCAGCAAATAAACGGCATCTACCTCTTTTTGCCCTACAATCGGAACGACCGCAGTTATTGGTCGGCAGTGGCCACGGCCTACAAGGTGTTTCAGCCCGAAAATCCGCGCACGAAACGGCTCGAAACGACCGTTCTGGCGGCACTCAGCGCGCAACGGCAGCACGAGTTGGAGGCCGAAGCCGTGGGAGCCATCGAGATAGAACTGCCCGACCGTCGCGACGAGATGGTCAAACTGTCGTCGCTCAAAGGCAAGGTGGTGTTGATCGATTTCTCGGCGTTCGGCATCGAAAAATCGGCCATTCACACGCTCTATCTGCGCGAACTCTACAACGCTTATCACGCCTACGGATTCGAGATTTTCCAGATTGCGCTCGACGGCGACAAACTTTTCTGGCTCGAACAGACGCGCGAACTGCCATGGATTTGCGTGCGCGACAAGCAGGCTCCCAACTGCAAATATCTGCTCACCTACAACGTGCAGGCCATTCCGGCGTGGTATCTCGTCGATCGTAACGGCGACATCGTGGCTGGGCAGGATTTGGAAGCCGACAATCTGCCCAAATCGATAGAAAAACTGCTGAAAAATTAGTCTCAGAGCGCATGATTACGTCGGACGACATAAAGGCCGAAGCGCAGCGTATCGGGTTCGATGCGTGTGGCGTAGCCCAAGCCGACGCGCTACCCTACGATGCCGAAAAATTGCGTCAGTGGCTGGCGCTCGGCCACAACGGCAACATGGGCTACATGGCCAACTATTTCGACAAGCGAACCGATGTGCGTCTGCTCGTCGAAGGCGCACGGTCGGTCATCGTGGTGCTGCTCAACTACTACCCTGCCCAACTTCGTCCCGACGACTCGCCGCAAATAGCCAAATACGCCTACGGCAACGACTATCACCATATTATAAAGGCGAAACTGCAGCAATTGCAGCAATTCATCGACAGCCGTGCCGAACAGCGTTGCCAAATTTGCTGCGACAGCGCGCCACTCTTCGAACGTCGCTGGGCGGAGCGTGCCGGACTTGGCTGGATTGGCAAAAGCGGTCTGCTCATCAATCCCCATCTCGGCTCGTACACGCTGATAGGCGAGATTGTCAGCACACTGCCGCTCGACTACGACACACCGCACCCCAACCGATGCGGCACATGCACCAAATGCATCGATGCCTGCCCGACACACGCGCTGACCGCCGCTGGCACAATCGACGCACGGCGTTGCATATCGTACCTCACCATCGAAAATCGCGCCGAACTGACCGACGAGCAGGTGGCGCAATGCGGCAACCGCCTCTTTGGCTGCGATGCCTGCCTCGATGCCTGTCCGTGGAACAGACGGGCGCAAGCCAATCACACGCCCGAATTGCAAGCGTCGGACGCATTTTTTGCCGCCGATTTCGCCCACATGACCAACGGCGACTTCAAACGAATGTTCAAACATTCGCCGCTGCAACGCGCCGGTTATAAGAAGATTCAGCAATTGGCCGAAAAAATCGCCAAACACTCAAAATGAGTCGGCGACATCAAACCTGCACTGATTTTTTTGCCAACAGGTAAAAAAATCTTTTCCTTTTTGTTGTTTTTTCAGAAAACAAACATTACCTTTGCAAAATCGGAACCTTTAATTGCAAAGCGTATGGACTGCAAAACGACACTCCTTGGTGCACTTGGCGCGACTGCCATCGGTTTGGCCGCCTGCACCACCAACATCAACATGGAAAACATGTCGAAAGACATCGACTACAACACCGCGCTCGTCGTTCCCATCGGCACGGCACGCACCACCGTCGGCAAACTCGTCGATTTCATCGGCAGCAACGACGTGCGGCAGGATTCCGACATGAACACCTGCTACCTGTGGTGGACCGACACGCTGCGGCTAAACACGAGCGACATCAAAATAGGCGATTTCACCGAAGGAACGACCTACAACACGCCCTACACGCTCGTCGATGGCGACAATAGCCGCGTCGTCAGCGGAGCAACACTGCCAGCTGGCACTTACATCTTTCACGACACGCTGCACTACGACTTCGACTACGACCACTACTACGACGACGGCACGCTCGACCAACGCGTGGATAGTGCCGTGGTGAACAGCGCAGAACTCTATTTCAAAATCGAAGCCGATGCCATGGAACTGTCCGAAGCGATGCCGCTCTACATCGACTTGCACTTCAGCGACATCGATGGGCTGCAAGACCGCAGTTACAAGGTAACCCGCAACGGCGACACACACTACGACATGCTTTCGGGGTTCAAAGTGCGTTTCGACAAACTGACAGGCACAACGCCCATCACCGTTACCTACACCTACGAGCCGACCCAAAGTTTCAGCGTAACCGAGCAGTCGCAAATCAAGCCGCAAGTGCGCTTCCAAATCATCGATTGCCGCAAAGCGTGGGGCTTTTTCAACCGCAAGGGCAATGTTACGTCCGATAGCGTCAATTCGCACATGCCGACAGGCTTTTTCGAATCGGAGACCTTCACCGAAAATCGCTTGAGATTTACCAATCCGCTGGTAACGTTCAAAATAACCAACGGCATCGGCATTCCGCTCGACTTCACCGTAGAACAGATCAAAGCCGTCTCGTCGACAGGCGAAGAGCGCATGGCCGACTTCAACGGTTCGCCCAGCAAAACGATGCGTCTGCGCAAGCCCTACATCGAAGGCGACACCTCGCTCAACATACACACGTTCGACAATCAAGACGGGCACACCGAACGGCTGTTCGAAATCACGCCGCACCGTTTCGTGTACTCTTTCAACGTGAAAATCAGCAAGTTCCAAAACGAATGGGAGCGCATGCATTGGCTCTTTTTCGACCCCGAAAAAGACTATAATCCGTTGGTGGACATGGTGGTCGAGGCCAAAATGCCGTTCCAATACAACCCGACCACGCAATACCAACACTACGACACGCTCGACTGCGACATTGCCGACCTGACTGGCATGAACCGACTGGGCGCAGAATACCACATCGAGCAACTGAACATCGCTCTGTGCTACGACAACCACCTGCCATCGAAAGCCTTGGCGCACGCTGTGCTGCTCGACTCGCTCGACCGGCCGCTCTACACGGGGCAAGACTTCAGCATTGCCGCTGCGCCCGTCGATGCCGAAGGGCGCACCACCGGCACCACCAGCGGCGAGACACGCCAAGAAATCCCTGGCGACAGCATCGCCACCATTTGGGACACGAAAAAAGCAGTGATAGTCGTTACCGTCGATGCCAACAACCCCGACAACGACATGATGTACTTCAGTCTCGACGACAAACTCGAAATTCGCGCCTCGCTCTATGTGAAAGGCGGCATTAAAACCAATTTAGACAGCATTTTCTAACCACCAAAGCACGCATCAGACATGAAAACGACCAAAATTATCTTCGCTATCACGCTGGGGCTTTGCTGCTGCCTGCCTTTGGCCGCCGAAACGAACACCTACTACTTCATGGACGAAGTGCCCATGCGCAGTTCGATGAACCCCGCCTTCATGCCTAACACGAAATTCTATCTCGACTTCATCGTCATGCCGAGTTTTTCGTTCGAAGCAGGCAATAATGCGCTGGCGTTCAAAGACATCATCTACCGAAACGACGGCAAAATGGTTACGCCGCTCTACTCGCCCGACGGAGTCGACAAACTCTACAAACGCTTCAAGCGCGCCAACGTGTTCGACATGAATTTCAGCATGAACATATTGGAGTTCGGTTTTCGGTTCAGAGAGAAAAACTACCTGACATTCGGCCTCGACCTGAACATGAGCGGTAACGTGATGTTGCCACGCGACATGTTCAAACTGGCACTCTACGGCACGCCCGACGAATTTGGCATCAACTCGTTCAATTTCAAGCGGTTCGGGATTGATATGGAACTCTACGGCGAATTTGGTGTGGGCTACATGCGCCGCATCAACGAGCAATGGACGGTGGGCGGCAAAGCAAGCCTGCTGATGGGCTACGCTGGCGCAAAAACCAAAGTGAACAAATTCCGGCTCGATGCCTCGCGCAACTCGTGGGACGTTACCGCCGATGCCGATGCCTACTTCTCGGCACCGCTCAATTTCGAGCAAAAAGAGGACGGCACCGTCGATTTTGGCAGCGTAGAACTGCAGGACAACTACTTGCAACTGCTCTACAAACCCGCTGGACACGGCGCATCGTTCGACGTGGGTTTCACCTACGAACCCATCAAACACTTGGTGGTTTCGGCAGCCATCACCGACCTCGGTTTCATCTATTGGCACCGAAACATCGTGAGCGGACACGCCAACGGCGTCTATAGTTTCACTGGCGTGGAATACGAGCCCGGCGACAGCATCGACTTTGCACAGATAGGCGACGATGCGCTCGATGCGCTCCACTTCAAATCCGAGAAAAATGGCGGATTCGCACAGATGATTCACGGCAATTTCAACGCCGCCGTCGAATACGGCATTCTGAAAAACAAAATCAGTTTCGGTCTGCTGTCGCACATGCGCTTCAACGCACAATACGTGAGCGAAGAGGTTACGCTGGCTGCCAATTTCCGCCCGCTCGACTGGCTCAAAGCCTATCTCTCCTACTCGTTTGTCAATAGCCGCGGCAACAACATCGGTTTGGGTCTCAGCCTGCGTGCTGGCGCACTGAACATGTTCTTGGCCATGGACTACATTCCGCTCTATTGGGCTAAAACGCAATTCCCTGGCGACAAATCGACCTATCCCATTCCCTATGGCACACAACGAGTCAATGTGCAGATGGGCATGAACCTCAACATCGGGCGCGACAGCGGCGACAAAGACCGCGACGGCGTGAAAAACATCGACGACCAATGCCCCGGAACGCCCATCAAGCAACTGCGCAAACTCTGTCCCGACGTGAAACGCAAAAATTTTGTCGATTCCATCGGTTGCTTGCTCGACGAAGACCAAGACGGCGTGCCCGACTGCTACGATCAATGCCCCGGAACGCCCTTCGGCTGGCCTGTCGATTCGGTGGGCTGCCCGTTCGATTCCGACCACGACGGCGTGCCCGATTGCTACGACGAATGCCCGAATACGCCCTTTGGCGTGATGGTCGATTCCAAAGGCTGTCCGCTCGACGAAGACAAGGACGGCGTGCCAGATTATCTCGATAAATGTCCCAACACGCCACTCGGCGTACAGGTCGATGAAAAGGGCTGCCCAATTGATAGCGACGGCGACGGTGTGGCCGACTATCTCGACCAATGCCCCGATACGCCCGAAGGTGTGCAAGTCGACGAAAACGGTTGCCCAATCGACAGCGACGGCGACGGCGTGGCCGATTATCTCGACCAATGTCCCGACACGCCCGAAGGTGTGCAAGTCGATGAAAATGGTTGCCCGATCGATAGCGATGGCGACGGCGTTCCAGACTATCTCGACAAATGTCCCAATACGCCTGCCGAGGCCTACTCTACCATCGACGAAAACGGCTGCCCGAAAGACAGCGACGGCGACGGCGTGCCCGACTACCTCGACAAATGCCCGACCGTGCCCGGCACGCCCGACAACCAAGGCTGCCCCGAACTGAAACGCGAAGTGCGCAATCTGTTCAAACGCGCCATGCAAGGCATTCAGTTCGAGACGGGCAAAGACGTGATTCTCGCGCGCTCGTTCCCGATTTTGGACGCTATCGCCAACGTGATGTTCGAAAATCCGACCTTCAACCTGACCATCAACGGACACACCGACAACGTGGGCAAGGACGCCGCCAACCAACTCCTGTCCGAACGCCGTGCCGCCTCCGTGCGCCGCTACCTCATCGGTAAGGGCGTGGCCGAAGAGCGCATGACCTCCAACGGATTTGGCGCATCGATGCCGATTGCCGACAACAAAACCAAGGCCGGACGCGCACTCAACCGTCGTGTAGAATTCCTCGTAACCTACGAAGAAATTACCTACGAAAAGGTCGAAAATCCCGAACTGCAAGGCGAGCAGACAACGCCCGCCGAGCCGCAACAAACGCCTGCCGACAATGAATCGCAACAGGCGCAATAAACCGATACGAGGGGAAAAACCAGTGGTTTTTCCCCTCTATTCAGACGACAAAAAAAACGAGAGCAACAAAAATCGCTCTCGTTTCGGGTGGAAGATGGGACTCGAACCCACGACATTCAGAACCACAATCTGACGCTCTAACCAACTGAACTACATCCACCATCGGTTTTGCGGTGCAAAGGTACAAAAAAAACAAATAACGAACAAACAGACCAAAATAAAAAATGAATATGCAGCAAATGCCTGACAATGAGCAAATTACAGACGAAATCAGAAAAATAAAACGGCTCATCGCCGCTTCGATGGACGGTGTAACCGCCGAAAAAATGCGCCAAAACGGCATCGTTTATGCCAAAAATTTCGGAGTTGCGCTGCCACGCCTGCGCGAAATTGCCGGCCGATTCCAACCCAATGCCGATGTAGCGGCCGCGCTCTGGCAAAACGGCAGCCGCGAAAGCATGATTGCCGCGCTGCTACTCACGCCGCCCGACAGCCCAACGCTCGACCAAGCCGAACGGCTGGCCACGCAATTATCGACCAACGAATTGGTGGAAATAGCCGCCGCCGAACTTTTTGCCAAGATGCCGAACGTCGCTGCGTTTGTGGAGCGCATGCTGCAAAACGACGAAAAAAGAGGATTGCTCGTAGCCATCTGCACGGCCACGCACGCCGCCGACCGCTTGGACGATGCGCTGTTGGAACGCATGGCGCAAAAAATTGCCCAAAGCGACCTCGATGGCGCCACCGCCAATGCCGCCGCTACCCTATTCACACGCCTCGGCGAGATGCCGCAACGCCAAAACTGCGCCACGCGCGCCATCGCCACACTGCGGCAGTCGCCCAACGCACTCTGCCAACGCATCGCCGAATGGCTATCGTGCTGAAAATCAGCGGTTACAAATCTGTTTGAAATCGCAAAATTTACATTTTTCGGCCTTGTCGGCACAGCGAAAAGGTCGTTGCAGGTCGAAAATTTCGGTCAGACACGCATCTAACACCTGACGGAAATCGGCTTCGAAATCGGCAAAATCGGCAACGACCATTTGCGCGCCTTTTTCGCCGCCGATAATCTCGTATTCCTCCAAATTGCGCAACTCGTACACAATCGGCTTCAGCACCACCGACGGATAGCGCGACTTGTAGAGCAAAGCATAGAAAAACGTTTGCAAAACCGCTTTCGGACGGTCTGGCAGGCCGCCATTGAACAGGTCGGAAATTTGCTTGAACTGCTTTTCGACCTTGCCCGTTTTGTAATCGACGATGTGCGTCAAATTCTCCTTTTCGTCCACGCGGTCGACGATTCCTTTTATGTTGATTTTCAAGCCATTAGTAAGCGGCAAACGCAATTTTATGCGCTCTTCGGAGCAACGATAGACAAACGGCGCGCGCACATCGCGGTCGAATTCGAGCGTTCGGACGACGTAGGTGCGAATGACGTGCGCCACCAGCAAATTTTGTCCGAGCAACGGCATATTGCTGCGCTGTTTGTAAAACACTTCGGTGAAGGCTTGGTTCAGATAGTCATCGATTTGCCGCTGCGCATCGATGAGATTTTGCACCGCCTCTTTTGTCAGCATTTTTCCTGCGAACGGTCTGTAAATCAACTCCATAACCTTGTGGTAGATGGAGCCGAACGTGCTTGCCTCGACCGTTTCGCTCACATCGTCGGAGGTGGCGAGCCCTTCGATTTTCGAGTAGTAGAACCGCATCGGGCAATCGATGTAGGCGTTGATGTCGCTGGCCGAGATGTATTTTTCGGAATTTTCGGTACAAAAAGCACGCAAACGTTCGGCTACCAACCCCGTTTTTGCCACTTCCAAGTCGTTTTTTGCATCGGCCACCACTTCGTAGCCGACAGCTTTTTTGCGCAACGGCAAATGGTAGAGATATTCCAATTGTGCGGCGTAGCGGCTCAACTCGCCATGCTGGCCGTCGGTGCGCGAATCGTAGATGAGAAAAACGCGGCGTGCGCGATAAATCAGGCGGTAGAAATTGTAGGCAAAAATAGCATCGTGATATTCGTGTGTGGGCAAGCCAAACGCACGGCGCAAATTGTACGGAATAATCGACGGCGAAGCGTTTTTGCGTGGGAAAACGCCCTCGTTGAACGAGGCAATCACCACATTTTCGAAGTCGAGCGCGCGCGTTTCGAGCGTTCCCATCAGTTGCAGACCTTCGACTGGTTCGCCCTTGAACGACACCGTTTGGCTGGCCGTGAGTTGCGACAGCAGCCGAAAAAACGTGTCGGGCGCAATGTCCATCGCAAAATCGCGCAAATTGTCGGCCACGCGGTTGATGGCGGCTTTGTAGCGTGTCAAAAACTCCGTCTCGATGCGGTCGGCATCGGTCAGTTGCGCCAGCCGGTCGATGACCTCGGCAAAATAGGCGACAAAATGCGCCGTCGTATCGACTGGGCGGAATATGCTGGCAAGCAGTTCGCTGTCGGCAAATTCGTCGATCGACACCAAAAACAGATTCTCCTTGCGAATGCGCTCCATCAGGGCGTTCACGGCATCGGCCTCGTGCTCGGCAATCAACGGGTGGTTAATCACAGCCAGCACATGTTTGTAGTAGAAATGCATCTTGCCAGCCACTGTACGCCCGTTGCGTTGGGCGGTGGCGATGTGTTCGACCAGCGCAGCCACAGGTGTGAGCGACAGCGGATAACCCATCGTTACGTTCACCGCTTCGACCGACGCCGGAATGGCGTGCAACTGCGGAACAAGCAACTGCTCGTTGGGCAGCACAACCACCGTGCGCAGATTGGAATTGTCGGGATTTTCGGTCTGCAATTCGTCGAGAATGCGGTACACCTGCTTGGTTTGCCCGATGTCGGACGGAATGGCAATCAACTCTATCTGGCGGTCGGCGGGCGTTTCGGGGGCATCGAGTTCGTAGAGCGAGCGGAACTGCCTGTTTTCGGCCACAAACTGCGCTGCGATGTTGCCATTGGCGGCAATTTCGGGCGATTGGTAGTCAAAATAGAAATCGCCGATGCCCCTGTTGCGGCACTTTTTGAAGAGCGCGCACTCCGTCGCCGTCAGCGCATTGAACCCAACAAACACGATGCGCTCGTAGTCGAGGTGCAGATCGTCGTCCGATTCGGCCACGTCGCGAAAAATCATGCCGTCGTAGCCGATGCCACGCTGGCGCAAATCGGCTTTGAAAGCGGTATAAAGTTCGAACAGTTTCGCCCAGATGTCGGCAAATTGCTGTTTGAAATCGCCGTTATTGTCGGGCAAAAACACCTGCCAAAAATGCGCCACAAGCGCGCGTTTTTCGTCGTCGAGCCAACTGAAATCGCTTTCCAACTCTTTCAAATCGCCGATATTGTGGAAAATTTGGCGCGCATCGGCCATATATTTGTCGATGTCGTCGAAATCGGCCAAGAGCATTTCGCCGAAAAAGCAGAAGCGGTCGAACGGTTCGTCGCTGCCCGTAACTTGGCGATAGGCGTTGTAGAGCACGAATTGCAGCGTTACTCGGTCGGCTTGCAGCAACTCCGACTCGCGAAAAAACAGGTCGTTGATGGCAAAAATGTCGGGAGCGAACAACGGCCGCTGCGCCACACGCGCCAACGCCTGACGAAAAAATAGTCCTGCGCGACGGTTGGGAAAAACAAACGCCACATCTTTCACTCGGTCGCCATAGGCGGCGTAGTAGCGTTGCGCTATCTGTTGCAAAAATGGAGTCATCGGGCTGAATGCGTGATTTTCGGTTGTGCAAATATACCACTTTTTTTCGTTTTTTTTGGTGGCGTAACGTTGCATTTCAGAAAATAAAATTCTAATTTTGTTCTCGACAAAAAAAACAGATCGAACCATGAAAGCACTTGTAAAAAAATACCCGAAGCGCGGCATCTGGATGGAAGATGTGCCCGTGCCAAAAATCGGCGTGAACGACGTACTCATCAAGATAAAAAAGACGGCCATCTGCGGCACCGACCTGCACATCTATAAGTGGGACGATTTTTCGCAGAAAACCACGCCCACGCCGCTCACCATCGGCCACGAATACGTTGGCACCATCGTCGAAATCGGTGCTGGCGTGCGCAATTGCCGTGTCGGCGACCGCGTAACTGGCGAAGGCCACATAGCCTGCGGACACTGCCGCAACTGCCGCCGTGGCAAACTGCACGTCTGCGAAAATTCGATAAGCGTGGGCGTAACACGCGACGGCGCATTTGCCGAATACCTCTGCCTGCCCGAGAGTAACGTAGTGAAACTGGACGACAGCATCTCCGACGACGTGGCGGCCATCATGGACCCGTTTGGCAACGCCACACACACCGCTTTGGCCTTCCCCGTGCTCGGCGAAGATGTGCTGATAACGGGCGCGGGACTCATCGGCACTATGGCCACAGGCATCTGCCGATTTGCCGGTGCGCGCCATGTGGTGGTTACCGACCTGAGCGACTACCGTCTGGCGATAGCGCGCAAAATGGGAGCAACCATCTGTGTCAATCCTACCAAAGGCGAATCGGTAAAAGGTGCCATGCGGGAGTTGGGCATCAAAGGCTTCGACGTCGGTTTGGAGATGTCGGGGTCGCCAGCGGCCTTCCGCGAGATGATCGATGCCATGTACAAAGGCTCGAACATTGCTCAATTGGGCATTTTGCCGCCCACAACCACCGTCGATTGGAGCGAAATCATCTTCAATGCGCTCACCATAAAAGGCATTTACGGTAGGCAAATGTGGGAAACGTGGTACAAAATGCGGCAGATGTTGCTTTCGGGGCTCGACCTGTCGCCGGTCATCACGCACCGCTTCAAAGTGGCTGATTTTCAGCAAGGTTTCGACATTATGGAGAGCGGTTTGTGCGGCAAAGTGATACTCGATTGGGAGTAATCAACAGGTTGTTGAAAACTTTTATGCATTTTTTTGCTAAAAAATTTGGCGGGTATAAAAAATAGTTCTACCTTTGCACTCGCAATTCGGAAACGAAACGCGGGCGCTTAGCTCAGTTGGTTCAGAGCGTCTGCCTTACAAGCAGAGGGTCGGGGGTTCGA
>CAVKQB010000061.1:0-12701 GCA_963658575.1 Leyella stercorea | reverse complement strand
ATACAATGAGTGTCTGGGGATTTACAGAGATAGAACTTTCTCTGCTGCAAAGGTAATGCTTTTTTTGTAAAAAACAAAAAAATACGCAAAAAAAACGCAAAATCCACCAATATATCGCCTTTTCTGTACAAAGTAGGCGGGCACACAACTGCCCGCCTACTTTTTTTCACCCTTCGCGCCCTATCTCTCTCTCCCTCAAAAAATGTACATTTCATTTTGTAGAACTGTACTTTTCATTTTGGCGAAGATATAAGCATCGACAATGCGCTGCACCAAGCGGTGGCGCACGATGTCCTTGCGGCCAAACTCCACGCGCGCGATGCCTTCGACATCGGTCAGCACCTCGAGCGCGTCGCGCAAGCCCGATTTTTGCGCTGGCGGCAGGTCGATCTGCGTCATATCGCCGGTGATTATCATCTTGCAGTTCAAGCCCATGCGCGTGAGAAACATCTTTATCTGCTGCACCGACGTGTTCTGCGCCTCGTCGAGAATGACCACCGCATCGCCCAGCGTACGGCCGCGCATGAAGGCCAGCGGCGCAATCTGTATCGTGCCGTTCGACAGGTAATCGGCCAGTTTGGCGGGCGGCACCATGTCCTGCAAAGCATCGTAGAGCGGTTGCAAATACGGGTCGATTTTCTCCTTCATATCGCCGGGCAGAAAACCGAGTTTTTCGCCAGCCTCCACCGCTGGACGGCTCAGAATGATGCGTTTCACCTCGCGCTGGCGCAACGCACGCACCGCCAAAGCGATGGCCGTGTAGGTTTTGCCCGAGCCTGCCGGGCCGATGGCAAACAGCAGGTCGTTTTCGTCGAACGCCTTGACGAGTTTGCGCTGGTTTTCCGTCCGCGCCACTATCGATTTGCCGCCAACGCCGTGCAATATCAGGTCGTCAGGGCGCACGGCATTCGGCTCGCTACCCTTCACTATTTCGATGATTTGCTCCTCGGCCAGACGGTTGTTGGTCGCACAAAAGTCGGCAATTTTGAGCAATGTCTGCCCAAACGCCGACACATCGGCTTCGGAACCAGCCACCTTCAGCGTGTAACCGCGCGCCACAAGGCGCAACTGCGGATACAAATCTTTCAGCAGACGCAAATTAGCATTGTTCACGCCGTAGAAAAGCGTGGTATCGACACTATCGGGAAGTTCAAAAATCTGTTCCAACATCGCTGCAAAGATACGAAATTAGTTCGAAAGTTTATCAAGTGTGAAAGTGAGAAAGTGTGAAAGTGTGAAAGTGTGAAAGTGTGAAAGTGTGAAAGTTTATAAAGTAGAAAGTTATTTGTGGATTTGCAGATTTGGTTATTTGATGATTTGATTTAATGCGACAATCTGAAATCTGAAATTAATTAAATAATTGGAAATTAGATAATTGAATAATCGTCTTGCGACTTGCTACTTGTGTCTTGCTACTGTGAATTTGTGGATTTGCAGATTTGGTTATTTGAAAATTGATTAAATAATTGGAAATTGAGTAATTAGATAATTGGAAATTGTCTTGCAATTACCAAAAAAACGCCATTTTGTCAGTACAAAAGAACCAAAATATGCCATTTTGGCAGAAAAATAGGACAAAATTGGTATTTTCGGGTGTGGCATACCATTTGCAAGTTATTAGGCGAACGAGGTCGAGAAAGACCCCGAAAAAAGAACAAAAAAACAAACAAATAATTGGAGGATACAACTATGACACTTGTAAGAAGAAACCAAAACAACTGGCTACCGTCGATTTTCAGCGACCTGTTCGACAATGAATTTATGACGCGCGCCAACACAACCACGCCAGCCATCAACGTGAAGGAGACCGAAAAGGCATACGCCGTCGAGGTTGCCGCACCAGGCATGGACAAAAAAGATTTCAGCGTGCGCATCGACGAGGACAACAACCTCATCATATCGCTCGAGAAGAAGGAAGAACACGAGGAGAACGAGAAGGACGTGTTGTACCTGCGCCGCGAATTTGCCTACTCGAAGTTTGAGCAGACCATGATTCTGCCCGACAACGTGGACAAAGAGAAAATCAAAGCCACAATGGGAAACGGCGTTTTGAAAATCGAATTGCCGAAACTCTCGGACAAAGAGATTAAAAAAGCGCAGCGCACCATCGAAATCGGCTAATGTGCGTGGCTTAACACAAGCGGAGACGGACAAAATTTGTCCGCCTCCGCTTTTTTTGTGCTCCAGCGTTCAGAGCGATGCCAAGATGCGTTTCACCGCCTCCGAAATGGAGCGGCCGTCGGCTTTGCCGGCCAACTGTTTCGAGGCTACGCCCATCACCTTGCCCATCTCTTGCTGCGTTTTTGCGCCCACCTGTTCGATGATGGCACGCACGGCGGCTTCGAGTTCGGTAGCGTCCATCGGTTTCGGCAGATAGCGTTCGTAAACGGCCACCTGCGCCAGATACTCGTCGGCCAAGTCCTGCCGCTTCTGCTCCACAAAGATGGCGGCGGCATCTTTGCCCTGCTTCGCCATTTTTTGCAGAATTTTCAGGGCGGCATCGTCGGTCAGTTCGCCGTTGCTGCCTTTGGCTGTCTTGGCTTCGAGAAATTCCTTTTTGATGCCACGCAGCGCATCGAGTTCTGCATGGTTGCGCGCCAACATCGCCTTTTTGATGTCGTCGCTGATTTGGTCAAATAGATTCATAACTGCTTGATATTTAATTATTTACACTCTTTGCAAACGTTGATAAGTCGGCACATTCTGAATTTCGGCCAGCACATCGTCGTCGTTCAAATCGGGCAGCGTGGGCGTGGCGTTTTTGTTTTCGCCGGGCACGCCGTTGCTGTAATACTCGCTGCGCGAGCGGGCAATTTCTGCATTTTCGCGTTTTTTCTCTTCGTCGGTGGTGTTGCCGTCGGCCGATTTTGTGGCGATGGGTTTTGGCAGTGCCTCCGAGGTGAATCCTGTGGCGATGATGGTGATTTTCACCTTGTCGTCCAGCGAATCGTCGAACGAAACGCCCGTTATCACGTTCACGTCGTCTATCATCTGTTCCATGAACTCGCGCACCTGCGTTACTTCGCGCCCAAGAATTCCCTTTTCGCTCGAGCAACTGATGTTCATCAGAATGCGTTTTGAGTTGCGCACGTCGGTATTTTCGAGCAGAGGCGATTTCAGGGCGTTGTTGATGGCGTCCATCACGCGGTTTTCGCCTTCGCCCACACCGATGTTCATAATGGCGATGCCGCTGTTTTTCATTATCGTATTGACATCGGCAAAATCGACGTTCATATAGCCGTGTTTGGTGATGATTTCGGCAATGCTTTTGACGGCGATTGCCAGCACATCGTCGGCCACTTCGAACGAGTGAAGCATGTCGAGATCGGGATAGATTTCGCACAATTTTTCGTTGTTCACCACCAAAATGGCATCGACATTTTTGCTCATTTCGAGCACGCCGCGCAGGGCTTGGTTGATTTTCAGTTTGCCCTCGAAGGCATACGGAATGGTTACGACGCCCACGGTGAGAATGCCCAAATCGTGCGCCACTTTGGCAATGATGGGCGCTGCGCCGGTGCCTGTGCCGCCGCCCATGCCTGCGGTGATAAACACCATTTTCGTGGGCGTGTCGGTCAGCATTTTTTCTATTTTTGTGAGCGATTTGTTCACGGCAGCGGCAGCGTTTTCGGGGCGACCGCCTGCGCCAAGTCCGTCGTCGCCCAAAATAATCTGCTGCGGCACGGGCGAATGTGTCAACGCTTGCTGGTCGGTGTTGCACACCACAAACGTTACGTCTTTGATGCCACAATTGAACATGTGGTTGACGGCGTTGCCGCCACCGCCACCCACGCCCACAACCTTGATGATAGAGGCGTTGTTGGCCAACGTAGCCGACAAATCGGTAGCATCGAAACAAGTGTCAAGTTCCATATCGTTTTCGTTTTGTTATTGTTCCTAATTTTTTCAATTTTCGTCGGAGAAAAGGCTGTCGAGCCCCTTGCGCAATGAGGTGAAAATGCCCGCTTTGGACTTTTTCTCTGGTTTTTCGTCGAGTTTTTGCTCTTCCACGCAATTTTCGTCGGCGGCAAGCAGAATGCCCACCAACTGCGCCGAGGCTTTTGCGCACGATTCGGCGGAATCGGCAGCGATATGCTCGGCATACGACCCGATGCGCGCTGGCATTTTGGCGGTTTCGGCCACCATGTCGGCGGCGTGTTCCATCTGCGCAAGCCCGCCCGTGATGATGAGTCCCGCTGGCAATTCGTCGGGATTGGCCGCTGCACGAACCTGTTGCATGGCGTACGCAACAATTTCGTCGAAACGCGTTCTGCAAACCTGCAAAATCTGCTCTACATCGAACGCGCGTTCGTGTCCATCGGCATCGGCAGGGAATTTCAGTCGTTCATTTTTGGAGGTTTTTGCGCCATATTTCTTGCCCAAAAGCGGTTTCAGACTTTCGGCCTCCTTTTCGGAAAGGTCGAGCGACATCAAATCGGCGGTGATATGCTTGCCACCCAATGGCACGACGGCTTCGTGCAACAACACGCTACCGCGATAGACGGCCACCGAAGTGCAGCCCGCTCCAAAATCGACGACGGCGCAACCCGCTTCGCGGTCGGCTTGCGGCGCAATGGCAGCAGCCACGGCCTGCGGAGCGAGCAGACAGCCCTGCAAATCGTAGTTGTTCATCAACTCGGCACAACGGTCAATCGTGCTGGCGCAATCGGGTTGGGCGCAGGCCACAGCAAACGTGCCAAGCAAGTGGGCTCCAGTCGCACCGAGCGGGCTGTCGATTTCGTCGCCATCGAGCGCATAGTTTTCCGACAAAATGCCCAGCGACTCGCAATTGGCGGGCAGTTGCGCAAGTGCTTCCATGCGCATTTGCTGCAAAAGTTCGAGCGAAATTGTTTCGGACGGAGTCAGCACGCGCGGCACGCTCAGCCGAACAGTGGTAAGCGAACGGCAATTGAGCCCCGCGTAAAATCGGGCGATGCGCATCGATGCGCCCAGACGGTTGGCAAGCAATTTCAGCATTCGGCTCAGTTTTCCGGCCACATCGTTCGGGCTGACAATCAGTCCGTTGCAAACGGCTCCTTTCGGCGTTTGGTCGGTTTCCAAAGCCAACAATTTCAGTTTGCCGTCGGGCGTTTTGCTGGCGGCCATGGCAGCCAATTTGGTCTGCCCCACTTCGACGGCGACAATGATTTTATCCATATCTCGATTGTTTTTTTGCGCTGTGCGCGGTATTTAAGTTTGAAGATTTGAAAATTGTTTCTCGTGCTTCGCACGTTTCTCGTTGTTTCTAAGTTTCTGATTATTTGATTATTTGGTTATTGGGTTATTTGATTATTTGATTATTTGGTTATTTGACTGATTCGACAATCTGAAATTTGAAATCTGAAATCTGAAATTGATTAAATAATTGGAAATTAGATAATTGAATAATTAAAAAGTCTTTGTTCTTTGTTCTATGTTCTTTACTCTCTCACCTATAACCTCTCACCTTTTTCTTGCGACTTGCTACTCATATCTTGCTACTAAATTATCAGTCTGAAATTGATTAAATAATTGGAAATTAGATAATTGAATAATTAAAAAGTCTTTGCTCTTTGTTCTTTGTTCTAATTGTCTTGCTACTTGTATCTTGCTACTAAAACTAATTTTGCCTTTTGGTGCAAACCACCTGATTGCGGTAGCGTAAGTCGATTACGCTATAGCGGTTCCAGCCGACATACGGCAACCCTTTGCGGTAGAACGTGCGCATTTTTTCCAGTTTTTCGTCGGCGTTGTCGAGCGTGCCCAAACGAATGGTGTGGTTGCCAATGCGCGGTGTCAAAGCCAATTCGTAGTTCGGAAAAATGCGGATTTGCGTGATTTGATTCGACCAAAAATCGTCGTCGCCAATTTTCTCGATAAAATCGTAGAGCGCGCCGCACAAAAACGCCTCGTCCACAAAGCCCGTAACCACAGGCACATACACGCTGAAGCGCGTCGAGGTGGGCATTCGGTGGCGTGTGTCGTCGATGTAATAGTTGCCGTAGGGTGTCATCACGCGGAATTTCGGGCGACGCTGCCGCACATCAATCCGCAAAGCCCCCGACGACGTGTAGTAGCAAGCCACACGCCCGACAAACGGATTTTTTGCTATCTCGACCTCGACCTGCTGGCAATCGATGTCGGAAAAAGGCACGCCAATATACTTTTGGTGCGCACGTCCCAACTGCGCCACGATGTCCTTTTCGTCGATAAAACCCAACTCGTCGCTATCGAGTATGCGCGCTTCGACACGCTGACAAATATGCCCATCGACCAGCGGCGACACAAACACCACCGCGCAAATCAAATAGGCAGCCAATGCAACTATGCAAATGATTATCAGTATGTTACGAAGCCATTTCATGAGCGAAAAATCATTTCAAAGCATCGACAATCTGCGGAAGCATCGTATCGAGGTCGCCCGCGCCAAGCGTGAGCAGCACATCGAAACGTTGCGTTTTCAGAAAATCAATCAGTTCGGCCTTGGTAGTCAGATGTTTCGGGCAGGTTACCTCGTCGTAAATCGTTTTCGACGAGATGCCCGGAATGGGTTGCTCGCGCGCTGGATAGAGTTCGACCAAAACCGCCTCGTCGAGGTGCGACAGAGCGGCGGCAAACGCGCTGTGAAAGTCGCGTGTGCGTGTGTAGAGGTGCGGCTGAAACACACCAAGCACCTTTTTGTCGGCATACAACGCCTTCACCGATTTGATGCTCGACTCCAACTCCACAGGGTGATGCGCATAATCGTCGATGATGGTCAGGCGGTCGGTTTTGAGCCACGTCTCGAACCGGCGGCGAATGCCTGCGTACGACTTCATGCCGCTGCGCAATTCGTCGGCTGTTACGCCATTGAGCCACGCCACGGCCATCGCCGCCACGCCATTTTCGATATTCACCAGCACTGGCACACCCAATTCGATGTCGCGAACCGTTTCGGTAGGCGTAACAAAATCGAACACAATCGTGCCATGACCGATGCGCACGTTTTCGGCGTAAAAATCGGCCATTTCGGTGGCAGAATAGGTGTAGAGCCGCACGTTTTGCCCCAAACGCGGCTGCAAAGCGATGCCTTTTTTCATCAGCAGGCAGCCGCCCTCGACGATAAGCGACGTGAAGTGCGCAAAACTTTCGAGATAGGCCTCGTGCGTGCCGTAGATGTCGAGATGGTCGGCATCGACAGCCGTAACCACCGCCATGTAGGGCGTGAGGTGATGGAACGAACGGTCGAACTCGTCGGCCTCGATGACCACCAAATCGCTCGTATCGGAGAGCAGCAGATTGCTCGTGTAATTTTTGGAGATGCCGCCGAGAAAAGCATTGCAATCGACGTGGCTCTGTTTGAGCAGGTGCGCCAGCATGGTCGAAGTGGTGGTTTTGCCATGCGTGCCAGCCACGCACAGGCCGCGTTCGAGGCGCGTAACCTCGCCCAACACCTGCGCCCGTTTCTGAACGGTGAAACCGTTTTGCCGAAAATAGACCAATTCGCTGTGTTCGGCTGGAATGGCGGGCGTATAGACCACCAGCGTCGATTCTTTGTGCAGAAAATCGGGAGCGATTTGCGCCACATCGTCGGTGTAGTGTATGGCGATGCCCTCGGCCTCCAACTCGCGACAGAGTTCGCTGCGCGTGCGGTCGTAGCCGGCCACGGCGTAGCCTTTTGCCTTGAAATAGCGTGCAATCGCGCTCATGCCAATGCCGCCAATACCCAGAAAATAAAAATTTTTGTACTGCATTTTATGCTATTTTATATGCGAATGTATATACAAATTGTCGTTTTGCTCTTATGCCCAAAAATCGAGTAAATTTTCTATCGCCCTTTTGAAAAGTTTTGGTGCTTTCACTCCAAGTACAAGTTTTCCATCGGCATTCAGCAAAAATCCAACTTGCACTTCAGCGATTTTTTGTTCGTGGCTGCCATACAAAACGACAGTACGAACAACCTTAAAATTGGGATAATACTTTTTCAAATACATCTGTTCGAAAGCATCGTATCCTGCAAGTTCGCATATCCCTTTTTGACGAAATGCATATTTTTTGCCCTCTATTGTAATGGCTTCGGATTCCTTTATATCAAGCAAGACCAAATCTGGGATTGAAACAATTTTATCTTTATCACCTGCCTTATAAGCGGTTCTATCAGTATATTTCGCAAGCGGTATGTGTTTACCATCGGCGGTCATAAAATAGCCTTTTTCGCAGCCAGCGTGATTTTCGAACACGGAATAACTTTCCGTAAAATTTTCGACTACAATATGAATGAAAATTGTGCCTAATTTTTCACCCGTAACATCGTAGTGCCAATAATTGGTAGGAAGCACGGCATTGGGAATAGTCAATCCTTGCAATTTTACATTCAGTTGGTTGGCAATTTGCACAAATTTGTTTGTTGCACCAACATGAGATTGCAAAAGTCCGTGTTGGGTTATCTCAATCTCTTTTTTCCAACCAAGTTTTCGCAAAACCGCTGCCAAGATGGTCAATGCTCCAATGTTGGGGTCGTGTGCGAGAGAATTATTTTTATAAAGGCGACCTGATATTTGGATTTTTGTTACCGTTTTTTTGAGAAGAATTGGCACATTGCCAATAGGAGGACGGCGCATCGAGTTTTTGCATTCAATTATTTCATCGATGGTTTCGAACGGTCTAAAAATTTTAGAGTCGAGTTGTTTGCCAAGAATTATCACGCCCAAAGTGAGCAATAGGCGCGTTCCAAACACATAGGTCGCCGATGGCCTTTCTTTCTGTCCTACCTGCAAAGCATAGAGCATTATTTTTTGAGCAGATGGATAATAATTCTGAATAAAAACAAACTTCGAGCAACGCTGAAAAACGCCCGTATTCCGACTTTCTTTGTCATCGGTTTTAGTCTCTTCTATCGCATAAATGGGAACATCGTGAACATTTGGCTGCTTGTCTTGATAAAAAACCAAAAAATCTGTAAAACTTGACGAACCAGAAACTGTTTTCAGAAAAATGCGATTAACTTTTGCGCATGTAAAGCCAATAACCTCGTAAGTAAAATCGAAGCACTTATTTTTGTCGAGTAGTGGTAATATGCGAATGCTATCGCCGAAGAAACCACACTTTTGATCTTGGGCAAAATAGGCAAAAATTTGTTCAAGAACCACCTTTTTAGGCCGTTCTTCTGTTAAAATCCAGATATTTTTTCTATCTGCACTCATTTGGTCAAAATATAAAGTTGTTCGAATACATGTTTTTTAGTTTGTGAGAGCCCGTTATTATTGCTTTTGAACCGCGCATATTGGAATTGTTCTAACCTCACCTCGCCATATTGCGAAAGAGTATCAATAATTTCATTTTGAGGCATTATTCCCTCGGAATTGTAGCTCAATACAAAATACTTGTAACGTGCTTTTCGAGCAACTAAATCCAAATCGTGTAACGCAGTCTTGACGTTGCAAAACGAAGATTTTTGTCCGTTGTATTGCCTCATGCCCGTTACACCACTTATCGCAGGTCTATCATATCGTGCAATCGTTTCGAGCAGATGATAATTCGGCAAGTATTGGCGATTGTTATATGGAGGGTCGAGGTACAAGATGTCGACATCTATCTTTTCGGCCAAATCCAAACTATTACAATTATAGACACAATTTGTTTTGTTGTTGCTGCAAATTTTTATAGTCCGCATTTCGAGCCTTTTCATGGCGCGTGGATCCCATTTTTTATAAAAGGCGGCATAAACACCAGCCACATTGGCATAGAACGACACTGTCTCTATCAGGCAAGTAAGAAGTATGTAATACTCGCTATCTGTCAGCAATCCATCGTCTTTCCATTTTTCAATTTGTTGTCGTATAGCATCGATTCTCAATCCATTTTCGGTACTAAAGTACATTCGCGGTTGCGGCAAGTTTTTCGTTCCCTCTGGCGTATAGTTATCATAGATAAATCCTCGAACATCGGGAATCTTATCGAGATAATCTACAACCAAATCCAATGGAGTTACAAAAAGAGTATTATTCATTTTCGATTGCGAAACAATCGGAATTAACTTTTCAAACTTTGGCTCATCATTATTCTCGATATAGGCTTTTTGCAGACAATACGAAAGGTACATTATATCGGACGAAAATATCGTATAACCCAAACTTTTATAAAAACGGGCGACGTTGGTAGTACCAGAAAAAAAATCGAAAAATGATTCTCCAACAACGCCATTTGCCAATAGAAATTGGTAAATTTTGTCGATAATATTTTCCTTGTTTCCAATGTATCGCATCTTAAAAATCGAGCGTTAATTGCGGTTTAACTGGGACATAATTTGTGATTAAAACCTCGTCGGTGGCATTTGTATCTCTGTCGATGGTATGATAATTCGAGTTCGAATAATTTTTATCGATGTGCGTTACACAAAAATCTTTTTCTTGAACCCATTTCAATAGAATAGAGTTTGTTTTACCTTTATGAACAAGTACATTCGACAATCCAAATTTGATATTTCGCTCATTCAAATTGGAAAGTAAAATTAACAATTTTTTTTCTTCTTTTTCGCTCCAACCAGTGAAGCCTCGTTTCCCGTCGTTGTATGTGCCTGTAGTTATCAGATATGGCGGGTCGCAATAGACAAAATCGTTTTCTGTGAGAAGAGAAAAGTCAAACTCATCAAAATTTTTACCTAGAAACTCAATATTTTTTGAGTGCAAAACATTCAAAAAGTTTATCAAGTTACTTTGCATTTTTGGATTAAAACTGCTCCTATCGCGCCCAAAAGGATTGTTAAATTCGTGTGAGTTATTAAATCTGATTTGATGATTGAAAGAATATGCCACAAGCACAAACAAATCCAACGGATTTCTATCTGTGTTATATAGCGTGCGCAATTGTTTGTACCCTTCGTCGTTCGTTATCGACAAATCAAAGCGTTTAATTTGATTCTCGATGTGTTCAAACACTCTTTCATTGCTCAATCGTTGGAACGACTTGTATAAATCAATCAAAAAAATGAGATTATCATTAAAAATAATTTTTTTTGCCGTTGCATTTATTCCAACATTACAACCGCCACAGAATAAATCAACAAATGTATCAATATCTCTCGGAAACAACGGCAATATCTGCGGCAATAATTTATATTTTCCTCCGATATAATTCATTGGAGAAGATATGAAGCCATAGCGTGCCAACGGATCTTCTACCGACGGCAACGGAATTCCCATTTCCCCAAAACGATCGTACATCTTATTATGCAAATTTTTCTTTTATTCCTCTCGATTTGTTTATACAACGTACATACAATGTTTATACAGTGTATATCATTTTGCTGCCAATTTCAATACCTCGTCGGCAATGCGGCGGGCAGAATCGCGCTGTGCCAAGGCCGAGACATTGGTGGCAAGTTCGGCGAGACGCGTGTCGTCGTTTATCAGGCGTAAGGCGGTGGCTATCAAATCGTTTTGCGCATCAGCATCTTTCACCAGCACGGCGGCCTGCTTGTCGACCAACGCCATGGCGTTGTGCGTCTGGTGGTCTTCGGCCACGTTGGGCGACGGCACCAAAATGCTCGGCTTGCCCAGCAGGCAGAGTTCCGAAATGCTGCTCGCTCCGGCACGCGAAACGACCAAATCGGCCATGGCATAAGCCAAATCCATACGACTCACGAAATCGGTAACTATCAAGCGCGGATTGGCAAACGGCGCGGCGGCGCGGCGGCAATCGTCGATGTAGAATTTGCCGGTCTGCCACAGCACCTGAATGCCGCTATCGGCCAGCTGGGCGAGGTGCGCCTTCACGCTGTTGTTGATGGTGCGTGCGCCGAGGCTTCCGCCGATGATGAGCAGCGTTTTGCGGTCGGGCGCGAAGCCAAACTCCTTGTAGGCCTCCTCTTTGGTGCCGTTCAGCAGGTTTTGGCGCACCGGATTGCCTGTGAGAATGATTTTGTCGGCGGGGAAAAAGCGTTCCATGCCTTCGTATGCCACGCAGATTTTGGCGGCATCGTTTTTCAGCAGTTTGTTGGTTACGCCAGCAAATCCGTTCTGTTCCTGAAGCAGCACGGGAATGCCCATGCGTGCCGCCACTTTCATGGCTGCGCCGCTGGCATATCCGCCCACGCCCACCGCCACATCGGGACGAAACTCCTTGATGACGCGGCGCACTTGGTGCATACTTTTGAGCAGGTCGCACAGCACAGCGATGTTTTTCAGCGGATTTTTGCGGTCGAAGCCGCGCACGGGCAAGCCCACGATTTTGTAGCCAGCGGCTGGCACGCGCTCCATCTCCATGCGGCCGAGCGCGCCCACAAACAGAATTTCGCAATCGGGTTGTGCCTCGCGCAACGCATTGGCAATGCTCACAGCGGGAAAAATGTGTCCGCCAGTGCCTCCTCCAGAAATTAGAATTTTCATGATTGAGTTATAAAGTTTGTAAAGTGAAAAGTCTATAAAGTTTATAAAGTGTGAAGGTGTGAAGGTGTGAAGGTGTGAAGGTGTGAAGGTGTGAAGGTGTGAAAGTGTGAAAGTGTGAAAGTGTGAAAGTGTGAAAGTGTGAAAGTTTATAAAGTCTGTAAAGTTTATAAAGTCTGTAAAGTCTATAAAGTGAAACGTGTATAAAGTTTGTAAAGTTTATAAGGTGTGAAGGTGTGAAAGTGTGAAAGTGTGAAAGTTTATAAAGTCTGTAAAGTCTATAAAGTGAAAAGTGTATAAAGTTGTTGGTTATTTGGTTATTTGGTTATTTGGTTATTTGGTTATTTGGTTATTTGGTTA
>CAVKQB010000060.1:0-12915 GCA_963658575.1 Leyella stercorea | reverse complement strand
AGACTTTTTAATTATTCAATTATCTAATTTCCAATTATTTAATCAATTTTCAAATCGCAAATAACCAAATAACCAAATAACCAAATCTGCAAATTTTCAGTAACAAGACACAAGTAGCAAGTCGCAAGAAAAAATTTCAAATTTCAAATTGTCGGTAACCGAAACCCTTAATCTCAAAAAATCACTACTCACTACTCACTACTCACTACTCACTAATTTCTCACTTTCAAACTAAAAAAAATCTGCGTAAAAACTTTTTTCGCAAAAAAAATCGTATCTTTGCACTGCTAATTAACTACAAAAAAACAACAACTATGGCACATGTAATTTCTGCCGACGAATGCGTTGCGTGCGGCACTTGCATCAGTGAATGTCCAGTAGAGGCTATTTCGGAAGGCGATGTTTATTCCATCAATCCCGATATCTGCACCGACTGCGGCACTTGCGCAAGCGTCTGCCCATCGGAGGCAATCCACCCCGCTTGATGTTTTCGAGCCTTCGGGAAAAGACAAGGTCGCCCTTTGTAACGAGGCGCGGCCTTTTTCTGTTTTGCCCGCCACTACAATAAAAAAAGCGTTTCGCCGTTTTCAAAAATAGAGTGAAAAAATTGTCGTTCATAGTGCTGACCTTGGCGTGCGCCGTCGCTACGCATGCGCAGGACAACCTGCCGATGGTGGACTACAAAACCATACATTTTGGCTTCACGCTTGGCATGAATTTCATGGATTTTGGCTTCACGCAGAGCGGCAAAGTCATCGATGGCAAGGTGTACAATGCCGATGTGTCGCTGTTGATGCCGGGCTTCACGGTGGGCGTCATTGGCGATGTGCGCATGGGCAACTACTTCAATTTCAGGCTTGTGCCGGCGTTTCATCTGGCCGACCGCACCATCTACTATTCCAACAATGTGGACGACGAAATTCTGACCACCAGCATCAAATCGACCATGATTTCGGTGCCAGCCTACATCAAATTCAACGGGCCGCGCATACGCAACGCCCGCCCCTATCTGTTGTGCGGCGGCGGTCTGATGTTCGACCTTGGGCGCGACCGCCAGCAGCCCGTTCTGCTGAAAATGCTCGACTATTTCGTGGAGTTCGGCGGCGGTTGCACCATCTACCTCAGATATTTTCGCCTGTCGCCCGAAATCAAGTATTCGATTGGTTTCAACAATGTGTTGGAGCCGTGGGAGGCGCGCCAAAACGATGCGCTCGCCCCGACCGACGACAAATTTACGCTGGCCATTAGCAAACTGACATCGCGCATGCTCACCATCACGCTCAATTTCGAGTAATCGAAATTGAGTCGTCGTGTCAAATTATCTCTTATATTTGCGGTGAACTCTCCACCGCTTTTTGATTATTGTTTGGCGGCGGCATAAAAAAAACAGAGCGAACCCGTATTGGATTCGCTTCGTTTTTTGCGGAAAGTGAGGGATTCGAACCCCCGGAACAGTTACCCGTTCACCGCATTTCGAGTGCGGCCCGATCGACCACTCCGGCAACTTTCCGAAAAGCGGTGCAAAGGTACGGCTTTTTTTTGGATATGCAAAATGTTTTCCAATTTTTTGTAAAAAAAGTGTGTTGCAAAGCGTATTTTTTGCGCTTGTTTTTGCTATTTTGGGCGTTTTGTACGAAAAATTCGTACTTTTATACGGTTGTTTGCAGTACTTATGGCGGGATTTATCGCGCCTTTCTTTCAGTTTTTAAGCGTTGTTTTGTTTTGACAATCAGTGTTTTGTGCTTTTTATTTTGGCTTCGTTTGGCTGGTTTGTTTATAAGTGGTATCTTTGCAAAAACTTTAACAATTTCTTATTTTTATTAACAAAAAAATTTTTTCAACCATGAAGAAAATTTTATTCGGGTCTGCCATGTTGGCCGTTTTGGCATTGGTAGGCTGCAAAAAAAGAACAGAGCCAGCTCACGTTGGATAGCCTGTCGGGCGTGGCTAAAGTACAAGGTAAGATAACCTACGATGCTGGCGTAAGAGGCTCTGAGGCAACGAAAGACGGTATCGTTGTTGCCCTCGAAATCGACTGCAGTCAGTTCGACGATGCTGCCAAAGGCGTGAAACAGTACACCACGCAAACCGATGTCGATGGAAATTATGCGTTCGAAGTTCCTGCTGGCGTAGACGCTATCACGGCTAAAGTAGTGGTGATGCCATTCTATGCTAACTACGCCGAACAAACCACTTTCGGCCGGACTACAGAGACCTCGCGTCTTTATACCCCCTATGATTATCCGGAGGTAACACTGAAAAGCCAATGGTTGGCAGAGTGCAACATACAACTGGAACCCACTCTCAATTGAGGTGTGCGGACAATTTTGTCGTAACAGATTAAACGAACTATGAGCATGAAAAAAATAGTAAGTTGCCTTTTGGTGGCGATGTTGGCTTTGCCGGCATTTGCCCAAGAAGCGGCGACGGCAGAAAAAGGTAGTTACCTGCCCGAAGCGGGCGAGTTTGCCATCGGCTTCAATCTGAACCCATTCACCAACTTTGTGGGCAAAATGTTCAACAACAGCACCGACGCTTCTATCGACAATACGGCGATAGGCGGTTCGGGCTTGCTGTGGAATCCTGATGTAGAGAGCGTTGGCTCGCCATTCCCGTTGGTTTCCATTCAGGGCAAGTATATGTTTAGAGACAATCTTGGCCTGCGTTTCAATGCTGGTTTGCTGCTCAATCGCACCAAGAATCAGGAGTATGTCATCGACGATGCCGCCGTGGTAGCCGACCCGCTGTCGCGCGACAAGGTAACAGATGCGCACAAATTCTCGCGTACGGGCGGCAGCCTGTCGCTGGGCATCGAGTACCGTGTAGGACAACGCCGCGTACAAGGCGTGTTCAGCGGTAGCGCACTGTATGCGTTCTACACGCAAAACTCGAAATACACCTACGGCAACGCCATCACCGACATAAACCAAAGACCGAGTTGTGCGTTCGACACTTGGGAAAGCCTCAACACGGCCATGCCGAATGCGCGCAAACTCAACGACTACACGGGCGATGGCACGCACACCATTGGTTTGGCCGGTAGCGTAGGCGTCGAATTCTTTGTTGCTCCGAAAATTGCGCTGGGTGCCGAGGTCAATCTCGCCTTGCTCTACACATGGACACCCAATAAGTATGTGGAATACGAAGGCTACAACACGCTGACAAGTCAGGTAGAAAACTACACCGACCTGAAAGCCCCGAAATCGAGCAATTTCGTATTTGGTACGCAAAATATCGGTGCCAACCTCTACATGACCTTCTACTTCGGCCAGAAATAAACCGTTCGACCGACAGTAACGATAAGCGGTTCCGCTGCCCAAGTTTTGGACGGCGGAACTTTTTTTGTACATTTGCATGACATTTAGTAGCAAGTGGCAAGATACAAGTCGTAAGACTTTTTAATCTTCGCGCGATTAACCGTTCTTGTGGCTTGCGGCTCACATTGTGCGACTAAAAATAAGAACATGAAAGAGAAAATCGTCTATTTTTGCAAGGAGTGCGGTGCCGACTATCCGAAGGCTTACGGGCGTTGTCCGGCGTGTGGCGCGTGGAACTCGTTTGTGGAACAGAAAGTGCAAAAAGTTACCACGCCCAAAGTGGTGGCGCACGGTTTTGTGAACACCAACGGCAGTCGCCCTGTGCGTGTGGACGAGGTAGAGGCGCATGCCGAAATGCGCATCGATACGCACAATGCCGAGTTGAACCGTGTGCTTGGCGGCGGTCTTGTGCCGGGGTCGTTGGTGCTGATTGGCGGCGAGCCGGGTATCGGCAAAAGTACGCTGGTGCTGCAGGTGGCTTTGCGCATGGCGGGTAAGAAAATTCTGTACGTATCGGGCGAAGAGAGCGTGAACCAACTGAAAATGCGTGCCGAGCGTGTTGGTAAGATGGAGAGCGAGTGCTACATCGTGAGCGAAACGTCGTTGGAGCGCATATTCGAACACATACGCGACGTGTCGCCCGACGTGGTGGTGGTCGATTCCATTCAGACCATCTCGACCGATGCGGCGGAATCGTCGCCAGGGAGCATTTCGCAAGTGCGCGAATGTTCGGCGGCGTTGCTCAAATTTGCCAAAGAGACGGCCATTCCCGTGCTGCTCATCGGCCACATCACGAAGGAGGGCAGCATCGCAGGACCGAAAATTTTGGAACACATCGTCGATACGGTGCTGCAGTTCGAGGGCGACCGCCACTATTTGTACCGCATTTTGCGCGCCAACAAAAACCGTTTTGGTAGCACCGACGAGATTGCAATTTTCGAGATGCAACAGAGCGGTTTGCGCGAGGTGTCGAATCCGTCGGAACTGCTGCTCACGCGCAACAACGACGGTTTGAGCGGCATTGCCATCGCAGCCATGATCGAGGGCGTGCGGCCGTTTCTGATTGAGGTTCAGGCACTTGTGAGCACTGCAGCATACGGCACTCCGCAACGCTCGGCCACTGGTTTCGACATTCGGCGCATGAATATGTTGCTGGCCGTGCTCGAAAAGCGTGCTGGTTTCAAATTGATGCAGAAAGACGTTTTTCTGAACATTGCCGGCGGCTTGCGCGTGAGCGACCCTGCCGTGGATTTGGCGGTGCTGGTGGCGGTGCTTTCGTCGAATTTGGACATGACGGTCGACAACACGATTTGCGTTACCGGCGAGGTCGGACTTTCGGGCGAAATTCGCCCTGTGAATCGGGTGGAGCAGCGCATTGCCGAGGCGCAAAAGTTGGGTTTCAAAAAGATAATCGTTCCCGAATTTAACCGCCAACAGTTGGCCAAAACGAATTGGCGCATCGAGGTGATTGGCGCACGCAAGGTCGAGGAGGCGTTTCGCACGCTTTTCGGCTGAAAAACGAACTTTTCGAATAACAAAAGGGAATGGCCAAACGCTGTTCCCTTTATTTTTTCCAAAATCCGGGCGAGAAAAGTATGAGTACGGTGAAAATCTCCAAACGCCCGACCAGCATGATGAATGCGAGAAACAGTTTCACGAAATCGGGCAGCGCGGCATAGTCGCCCATGGGACCGAGCGCGCCGAAGGCAGGGCCGACATTGCTGATGCACGCCAACACTGCGCCAAACGACTCGTGAAGCGACAGTCCCGACAACGCCACGACGCCCGTGCCGCCGATAATCAGTGCCACATAGATGATGATGAATGCGTGTATGCTGTTGATGGTTTTTTCGGGCACCACACGCCCATTGATGCGCACGGGCAGGACGGCTTTGGGGTGAATGAGCCGTTTCATTTCGTAGTAGCCGTTTTTGGCGAGCAGCAACAGACGCACCACTTTCATGCCGCCGCTGGTAGAACCCGCCGTGCCGCCGCTGAACATCAGCAGGACGAGAACAAATTGCAAAATGGGCAGCCAATGAGTGTAATCGCTTGTAGCAAAGCCTGTTGTGGAAAAAATGGAACTGACTTGGAACAGACTTTTGCGGAAAATCGGCTCGAAACCATCGTCGGGCGAGGCGTGCGTGCAACCCAAACCAAACGTGATGGCGATGGTCGCTACTGCGGTGATTGTCAGGAATGTACGCAACTCTTCGTCTTTCCAAAATCGCCCGAATTGCCGCTTGACGATAGCCCAATAGAGCAGCACATAGTTGATGCTGGTAATCAGCATGAAAATGATGATGGTGTAGTGAATGAACGGCGACGACCAGTGCGCGATGCTCGCCTGTTTGGTGGAGTAGCCGCCCGAACCCATGGTGGTGAAGGCGTGGCACACGGCATCGAAAATGCTCATGCCGCCGATTTTCAGCAAGAGTGCCTCGGTGGCGGTGAGTGCGACGTAGAGTGCCCAGAGTCGCCGAGCCGTGTTTTTGAGGCGCGGCTGCAGTTTGTCGTAAGTCGGGCCTGGCACTTCGGCCACGAAGAGTTGCATGCCGCCGCCCAAAAATGGCAGCAGTGCCAGCGACAGCACCACGATGCCCATGCCGCCCAACCATTGCGTTACGCAACGCCAGAGTTGCAGCCCGTGCGGCAACGCTTCGATGTCTTTGAGAATGGTCGCGCCCGTGGTTGTGAAACCCGACATGGTTTCGAAAAAGGCATCGATGGGCGATGCTATGTAGCCCGACAGCCAAAACGGCAACATGCCGAACAGCGAAAACACCACCCAAACCACGGCCACCACGCTGTAGCCTTCGCGTGTGCCGATGTGGTGGTCGGCTTTGTGTCCGACGAGCACTCCGCCGATGGCTGCCAATGCCGATATGCCCGTGGCCATCAATAGCGGCACGGCATCGGGTTCGCGGTAGCAGAGCGCAACACACGCCGCTGCCAGCATAAACGCCGTCTCGATGAGCAGCAGCAACCCCAAAATCCGGAAAAATTGGCGGTGATTGAACGTTTTGGTCATGGGCGTGTGGAATCAGTTGTTGAAAAAAGCGGCGATTTTGCGCACGCTGTCGGCCATGCAGAATACCACCACATGGTCGTCGGGCTGTATCACCGTTTGGCCGTTCACTATGGCACCTTTGCCGTCGCGAATGATGCCGCCGATGTTCACGTTCGACGGCAGATTGAGGTCGCACACGCGTTTCCGTGTGATTTTATCGCCCGGTTTCACCACAAATTCCACCACTTCGGCATCGGAATAGGTGAGGCAGGTAACGTTCAGCACGTCCTCGTCGAGCATGCGCTGGTAGATGTGGCTGGCGGCAATCAGTTTTTTGTTGATGACGGTGCCGATGTCGAGGCTTTCGGCAAAGTCGATGTAGTCGATGTTTTCCACTTCGGCCACGGTTTTGTCCACGCCGAAGCGTTTGGCGGTGAGGCAGGCGAGCAGGTTCGATTCGGAGTCGCTGGTAAGTGCCAAAAAAGCGTCGGCATCTTCGATTCCCTCTTCGTACAATAGTTCCATATCGCGGCAATCACCGTTGATAATCAGCGCGTTACTCAATTTTTCGGATAGCGCAAGACATTTGTTGCGGTCGGCTTCGATAATTTTTACGTTGGCATTCTTGGGCAAGGCTCTCACGGCGTTGATGGTGATGCGGCTGCCGCCCATGACGATGATGTTTTTCACGTCGAACGCCCGTTTGCCGGCCTGTTCGCGCACAAATTCGAGGTTGTCGGGCGTGCAGATGAAATAGACGATGTCGTTGGCCAAAATTTCGTCGCCGCCGCTCGGAATGATGGTGCGTTTGTCGCGTTTGACGGCCACGATGCGGTAGTGGTTGTGCGCAAAAAATCCCGAATTGAACGTCTTGTTGACCAGCGCAGCGTTGGCGCGCACTTTGAGCCCGACCAGCACCAGTGCGCCGTCGCCGAAGGTGCGAAATTCGCGCAACCAGCCGCGTTTCAGCACATTGGCTATCTCTTGCGCAGCCAGCATTTCGGGGTAGATGAGCGAATGGACGCCCATGCGCTTGAAAAAATCGGCGTTTTCGGGCAGCAGATATTCGCGGTTGTCGATGCGCGATATGGTCTTTTTCGCTCCGAGATTGGTGGCTAGCATGCAGGCGGTCATGTTCACGCTTTCGTGCGGAGTAACGGCCACAAACAGGTCGGCTTTGGGTACGCCAGCCTCTTTCAGGTCGTGTATCGATGTGGGCGAGCCGGTGAGCGTGAGCAGGTCGTAGGCCGCAGGAATGTCTTTCAGGCGTTCCTCGTCGCTGTCCATCAAAATGATGTCGTGGTTTTCGCTCGAAAGCATTTTCGCAACGTAATGTCCCACTTCGCCGGCACCGGCAATCACAATTTTCATGATTTTTCAGTTTTAAGACATTCCACAAAGGGAAAAACTTCTTTTTTGAATGAATAATAAGCGCGTCAAAAAAAATAAATAGTTGATAATCAAATAGTTAATTTATTGTTCATTTTGGAAAGATTTTTTCTTCGATGCGTTTGGCGATTCCTTTGGCATCGATTCCGAGCATGTGGTAGAGTTCGGCTTGCGTGCCGTGTTCCACAAATTGGTCGTCGATACCGAGCCGTGTTACGCTGGGCGAATAGCCGTTGTCGGCCATAAATTCGAGCACTGCGCTGCCCATGCCGCCTGCAATCACGCCATCTTCGACGGTGAAAATCTGCGTGAATTGCTTGCCGATTTCGTGTAACATGTCGGTGTCAAGCGGTTTCAGAAAGCGCAAATCGTAGTGGGCGATGCTTGCGTTGCGCTCTTTTTCGAGCATCTCGATGGCTTTGGTGGCGGCGTTTCCTATCGGTCCGATGCTGATGACGGCGGCTTGCGTGCCATCTTTCAGTTTTCGGCCGCGCCCGATTTCTACGGCTTGCGGTTCGTTGTGCCAATCGACCAGCACGCCGCGCCCGCGCGGATAGCGAATGACGAACGGCCCTTGGTCGGGCAGTTGTGCCGTGTACATCAGATTGCGCAACTCGTGTTCGTCGAGCGGCGAGGCGATGGTCAGGTTGGGAATGCAGCGGAAATAGGCCAAATCGAATTCGCCCTGATGCGTGGCGCCGTCGCTTCCGACGATGCCGGCACGGTCGAGGCACAGCACGACGTTCAGCTTTTGCAGCGCTACGTCGTGTATCACATTGTCGTAGGCGCGCTGCATAAACGACGAGTAGATGTTGCAGAAGGGCAGCAGCCCGTCCTTGGCCAAACCTGCCGAAAATGTTACGGCGTGTCCTTCGGCTATGCCCACGTCGAACGTACGGTCGGGCATGGCCTGCATCATGTAGGTCATCGAGCAGCCGCTTGGCATGGCTGGTGTGATGCCTACGATTTTGTCGTTCGTGCGTGCCAATTCGAGCAGCGTGTAACCGAAAACATCTTGAAACAGAGGCGGTTGGTTGCTATTGTCATGTGTGATGCGCTTGCCTGTTTTGGGGTCGAATTCGCCTGGCGCATGCCAAATGGTAACGGCCTCTTCGGCGGGTTTGTAGCCCTTGCCTTTTTTGGTGATGATGTGCAACACTTTCGGGCCGGAGTAGTTTTTTATCTCCTGCAACACGTTCACGAGCAAATTCACGTTGTGCCCATCGACGGGGCCGAAGTATCTGATGTTCAGCCCTTCGAACACGTTGTTGTCGGTGTTCGAGCGGAGCGATTTCAGCGAATTGCTGAAGCGGAGAATTTTCTTTTTGCTCTTTTCGTCGATAATGTGCAACGTTTTCAGCAGGCGATAGACGCTGTAACGCCAGCGGTTGTAGGTGGCCGACGTGTGTATTTTTCCGAGAAATTGGCTCAATCCGCCCTTTATCGGGTCGATGGCCATGTGGTTGTCGTTGAGTATGATGAGCAGGTTGTTGGGATTGATGGAGGCGTTGTTCAGCCCTTCGAAAGCAAGCCCGCCCGTCATGGCTCCGTCGCCGATGACGGCCACCACTTGGCGGTTGTCGTGGTGCAGTTGCGAAGCGATGGACATGCCCAGCGCAGCCGAAATCGATGTGGACGAATGTCCGGTGCCGAAAGCGTCGTATTCGCTCTCTTTGGGCGATGGAAATCCGCTCAATCCGTGAAATTGCCGGTTGGTGTGGAACTGCTCGCGCCGCCCCGTGAGTATTTTGTGCGCATAGGCTTGATGCCCAACGTCCCACACCACACGGTCGTAGGGCGTGTCGAATACGTAGTGAATGGCGACGGTCAGTTCGATGACACCCAAACTTGCGCCCAAATGCCCAGGGTTGTGCGATAATTCGTCGATGATGAACCGCCGCAATTCGCGGCAGACGGTGGGCAGTTCTTCGCGCGGTACGCGTTTCAAATCGTTGGGTGTGTTTATCTTTTCCAGCAGCATCGCTTCTCTTTTTTTACTGAAAACAGGTTGGAATGCCTGTGTCGAAAGTTGTGGGTTTGCCCGACGTTGGGTGGTAAAACGTCAGCGTTTGTGCGTGCAGGCAGAGGCGACCTATGGGATTGCTGCGCGCTCCGTATTTTTTGTCGCCGGCGATGGGCGTGCCGCTGGCGGCCAGTTGCACGCGCAGTTGATGCCGACGTTCGTCGTGCGCCGTCAGTTCTACCAACGCAAACCGTCCGTTCGATTTCAGCATTTTGTAGTCGGTCGTCGCCATCTGACCGCCGTTGTCGGTGGCCGAAGCCAGCACTTTTTTGGTTTTCGAATCGTTGGTGAGCCAGTGTGTCAAACGGCCGTTGGGCGTGGCGGGCTCGCCTTCGGTTATCGCCACATATTTGGTCTGAATGCGCTCGTTTTGCAGGCGCATTTGGGCTTCTTCCGATTTGGCAAACAGCAACAGCCCCGACACTTCGCGGTCGAGGTCGTTCACAAGCCACAGTGGCGCATTTTTTTGTTGCCGATGCACATGTTCGGTCATCACTTCCTCTACGGTTTGCTCGCCTTTGCGGTGTGCGTTTTGTGCGCTTGCAGCACCATATTTTTTATCGACAACCAAAATGTCGCCATCTTCGTACACGATGCGTGCAAGGTGGTTGGGATTGGGAGCCTCTTCGCCCACGTTGCGCACGGCCACCACATCGCCTGCGCAAACCAAAGCGTCGAAAGCGGTGGTTACGCGCCCGTTGATGGCCACTTGCCTGTGTGCCAAATACGATTTCACGGTGCTGCGGCTGCGCCCTTTCAGATTTTCGGTCAAAAAGGGCAGCAACGTGCCTTTTTCGCGCACTTGCAGCACCTCTTCCCGTCGCTTGCGGTGTGGCGTGGCGGTCGGTCTATTCGTCGATGATGAATATCTCTTCATTGTCGTTTTTCATCAGATACTCTTCGCGAGCAAACTTTTCCAAGTTGTCGAGGCTCGAATTGAGCGCATCGATTTTGGCCTTGTCGGTCTCGAGGTGCTGCTTGTAAAATTCGATTTCTTTCTCCAAATTGGCAATCTCGGTGCGCGATTTTGCTCTGGAAATCAGGCTGTTCGAATCGAAAAAAACGATATAAACCACAAACACAAGCAGCGTGATGGCATACTTGTTGGTAACGAAAGGCCTGATTCTGTTCCAAATTTTTCGCATAGTTTGCTATGGCGCGATATTAAACGCAAAGTTACGAAAAAAAATGATTGTGTGCGTTTCGTGTTGCTCTGAAAAAAAAACTTATGCGTTCGTTGCGCTGTCTGTCGACAAAATTCATTATCTTTGCCGAAGAATTAGACTCGATTTTATGGAACAATACATCGTATCGGCACGCAAGTATCGCCCAGCGACATTCAAATCGGTTGTGGGGCAGGAGGCACTCACCACGACACTCAAAAATGCCATCGCTACCAACCATTTGGCGCACGCTTACCTCTTTTGTGGGCCGCGCGGCGTGGGCAAAACCACTTGCGCACGCATATTTGCCAAAACCATCAACTGCGAACACCCCACGGCCGATGGCGAAGCCTGCAACGCGTGCGAATCGTGCCGCGGATTCAACGAACAACGCTCGTTCAACATACACGAACTCGATGCCGCGTCGAACAATTCGGTGGACGACATTCGCTCGCTGGTCGAGCAGGTGCGCATTCCGCCGCAAATCGGCCGTTACAGCGTCTATATCATCGACGAGGTGCACATGCTGTCGGCGGCGGCGTTCAACGCTTTCCTGAAAACGCTCGAAGAACCGCCAACACACGCCATTTTCATTCTCGCCACCACCGAAAAACACAAGATTATCCCAACCATCTTGTCGCGCTGCCAAATCTACGATTTTAGCCGAATCGGTGTGCCAGATGTCGTCCGCCATTTGCAATATGTTGCTCAAAACGAGGGAGTTACGGCCGAGCCAGAGGCACTGAATGTCATCGCACAAAAAGCCGACGGCGCCATGCGCGACGCACTCTCCATTTTCGACCAAGTGGTTAGTTTTTGCGGCGGCAACATCACCTACAAGGGCGTTATCGAAAATCTGAACGTGCTCGACTACGACTACTATTTCCGCTTGGTCGACGACTTTTTGTCGGGGCGCGTAGCCGACACACTTCTGACTTTCGACGAGATTTTGCGCAAAGGATTCGAGGCGCAGCACTTCGTTACAGGCTTGGCGGCGCATTTCCGCGATTTGCTCGTCAGTCGCGACGAAGCAACAAAACCGCTGCTCGAGGTGGGCGCGTCCATCGCCGACCAATATGTGGCACAAGCCAAACGCGCTCCCGTGCCGTTTCTCTACAAAGCCATCGACCTTGCCAACGAGTGCGATTTGAACTATCGGCAAAGCCGCAACAAACGCTTGGCGGTGGAATTGTTGCTTATCAAACTCTGCCAACTGACTGGCGCACAGTCGGTTGCTGAACCGCCGAAAGAGCAGGAAATCAAACCGTTGGCAGCAACGCCAACCGCCCCCAAGCAGCCGCAACCGCAGTCGGCACAACCAGCGACACAGCCGCAGCCAGCGCAATCGCAACCGCAGCCGCAACCTGCACCATCGCGCAAAATGCCGGTTACTCTGTCGCTTTCGGGAACACCGCAACAGCAGCCGCAAACCGCCGCCGCAGTGACCGAAACGCCATCGGAACAAAAAGCCACACAGCGCGAACCGTTCGACGAAACACAGTTTGCCGAAGCGTGGCGCAATTGCGCCAACACGCTGCACGACGATGCACACGCGGCCAACACGCTGCTCAACTTTTTGCCACGCATGCAGCAGCCCGAAAAATACCAAATCGTGGTGTTTAACTCGTTGCAGCAGAAGGATTTGGAAAAATATCGCCAGCAAATTTTGGCATACTTGCGGGCACACTTGCACAACGATTTTGTCGATTTCGACGTGCGCATCGACGACACATCGGCCAAGGAGATGGCCTTCACGCCCGAAGAAAAATTTGCCCAAATGCGCCAGAAAAATGCCGACTTCAACGACCTCTCGCAGCAACTCGGCCTCGAACTCTAAACCCCAAACACTTTATAGACTTTATACACTTTATAGACTTTCTAACTTTTTAACTTTCACACTTTCACACTTTCATACTTTCACACTTTTTAACTTTCACACTTTCACACTTTCATACTTTCACACTTTCACACTTTCACACTTTCACACTTTCACACTTTCACACTTTCACACTA
>CAVKQB010000059.1:0-13070 GCA_963658575.1 Leyella stercorea | reverse complement strand
GCTGACAGCGTTTGGTGAACTCCCCGTTTCCGGACAACTTGCCGTTGTATACGGCTTGATACATATAATGGGCTTCCTTGCCCGTCAAATGCGGTTTATTAAATGGAATGTTCATGGCTTAGTTATTGCACTTTTACGAATGTGAAACTTCTCATATCTCCGTCTTTTAGCACTTCTCCCTTCGAAATGACGGTGTCGTTGCTGTCGGGTAACAGTCTGTTATTCTCGCACGGCAGAATATATAGTCCCGGTTCTCTCTCAAAGGAGTTAATGGTCGGCAACTGATAGGTTTCATTATTTATTTGCCGTGCCAATAGAGTCTCTAAACTCTTATGCAGCCAATCTCGCTGTATCAAATCGAAGTTTCCGTTTTTGCAGTCCGGCGCATACCAATACAAATTCTCTCCTGCCTGATAGTGATTCGCTAATACCTCCATGGTCTCGGTGGTATCTTTTCGGCAGTTTTGATTTCCCGCTATATATCCCGGAATCTTGCGCGATATAAATGCTGCCAGTGCGAGCATAACCAGCCATGCCCATTTATCCCCTATCCATTGCCGCAAATAGTGAACTACCGCCGGCACCGTAAATATTGCCGCCAGAGAGTAGTACAATACCCAGTTGAGTTTCATAATGGCACAGCCACAGCAGTAGGCACATCCTGTGAGCAAGATGGTATCCCAAAACTCGAACGCGTCTTTTTTTACGAAGATGCGATAGGCTCTCCAACCGAGAAGCACCAGCACCACCCACAACACTTTTTGTGCAATAAACATCTTGAAAGCATTGCCCAGCAGGGTGGTTTCTTGCCCGTGTGAGCCGTCATACGCCGATTCTATATGCAAAAAGCATATAAAGAAGTAGAGAACTAAGAATATGATGCCTATACCCACTAAACTCCACAGATACGTTTTCTCCAATTTTGTGGTTCTTTTCCATGTAAAAAGCAAACCGATAATGCCATAGCTAAATGGGAATATGAAATTGGTTTCCACGCAAAAGGTCAGATAGGTAATACTCAGTAGGCCTATAACGAGCGCCGCCTTAGATTGTTGTGTATGCACATAATAGCAACATAGTGCCCACACGATTACCAATGCATAGTCCACCCACACGGTGGAAAAGGCATACAAAAAGTTGTTATAGGCACGAGCTATGCATATAAGAGCCGCAGAGAATATCAATATCCCGTTTTGCCAAGTCAATTCGTCGGGATTTACCGCCTTATAGCAGACCCAAAAAGCCACGATACAGAATGCTATGAATACCAATGCTTGTAATGCAAAATGCGCACAAGCAGAATGTAGGTGGAGTATCGGCAGTATATTGTAAATGACATAAGCCAACGGATAGAACCGCCCTGCGGATGGGTTTGTCGTGTCTGCGGGACTAAAGAAATGCCCCCATCCGGTATGGGAGATGACAATTGCATCATCGCCAATTATCCATCCGGCGTGATACAGAATGAAGAAAGCCAAAATACCGGTTAGCAAAGCGGACAATCCATAAAAGATGCCTGAAACTACTTTTGTATTCATACAAAGAAAATAATGATTCCTACTATTATTACGCCGATAGCACCTATCTTGCGCCACGTGATACGCTCACGGAACACACAGAACGAGAGCAACGGCACAAAGAGATAACTCAGCGACTCGATGATGCTCACTTCTTTCACCAACACACCGTGGCTCATGGCAAAGATGTTCAGTGCCATAGCCCCCAGCAAGATAGTATATCCGCCCACCACATACCCGTTCAGGTACTGCCGCCACCAAGTGGCATAGCCCTGCCGTGCCGCCTGCTTGAGCAGTATCTGTGCGCATGCCGCCGCAAATACGGAGAGTATGACAAGAAGGATGTACATTTGTGTTTATGGGTTTTTGTTTATGCGTTGATGAGTTTATAAGTTTATGCGTGGTTGAGTTAGTTAATGGGTTAATGAGTTTAATGGGTTTATTTGGTTTATATTTGAGCATATTTGTTTCCCTAAAAATACTATGCGGCGTGCTCGTTCTCGTTGTGGTCCTCTCGTGCGTACAGTCCTATTCCCGCCACTATTACCACCGCTCCAATGATGTTCTGCACGGTAATCGGCTCGCCGAACAGAGCGAACGCCAACAGCATGACAAAGATAAGGCTTGTGCCTTTGAACATATAGGCGGTGCTGAGCTCGATGCGTTGCAGCACTTGTTGCCAAAGCACTGCATACACGCCCATCACGCCCACCGCCCCTGCAAAAGCCAGCAGGTAGCCCCAAGACATAAACGCCTGTTGCGATGCGTATTTGGTGAATATCGTTACGCACGCATAGAGGGCGTTTAACCCCACCAATGCACCATATTTCAGTAGGTTATGCGGCATTGCTAACACTTATACAGTTCTATTTCTCCAATAAATGAGCAGGAACTCCCACATACACACCATTTGGGACGGTTATATCTTTCATAACAACTGCACCTGCGCCTACTATGGTATTATGGATGATATGCTTATGGTCGCCTATGCACGCACTTGCTCCGATAAAGCACTGTTCATCTATGTGTGCAAATCCACAAATTTGAACAGACCCACTTACTATTGTATGAGCCTCAATAACAGAATTGTGTCCGATATGAGAGTGGCTGTAAATCATTACATTGTCGTGTATGGAACTCTCCATATCAATCGTACAATTAGGTAGAATAACACACCCATTGCCTATCGAAGCGGTATTATCTACAAAACAAGTAGAATGAACAAAGGTCGCAAAAGGAACAGTATCTTTGTAGCGTTCGAACAATGCTTTTCTCACTGTAAAATGCTTATAGCCTATACCTATCAATAATTCATCAAAACAATTCTGTTGATATAGTCTTTCTATATCATCAGCCGCGCCTAAAATACTATTTCCTCCGACCATATCGCCCTTTTTGCCCCAATCATCTACAAAGCCTGCAACACAATACTCATTACTATCCGTAGTAATGTAATGTGCTATCTGTTGACCTAAGTCGCCCGCTCCTATTATCAAAACTCTTTTCACTTATATACTTTTCTAATAATGAAACGCTGACGCCCTTTCGTTTGAGAAAACAGGCGTTCTATATAGATGCCCAATATGCCTATTGACAATACGATTATACCCAAAGAAAACAAAAGGACAACTATCATAGAGGTATAACCGGACAAGATATACTCCGGCATTATCAATTTCTTAATAATCAAATAAAGCCCTGACACAAAACTAATCGTTGTAATGATTACACCGATATGGAATAATATCCGTAACGGATAAGCAGAGAAAGAAGTAATTGCTTGCAAACTCAATGCAATGCGTTTCTGCAAAGTGTAGGTACTTTTTGTTTTGCGTTGTATTTTATGGCAAACAATGGGAACTTGCTCAAAGCCCACCCAACTGAACATACCAGCCAAGAATAGATTAATATCCCCCATTTTTATCACCTCTTCGACAACTTGGTGGGACATCAATGATTCCGTCAGTATGTTTCGAGGGATAGCAGTTTCACTAAACTTATTGTACAATGTATAGAACCACTGCCCGCCCATTTTTTCCACAAAACCGCCCTTGCGTGTATCTTGTACGCCATAGAAACGGTCAACGGTTGCATTGTCCAAATGCTGTTTCCAAAAGTCGCACAACACAAGAGGGGAAACCTCCAAATCACAATCTATGGTAAATACCCAACTACCCTGCGCCACAGATAGTCCAGCAAGCGATGCGGGATGATGACCAAAGTTCCGAGACAGGTTTACCACAACTATCTCGGGATAGGTCTTTTTAATATCTAATGCTGTCTGCAAAGAGTTGTCAGGCGAACCGTCGTTCACAAGCACTATCTCGTAATCGGAAATCGACAAAGAACTAACAGCCTTACGACATTGCTCCACAAAATCATCTAAGAAGACGGATGATTTATACATTGTGGTAACGATTGACAACTCTTTCATAGTGTGAATTTTCGGGTGCTTTGGTAGATAAAATAGCCGCTGCGGTCGGCACTGCAAGTAAGACGGTGGAGTTCTGCGTCCGTCTGCTCGGCACATACTATCTCCGGATAGTCTGCCGCATGGGCTATATAGTGTTGTACTTGGGGTGTCTCGGCACTAAGGAAATACACACCGCTATGTGCCTGCGCAGATAGTTCGGGTATCTCAAACCGCCCCAATGCGACATCCAATATGCCTTTCAAAAAGTCGTAACCCGTACTCAACTGTACCAAGTTACTGCCGATGAAATCACCGCCCATACGACCGCCAATCTCCATAATGTAGAGTCGCCCGTCTTGCGTAATCTTATATTCCGAATGGCTTGCCCCGTTGGTCAACCCTAATGCATTGAGAGCCTGCTCTGTAACGGCATAAATCTTTTCGTACATAACAGGCGACAATTCGGCAGGTTGGTGGTGTTCCAACTCCACAAAGTGGGGTGCCTCTGTGGTTACTTTGTCCGTAATCTGTAAGGGGAAATGTTTGCCTTGGTAGGAAATAAACTCCACACTTATCTCCCGCCCCTCGATATATTCCTCAACCATTACCTCGTGGCGGAAAGAGGCTGCGTGGGCTTGCTCAATAGCAGGCAGCAAGTCTTCCTCCTTATCCACACGAGTTACAGCCAGACTGCCCGACCTGTCAACGGGCTTTACTATAAGAGGCAACGACAAACGGGCATTGGTAATGATCGCTGTTGCATCTGTCAAGTTGGAAATACAGACGAACTTCGGACAAGGAACACCCGCAGCGACAAAGGCTTGCCGCATAGGGTACTTGTTGTTCGCACGCACAGCGGCTGCATACGAGTTTCCAACCATGCCCATTTGCTCTGCTACATACGCCACCGTCGGGGCGGCGACATCGCTTGCAATAGTACAGATACCCGCTATCTGCTCCGCACGGCAGACAGACAGTATTTGTTCTTTCTTGACAATGGAAATAGGATAGAACTTATCGGCAATCGCCTTGCAGACAGCCCCTTTCTCCCACGCAAAGCAGAGTGTATATAACCCCAACTCCCGTGCTTTCTGCACCAGAGGGTACTGCAAATACGAGGCACCTATTATAGCGATTTTCGTCATACACACCAACGATTAGAGGAGATTGGACTATATGACGAAACAGCCGATATGCTGACATATCGACTACGCAAGGAGTATAAACAAGGGAATGTATCTTGCTTTAGAATGCAAGATAATGCGAATGGGTTATGATTTGCGTATAAGGGGGGGGGGGGTATTCGCAGCGGAAGAAGGCGTTATCGCTGCCGCGGCTTCTGCCTGTGCGAGGGTGTTCATTGCCTCGACAATGCGGCGCACCAACTCCGCCACCATCTTCTCCCCGCGATAGACGGGAGAGACTACGGATATATGACAATGTGTTGCCATTGCTTGCTCAATAGATATTGGGTTCAAACCACAAAGTTACAAAAAAATGACAATAATGCCAAAATGTGATTAATTTATTTGAAAATTTGAAAATTTGAAGATTTGAAAATTGTTTCTCGCGCTTCGCGCTGTTTCTAAGTTTTTGTTTCTGTTGATTTGCAGATTTGGTTAATTCTTAATTGGTTTCAACCCTACCCCTGCTTCGCAGGTACTCCCCTTGAAAAGGGGAGAGGTTCGCGCCCAACAACGCCGCTTCATTCTTAATTAGGAAAGAACCCCTCCGTCGCTTCGCTCCTCGTCCCCCTATCCTCGCTACGCTCGGCAGAGGGACAGAATCGCATTCAATAATTTATTGACTCTGCAATCTGTCAATTTTTCATTGTCCATTGTCAATTAAAAACACTCCTCACTGCTAATTTCTCACTACTAACTGCTAACTATTTAGAGTATTACTGTGGCGCGGTCTATTTTGCCGCCGAGTGGGGGAGCGAGTTTGCTCACTTTCACCGTTATGGACGTGAGTCCGGCGAACGTGCTGCCGATGGCGCGTTTTATGCGGTAGGCCACATGCTCTATCAGGTTCGACGGTTGCGCCATCTCGGCTTTCACCACGTTGTAGGCCGTTTCGTAATTGATGGTGTGGCGCAGGTCGTCGCTGTGGCTGGCGACTTCGAGGTCGGCCTCCATCTCGAGCGTAACCAGAAAGGTGGCTCCTATCGTGCGCTCCTCGGCGTAGCAACCGTGAAACGCATAAAATTCCATGTTTTCGAGTATGATTTTTGCCATGATGTGTTGCTGCTAAAACAAACAAGTCCCTGATGGTGAGGAACCTGCTTGATTCAAACGTATGAAAAGAATTTTGTTCCCTGTTATTCGAACATTTTGTTGAAGTCTTGGTACGAGATGGCTTTCGTGTCCAATTTCACCTGCTCTTTGATGGCGGCCAGCACCTTGTTTTCGAAGGCTCTTTCGGCGAGATTGCGCAGCGTTTCGGACTTTTTCTTCATCTCGGCCACATAGTTTGTCAACACGTCGTCGGGCACGTTGAGCATGCCGTATTGCGCCCATTGCATTTTGGCGAATTTGCGTGCGATGGCGTCGATGTCGGCCTCTTCCACTTTGATGTCGGCTTTTTTGGCCACTTTATCCTTGATGATGCTCCATTTAAGGTCTTTCAGCATAGTATCGAACTCTTTGTCGACCTCTTCGGCGGTAATTTTTTTGTTGGTGGCCAGCACCCAGCGTTTCAGGAAGGCTTCGGGGAATTCGAGGCCGTCCATCTTCTTCACCAGCGCATTTTTTGCGTCGATGCCGAATTTGTATTCGCTGTCGCTCACATACGACTCTTTCAGACCTTCGGCCAGTTTGGCGCGGAAGGCGGCTTCGTCGGCGATGCCAGCGTTCGGGAAGGCTTTGTCGAACAGTGTTTGGTCGATGGCGGCCTCTTTGTAGCGTGTTATCTGCTTGATTTCGAACGTGAAGTCGGCAGCCACGTTTTTGGCTTCGTCTTTGGGCAGTTTCAGGAATGCGGCTATCTCGTTTTCGCTCATCGCTTTCTGCGGGTTGAACGTAACGATGTCGCCCACTTTTTTGCCGACGAAGAGTTTTTTCTGCTCGTCGTCTTTCAGATGTATGGGCGAGAGTATTACGTCGTCGATCGTGTGTGCGTCGTTGCCCACTTCGGTGGCGGTGCCTTTCAGCACGTCGTTTTCTTCCACGGTGTCGGCGCTTTCGTACGAGCCGAAGCGGCTGGTGTAGGTTTTCACCTGACTGTCGATCATCTCGTCGGTGATGGTGATGTCGTAGTAGGCTATTTTGTCTTTTTTCGTCAGATTCAGTTCGAAGGCGGGTGCCAATGCGATGTCGAACACAAATTCGAGCGGCTCTTCCGAGTCGAAATCGAGTGGTTTCTGTTCGGTTTCGTTGGGCAGCGGATCGCCGAGCACGTCGAGTTGCTCTTTTTTGATGAAGTCGTAGAGTGTGCTCGAAAGCAGGTCGTTCACCTCTTCGGCGGCAATGGCTTTGCCGTACATTTTTTTGATCATACCCATCGGCACCATGCCCGGGCGAAATCCTGGGATGTTGGCCTTGCGGCGGTATTCTTTGAGTTTCTTTTCAACTCGTTCGGCGTAATCGTCCTTGGCTACCGTTACGGTGATGGTGGCGTTTACGGCATCGCTGTTTTTAAGTTCAACGTTCATATTTGTAGTTTAAGTTTTGTGTGCGGATTTTCGGACTGCAAAATTACAAAAAAAAACGCAATTACACACTTTTTGCTCGAAAAGTTTGTGTTTGGGCTATGGCACGGGGTCGTAGCCGCTGCCTCCCCACGGATTGCAGCGCAGAATGCGTTTGATGGCGAGCCACAAGCCTTTGACTGGGCCATGTTTTCTGATGGCTTCGATGGCGTATTGCGAGCAGGTGGGCGTGTAGCGGCAGGCCGGCGGAAAGTGCGGCGAAATGGCCATTTGGTAAAATCTGATGGGCAAAATCAGTATGCGTTCCAGCAGTTTTTTCATCGTACGGCGGCTGTCAGGCGGTCGATGGCCACGACCATTTGTTGCTCTACCGTCCGAAAGTCGGGCAGTGTGTCGCTGATGCCCCACAGGGCGATGTGCATGCTGTTGGGCGTGCCGCGCAAGGCCTCCAAAAGCGGCTGTTTGTGCAGTCGGTAGGCTTCGCGCAGCAACCGTTTGTAGCGGTTGCGGTCGACGGCGTGTTTGAACTGTCTTTTGCGCACAATCACCATCGCTTGCGCCGGCGGCATGTCGGGTTGGCGTGCGACAAGCGTATAGGTTACGCGGAGCGGATAGACCAAAAACTTGTTCCGTGTGGCAAAGAGCGCATCGATGGCGTTTTGGCGTTTCAGATGTTCCGTTTTGTCGAATGTTTGGCGCATCGGTGTGGGTGTTTGCATGGCACAAGTTCCGCTTGGCGTTTCGTCTCCGACGAAAGCGGGGCGGATTCTCGCAACTCGTTGGCAGTCAGTCTATTTGCGTTTGTTGCTCTCTTTCAAGAACGCGTCGAGTGCCATGGTTATCGACGTGAATTGCGGCGATGGCACTTCGAGGTCGAGCCGCAGGCCAGCGTTGCGTATGGCGGCGGCGGTGTTTGTGCCGAGGCAGCCTATTTGTATGTCGCCCTGCTCGAAGTTGGGGAAGTTTTTCAGCAGCGCGTTGATGCCTTGCGGACTGAAAAAGAGCATCATGTCGTAGTCGAGTGTCTCGTCGGGACCGAAGTCGTTGCTCACGGTGCGGTACATCATGCCTACGCTGTTTTTTATGTCCATCGAGTTCATCCAGTCGGGGATTTCGTTGGTGTGTTCGGCCGACAGCACCACCAAGAAGTTCAGCTCTCGGTGCCGTTGAATGATGGGGAACAGGTCGCACACGCGGTTGGTGGTGCCGTAGTGCACTTTGCGTTTGCGGTAGTCGATGTACTTGTGCAGGTAGTTGGCTACCTTTTCCGACACGCAGAAATACTGCATGTCCATGTCGATTTTGCTGCGCATCTCGTCGGCCAAGCGGAAAAAGTGGTCGACACCGTGCCGCGACGTGAATACTACTGCGTTGTAGTCGGTAATGTTGATGCGTTGCTGGCGAAATTCTCTCGCTGAAATGGGGTCGACCTTGATAAACGGCCGGAAATCAATCTTCACATTGTATTTTTCAGCGATGTCGAAATAGGGCGATTTTTCGCTTTCTGGCTTTGGCTGCGAAACCAATATCTTTTTGATTTTCAAGACGTTGATGTTTTATGTTAACACATTTGCAACTAACATTCTCACCGCATTTCGCAGCAGCAAAATGGGCAGAATTTCAAGGGTGCAAAGGTACAAAAATAAATAACATACCGTATCTATTCCGCTGAAAAAAAGTTGTAAACAGGTAATTATCAGAAATATAAGCCCGATGGCTACGATGCCGAACCCGACGTACATCAGTGCATCGAACAGGGCTGGCGGCGCATATATCAGCCCCACGACTATGGGGAAAAGCACCAGCCCGATGGCGATGAATGTGGCCAGAAATGTGCGTGTCAGTTGTCGCATGTCGGCGGCGCGGTTGGCGCAGTAGCCTGCAAATCGGAACAGTGCCAACTGCACAAAAAGCCACAGCAGCATCAGTCCGACCATGATGAGCGGCAGCCACAGTGTGCGTGCGCCCACGTAGGTTTGCCCCTCGATGCGGCAGTAGATGAGCGACAGAAACAGGCTGTACGTCGCGATGGCGCACACGAGCAAAAGCAGTGTGGCGGTCAGCGTGTTGTCGGCATCGGAGTTGGCGTAGGCGGCGCGCTCCTTGTTGCGGAAAAATTGGCGCACTTTTTCGAGTTGCAGCGTCCCCATGAAGTTTTGAGCAACGACCATGAGGGCAAACACCACCACCAAGACGACGGTTATCGTCGGCGAATCGGCCCACGAAGCAATGTGCGCTATTTCGGACATGAACAATTTAGTTAGCAGTGAGAAATTAGAAATTAGGAGTTAGGAGTGAGGAGTGGTGCGGCGAAGCCGCAATTTCAGATTTCAAATAACTTTCACACTTTCACACTTTCATACTTTCACACTTTCACACTTTCACACTTTCACACTTTCATACTTTCACACTTTCACACTTTCACACTTTCACACTTTCATACTTTCACACTTTCACACTTTCACACTTTCACACTTTCATACTTTCTCACTTTCTCACTTTCTCACTTTCTCACTTTCACACTCAAAAGCGAGACTTATTTGCGAATGAATTTGTAGGCTTCCTGTTTTTTGTCGAAGGTAACGACCATCAGATAGAGCCCTTGCTTCAGGTGGCCGACGTTCAGGCTGCTGGTGTGGCTGGCCGATTCGACCATGGCACCGTTCACGGCGTATATCTGAATGCGTTGCGGTTGCTCGTTCGAGGCGATGTAGAGCGGCCCGTCGGTGATGGTGGGGTAGATGTAGCCTATTTGTTCGGCCTCGATGTCGTCGAATCCCACATATTTGTAGTCGTACGATGCAGGAATTTCGGGCAGGTCGAGTTTCGTGTTGGTCAGTATGAGCAGGTCGCCCACTTGCAGTGTAACGGTGCTGCCTCCGGCCACGCTCGTGCCGCCGCCAAGGTAGTCGTACCAAGTGCCTTCGGGAATGGTGGCTGTTTGCGCATCGGTGGCCGAGAAGTTACCGACGATGTATACGTTGTCGCCCCATTGAATGGTGCGAATGGCTTTGCCCGTGCCAATCGATACGGCCGTGGGGTTACCTTCGAATACCGACGGCAGCAGTTGCGTGCGCAGACGAATGAGTTGCGCCACCTGTTGGTAGGCCCGCATGCGTGGTCCTTCTTGGAAATAGCCGCGCGATTCGGGGCGTGGTTTTTTGGCTGTTTTCACCTCTCCATCGACCGTTGGCGTGATTTGGTAGGTGTTGTCCTTGCCAAAGCGTTCGAATTCGTCTTGGTATTTGGAGTAGTCGTAGCCGAGTTCGTCGTATTGGTAGAACATGTGCGAGCCGTTGAGCAGCACGTTGAAGGCGATGTTGAGCGGCACGCGGTGGCTACGCACGGCGAGGTCGGTTTGCATCGCGCCGTTGCCATATTGTTTGGCTTTGAAAAAGTTGCGTTCCTCGTCGTGGCTGTTGCAGTAGGTGATGTAGCCGTCGCCTTTGTTGGCACCTTTTGCGTCGAGTCCGTCGCCGTCTTTGAGCCAGCCCATGGCCGTTTGGCTGTAGGCATCGTTCAGACCATTGCCGCCTGCCCAGCACATCATGCCTTGTTGCACGAGTGTGGCTGTGCTTGGGTTGCTTCCCCAGTATTCTTGAATGAAATAGGCATCGGCCGAAGCGGCTTTCACGGTGTTGTTGTATTCCGTCAGATTAGCACCGAGCGTGCTGCAGGTTTCGCCGCAAAAACCGTGCGCCAAGTCCATGCGGTAGCCGTCGATTTTGTATTCGTCGAGCCAGTATTGCAGGGCGCGTTTGAACATGGTTTTGGCTGGCGCGAAGTCGTGGTTCCAGTCTTCGTACACGTTGTCGCTGTGCGGCGCGGTAACATTGAACCACGGATTGTTTTTCAAATCGGTGCCGTAGGGATAGAGCGCGTTCATCGGGTTCAGGCCTGTGGCGTGGTTGAATACCATATCCAAAATCACTGCGATGCCGCGTTTGTGGCATTCGTCGATGAGCGTTTTCAGGTCGTCGGCACTGCCGTAGGCTTTGTCGGGCGCAAAGTAGTGGTTGGGCGAGTAGCCCCAGTTGTAGTTGCCGTCGAATTCGGCGATTGGCATCAGTTCGATGGCGTTCACGCCGAGGTTTTCGATGTAGTCCAAACGGTCGATGACACCTTGGTACGAACGCTCTGGCGTAAAATCGTAAACCCAAAGTTCGTAGATGATGAGGTTGTTCTTGTTGGGACGTTTGAAGTTGAGTGTGGCATCGCTCCAAGCAAACTCCGGTTTGTTGGTTTGCAGCACCGACACGTAGCCGTCAGCCTTTTCGGGATAGGCTTTCAGCGTCGGATCGACCGTGCTGGGTTCGTATTGGTCGTCGGAGTGCAGCACTTTTTCGGCGTAGAGGTCGTCGATGCGTTTCACGGTGCCGTCGTCGCGCACTACCACGTATTGGTAGGCGTATTCTTGTTGCGGTGTCAAACCGTCGATTTCAATCCAGAAGTAGTTGCCGTCGCGTTTCAATTGGTAGTCGTTCGACAGAATCCAATCGTTGAAATCGCCCACCACAAACACGTTGCGTGCCGGTGCTGTTTTGCTGGCGGCGTAGGTGCAGAGCGTTACTTTGGTCGGGTCGTCGGCGTTGTAGTAGTGGCCGTTGTCGATGCCTGTTGGGCGCGTAGCGACTACGGCCGTGGTTGGTATCGTGGTGAATGCGCTGTCGTTGGCAATCTGGTCGCCCGCCTTGGCTTCGAGCCGGAAGGCATAGTCGCCCACTGCGCTCAATGTGGTGGAGTAGGCGAGCGATGTGCCAGTGGCGGTTTTCACTACTGTGCCGTTTAGTGTCAGCGTGAGCGCGGCCTCTTGGGTGGCGTTGCAGGTGAGGCTCACGGTGCTGCCTGCCGATGTGATTTCGCTCATCGATGTGGTGATGCGCGCTGCAAGTCCAGCATCGACCAACTCCACGAAAATGTCTTTGTCGCCCGTGGCTTTGCCCTCTTTCGAACCATTTTTGCCGTCGTTGAATACGAATGCCAATTTGGTGATGACTTCACCCTCTTTCAGGCAGTCGTAGTAGTCGTACATATTGTCGATGACGAGTTGCCATTTGTCGCCCACTTTGGTCATTTTGTGCTTGTCCAATGCGCTGCGCCAGTCGGGTGCGCACTGCCAATTGGCTTCTTCGGTGCAGGCTCCCGTGTGTGCGTAGCAGGCGGTGGCACCCACCATGCCTTTGTTGCCTTCGGCAGGGTCGAAAATGATTTTTATCGTACCCGTGTAGTCCTTGGGTATGATGGCTGGTTCGGTGGTAACCTGTGCATTCAGTGCCGAAACGGCTATCAGCAACAGCGTGGCGGCGAAAGTTAATTTTTTCATGGCGATATTTTTATTTGGGTTGATAATCTGTGGCAAAGATACGAAATTAGTTCGAAAAGTGTGAAAGTGTGAAAGTGTGAAAGTGTGAAAGTGTGAAATTAGTGAGTAGTGAGTAGTGATTTTTTGAGGTTAAGGAGTTTCGGCTACCAACAATTTGAAATCTGAAAT
>CAVKQB010000058.1:0-13673 GCA_963658575.1 Leyella stercorea | reverse complement strand
GGCGTTTGCAGTGTCAGTAGGCGGCGCATCAGCACGAATGTGCGCACGATTTCGATATTGATTTGCGCTGCGCGTTCGCTTTTGAGCAGTCCTGCCAACATGGCCACACCATATTCGGTGAAAGCATACGGCAATTTTCGTGTGCCTCCCCAACTTGATGTTCCATTTTGGAATATCAAAAATTCCTCTTTTGTCAGGCGAAAACAGAAATCGTCGGGGAAGCGGTCGAGATTGCGACTTACCGCCTTGTTGAGATTGCCTGTTGTTACGCCGTAGAGTGCCGCCAAATCGCGGTCGAGCATCACTTGCCAGCCACGCACTTCGTAGATGAGCGATTGTATGCGTTGCGGTGTGGGCAATATGTCGGCTGTGGTGGGCATGGAGGAAGGGTTATGTTTCTTGGTTTCTCGCGCTACGCGCGTTTCTAAGTTTTTTGGTGGTTATTTGGAAAATTATTCTTAATTCGCTGCGCGCATTTTTCCTTCGCTCGGCATTGTCCAAACAAGTTTGGCGCTGTCCTCACTTAACGGAAAAATTGTCAATTAAAAACGCTCCTCACTCCTCATTTCTCACTGCTAACTGCTAACTACTAACTACTCACTGCTAATTTCTAACTATTTATTCCGCAAAGGTAGTGTATTTAATTGAGAATGCCAAATTTATGTGCGATTTTCTGCTTTTTGGGGCGTTGTTGGGTGGTTTGGCGAGTGGAGAAAAGGTCAGCGGGTGCGCACGATGGTTTTGTAGAGGTTGTTTCCGATGCGTACCAGATAGAGGCCTGCGGTAGGCACTGGCACGGACATACGGTCGGCTGTGGCAGGCTGTTGCGCCACCAGAGTGCCCAACGCAGTGTAGATGGCGACGTCGGCATGGGCGGCACCTTCGACCACGATGTGCAGCGGTTCGGCATAGACGGCCACCTCGTATTGCTCCGCCGCGACGGCTGTCGGTGTCGATTTTATCGTGAACGAGACTTCGAGCGTGTCGCTATCGAAATAGTCGTCGCACACGGCATAGGCGCGAATGGTAACCGCTTGGTCGATGATGTAGGTGATTTTCGAATAGCCATTGAGCCACTTGCCCGAATGGTCGATGTCGTAGTAGAGCGTAGCCCCTTCGGTGGCCGACACGATGGTAATGCTGGTGTTTATGGCCACGGCCCGTTCGTCGGTCGACGAGACGTAGGGCGTTGCTACCTTGCCTCGGGCGATGCGATAAACGAGAGTCGCCGTTTCGCTATCGACATAATCCTGCTGAGAGAGATAGGCCTCGATGGTGCTATTTTCGTTGATGGTGAAGGTGTAATTTTCCTGACCGTCGACGGTTTGCCATGTGCCGTTGTTGATGCGGTAGTGGAGCGTGGCACCGCTCTGTATGGCAACAACCACTTTGGCTCCGGCAGTGAGCAGCGTTCCGCTCGGAATGTCGGCTGTGGGCGTAGGCAACTGACCGCGCGCCACGGTGTAGTGCTGTGTCAGCATGTCGCTCTGCAGATAGTTGTCCTTGGTGGCATAGGCATAGAGCGTGCAGGAGGTTTCGATGGTGATGTATGCCGAATTGGTGGCCGTTTTCCACGCGCCATCGTCGATACAGTAGTGTAGCGTGGTGGCATCGGTGGGCGAATAGACTAGAATTTTATCGCCCTGCAACACCGTCGTGCTGGTGGCGTTGGTTGTGGGCGTTTGCACTTGTGCGGTGGTGTAACGAGCGGTGATGACATCGCTATTGAGCAGTCCCGTGGCGGTGCAATAGGCGGTGATAGAGTCGATTTTGCCCTCGACCGTGATGCTCGCTGGCGTGGCAACCGTCTGTACGTCGCCGCCGTTGATGCTATAGACGATGTTTGCGCCGTCGGTAGCCGAACTGATGGTGATTTTGTCGCCTTGGTAGAGCGTGGAACCCGATGCTATCGAAAATTCGGGCGATTTTGTAGTAGGCAGTTGGTAGGTTGCCTCTACCAGATAACTGTCGTATTTGTCGGCGTGCGAAGCGTAGGCCGTAACGGTAGTTTTTTGGTTGATGGTAAGCTCTACGTCTGAAGTCGATGTTTGCCATGCACCATCGTTTGTGCGGTAGTGCAGTGTGGTGCCGACTGGGCATTTCACCGTGATTTTCGTGCCTTGGGCGACATCGCCGCCTGGCTGCGAAAAGGTGGGCGCGTCCGTTGCTTCGGCGGCTCGTGTTACGGTGGTTATATCGTCGATGTTTGCCGCATTCTGACTATAAAGTTTGAAGCGTACGCGCCTGTTTTTGATGGAATCGGGCAGCGTGAAATCGGTACGCAGCATTGCGCCCTTGGTTTTGCTCGTGAATGTGCCCAATGCAATCCAGTCGGCAGTGGCAGGTTGCCACACATACGCGCCGTCGACCAGTTTGAAATTGCCTGTTTGGAAATAGACTTTGAGCGTGATGTCGGCACGTGCGCCAACATAGACCGAGAAGGCTTGCGGCGACAGATAATCTTCGGTGATGATGCTTGCTCCCTTGCTCGACAGATAGATGTACGGCGCGCCCGATGTCGATGTGGTTGTATAGTCTGATTTGGTTGTGCTGACGGAGCCTGTGGTTTCCCAGCGTTCGTTGGGTTTGACGGCCGTGCCCGTGGCCGCCTCGACAATGCCAGCCGCGGTAGTTACGGTGTACGTTGCCACTTCGCTCTCGCCTTTGGCTTCGGTAACGGCAAGGATTTTCACTGTGGTGGTGGCATCGAGCGGCAGGGCAACACCTTCGCTGGTGTATTTTGCCGATGTTTGCGTGGGTTGCGCACCGTCGAGTGTGTAGTAGAAGGTGGCATCGGGCGTGGTGGAGGCAAAATAGGTGCGCACTTCACTGCCCCAATAGATGTTGGAGTTTTGGTCTTGGTAAGCATCGACGGTCATGGTGGGCGTGTCGGTCTTGCCCGAGTACGATGTCCATGCGAGGTCGTCGACGACGAACCCTGGTTCGTCGCTGGCTACGCCCTGCATCGTGATTTTCAGTTGCGAACTGCTGGTCAGTTGCGCTGCCGTCAGGTTGATGTCGGCCGATACGGTAACGATGGTCGATGCGTTGGGAATGTTGGCAGTGGCTTGCACGCTCACGGCATCGACTGCGATGGTGAATGTGCGCTGTCCCCAGCCAGCAGAGCCAGCAGCAGCGGCTTTCACGCGGAACGACACAGTGCCAACGCCTTCGGCCATCTGCGTGGTGCTGAATGCGCCTGTGATGCTGCACCCTTGGGTGGCGTAGGCATAGAGTGTTGCGCCGACGTAGCCGCTGATGTAGCCGTCGGTAGTACCAACGATAGTCCATTTCTGGCCGTTGTCGCCCGTGTAGGTGTAGGTGCCGACCTCCGTTTTTTGGTCGGGGGCTTTTTCGAACGATTCAGTGCCTGCAGCCCCCGCGTTGATGGTTACAAAAGCGATGGCAAGGAGCGATAGTAGTGTTTTTTTCATACGTAATTTGCGCGCTGCGCGCGTTAATAGTGAGAAAGTGTGAAGGTGTGAAAGTGTAAAAGTTTGAAAGTCTATAAAGTTGATTTGGTTATTTGGAGATTTGGAGATTGTTTTTCGTGCTTCGCACGTTTCTCATTGTTTCTCAAAATTGCTATCGCAATTTTTGTTTCTAAGTTTTTGGTTATTTGATGATTTGGATATTCTTAATTATTCATTCTTCATTCTAAATTAGGATTTAACCCCCTCCGTCGCTGCGCTCCTCGTCCCCCTATCCTCGCTACGCTCGGCAGAGGGACAGAATTAAATCATTGAATCACTGAATTATCGAATCATTGACTTATTTTTATGTGCGGATTTGCAATCCGCAACGGGCGCAATTGATGCGCCCCTACTTTCGCACTTTTATACTTTCAAACTTTCACACTAATTTTTTTCCCGTTTCTTTTGAACGAAATACGCGCTGGCGCAGAGCAACAACGGAACCAAAGCACCGCCAATTGGCGTTTCTTCGGTGGTGGGGACGCTCGGGTCGATCCAGCCGCCGCCACTGCCAGGGTCGACTACGCGCTGTATGTTGTTGTTGCCGTGCCCCTTTTCGTCGGAGAATGGCTCATTGACCACGACCTTGTGCGATTGCGATGTTGTGGTGGCGCTATTCGAGGCGGCGCGCGCCTCCGTTTTTCCGAAACGCATGGGCGGCAGCGGACTTATGCCAGTGGCAACGGCCGATGGTGTACTGCGGCGTTTGGCAGACTGGTTGGTGGCGTAGCGCGTTCCTCCACCATTGATTTGCACATACGCCGACGGCGGCTCCGATATGGTATAGAGCGACCCGTTTACCGACGATTGGCTGCTGTGCGTTGGTGCAGTGCGTTGGGCGATGGCGTGCGTGCGCTGCTCGATGGTGGGCTGCTGCCAATGCTTCGTGACGGAAGATGTGGTTTTGAGTTTCGATTTGCCGAATTCGCCGCCTAGGGCATCGCACTCCTCTTCGCGGCTGCAACTGTCGAAGCAGGCGACTATGCAACCTGCCACAGCCAACCCCATCAGCAGTATTTTGAGTATGGTTATGAATATGTTTTTTGTTTTGGTGTTCATGATGTTTTTAGGTTATTTTGCTATCGTCTGTTTTGGTCTGTTTGTTTTGGTGTGTTTGGTTCTATTCTACTATGGTACGTAACAAATAGTGTTGGTTGTTGCCGTCGATCACTATCATGTAGACTCCGGCGGGCAGATGTTGCAGTGTGCATGTGGCGGCGCCGTCGAGTGGTTGGGTGTGGAGTTGCCGCCCTACGGCATCGACTATGCGCAACTGTCCGTTGGTGGGCAGTTGGTCGATACGCACCTGACCGTGTTCGACGAAGGCGATGGGCGCGACGGCATCGGTTGGTGCATCGATGGGCGTTACCACTTGCGCCACACGTTCGATGGTGATGGTGTATTGTCCCGTGTAGGTAACAGGCCGGCGGGTGTTATTGTCGATGGTGTAGTCCGTTTCGAGCAGGTTGGCCACCACGACTCCGTTGTAGTGGAGCAGCACGGCCGTTACGCCCGACAGGTCGCTCTGTGCTCGGTTGATGGCGAGCGTGTAGCGTCCCGTTTTGGGCGTGTAGATATCCATCGGAATGTGGCGTGCCGAGGTGGCTGGCAGTGCGTTGAAGGCCAAGCGTTGGTGCGAGCCGTCGGTGCTGTAGGTGCAGATTTGTGGCCGTGCCAGCGTGTAGCCGCCCATTTTCACCAAGTCGCGTGCCACTTCGTATTGGTCGGTGTAGCGTTCGTCGACCAAAATGCCTGTAACGTCGCTATTGCCAGCAGCGTCGGCTATTTGCAGTATCACGTCGGCATGCAGTTCGTGTGCGATGGCGCGCCGTTGCGGTGCGTGGTTCAGTTCGCGTGCTTTCTTCTCGAACGAGAGTGTGGCTTCGGTCTCGCCAGCGACTTGCACGAAACAGCCTTTGAACGGTTCGAGCGTTACGGCACTTGCCAAGTTCTGAATGTAACTCTGTCCGTCGTCGGCAGGGATATTGACATACACTTTGTCGGTGTTGCTGTAGTCGGTGCCGGTCCAATAGCCCATTTTCACTTCGTCCACGTTCACGCCCGTTGTCGTCTTCGTTTGGTTGAAGTTCGAGATGTAGGGGTGTCCGATGAAGTTCCAGCCGCGGTCGTTCTGATATTTGCTGTCGGCTCGGTTGGTGGCGGTGCCGGTGTAGGGCTGCACGACAAACGTTTTTTCGTCCGAGCCCGATTCGGTGTAACTGTCGTCTTGGCTCAATGGCGGGAAATAGACGTTTTTCAGTCGTGCGCCTTCGTTGATGCCGCCCAAGCCTATCAGGTAGGCGCGGTGTGCTTTGAGCGTGTTGTTGGCATCGTCAAAGGTCTTCCAATAGGTGGCGCCGTTGTACGAGGTGCCGTCGTCGCTCCAAGTGCCTGTTTCGGCGCGCGCCTCACCATCGTAGTACTGAATCCACCAGTCTTGGCCGTACTGTCCGAGGCTTTTGCCGTTCAGTTGGCGAATGGCGGCGATGCTGCACTCGTAGGGCAGCGCAAAGCTGTACCACTGTTTCGAGTCGATGCGTTTTTCGTGTACCAAATCGCCCGACACGGTGAGCGTGCCATCGACGGTGGCGTACGAAACGGTGTTGTTTTTGGCCTGCATTTCGAGGTGCTGCACCGTGAACGTTTGTCCCGAAGCGACGTGGAAATTACCGCCAGGGAAGGTCTTGACGTCGCGGAACTCGTGGCGGCCGCTGCCATCGGATTGGTGTTCCAGTTTTCTATCGCTCAATATCACCACGTCGCACACTTTGCAGGTGTCTTCGCTGTAGCGGAACAGTTCCTTGTGGGCTGTGGTGGCATCGATATTGACGATAATCGGCACCTTGTATTCGGTCGAGGCTTTCACTTCGCGCACACTGACGCCGTTCACATCGACATAGGCCACGCACTCGACGAGCAGAGTTTTGCAGGTGTAGTCGCGCAGGGTTTCGAAGTCGTTTGTTATCCATGTGGAATCGACCTCGGTGAGCGTGAATTTGGTATATTCGCCGTCGATGGGTGTGTACGAGGTGTAGTAGTTGGCATAGTCGAATCCGCCGACATACGCGAAGTTTTCGCACGAGATGGCCGTTTCGGTATCTCTATTGCCATTTGGCACGTGCGAGCCTTGCCATTCGTCGGCCAGCGTGTAGAAGTCGCCCTGATTGCTGACGATGGCGCGCGAGCCGGCTTTCACCGCTTTCGAGCGTACCAACAGGCAGCGGTTGGTCGAGAGCACATCGTATTTGCCGTCGGGATTGTCGAAACTCTGTCCGTTCATATCTTTGCCGGTTGGGGAGTTCCAGCCTTCCTCGTCGCCCGATTCGCCATTAGAGAAGTGCGGTGTCGAGCATTTCGAATTGTCGGGTTGGTTCGAGGCTTTGCGTGCGCCTATCAGGTCGAGCATTTGATAGCGGATCGAGTCGCTACCCACGACGGGTATGCTCTTATCCTCAACAAAGGTGAAGGTCGGATAGTCGATATAGCGCCATGTGAGCGTGGTGTCGCGGCCTTCTATTTTGTAGTTGAACGTCTGAGTGGTGCCGTCGCTCTTGCGGCCGCTGAAGCGTGCGTTGGTCTCGGCGCGTACAAGGGCGAGCGCATCGTCGCCATCGAACGAGAGTGCCTTGGCACTTTGTGGTTTCAAGCCGAACCAACTGCTCATGTCGGTTTTGGTGCCAGCGCAATTGAGTATCGCGCTAGTGCCGTCGCTGGCATAGACTATCAACTCTTCGTTGGGGTAGATTTTGCCCTTCTCGTAGTTGCCCAATGCCGATAGGTCGCACATCGATTGGGTGTTCCATGCGTTACCGTTCGCTCCTAGCCACACATAGGTGCCGGTGAGGTCGATGGTGTCGTTGGTGGGGTTGTAAACAGCCCACAACTTGACCGTTTGCGAGGCTTCGTAGTATTTCGAGAAGAAGAGTTCGAGACCCACGTTTTCGATTATCTCGTCTTCGGTCATCTCTCGGTTCAGCACAATCTCCACCTCTTCGGTGCCGGGTATGTTGTGTTCGATGGCCAGCATGGTGGTGTCGATGTCGACCACTTCGACGAGCGGTGCCGAGGGGTCGCTACCGGCCGACACTACGCCTATGAGGTGCAGCGTGGCAGTGGCATCGCCCGAAGTCATCACAAGGTTGCACTCGCGCGTGAGGTCCGACACGTCGGCACCAGGCGTGAAGGTTATCTTCAACGTACCGCCCGTAGCCGACAGTTGCTTGCTGTCGATGGTGAAGTTGTCGCAGTCGTCGCAATTTTCGCAGGCATCGCTGCTCTTGGTTATCAGCACGTCGGCGGTGCACCACTGCGCTTCGACAACGGTAACGATCGAACCCGATTTTCCGTTTCCGGCTTGGCTGCTGATGGTCAGCGGCGATTCGACGATGATTTGCGGCGTGATGGTCGAGTCGTTGGTAGTGAACTCGAACGGACCGTATTGGCAATTTGTGCCATTATTGACGATGGAGTAAGAGTAACTATGCCCTGGCCAGAGGTTGTCGATGACGGGCGCAGTGGCGTTGCTGAACGAGTAGGTCTGCTCCTCGCCCGCGCTGGTCTTGCTCAGCACCACATCGTCGATGTAGAAATCGTCCGCCTGTGTGGTGCGCCGGCCGATGAATATGCCGTAAGTGCCCGATACAGCACTGAAACTGGCCGACAACAGAAGCCACTGTTTGCGTGTGGCAATCTCGCCGCTATAGGCATAATCGAGAACCTTTCCGTTCGCATCAATCAGGCCATAGTAGAACTCCTCCTCCTGATATGAATTGGGGAGGTAGATGTAGAACGAGAGCGCGTAGTCGCCTTCGAGCGCGGTGGTGTTGCTGTACAAGCACGACACTTGCGCTCTACCGACCGTACGCGATGCGCCATTAGATGGAACATGCAGCGAATAGGAGCCGCTGTGCTTTTGGGTCGACGACTGCTCGACATTGATTTGTCCCGTCAGCGACGATTCCCAGCCGGTCTTAACTCCGTTTTCGAAACCGCCGTTACTCAACAGGTTTTCGCCAGCCTTGCCGAGGTCGGTCAGTTTTATGGTGCCGCTCATGGTCTGCCCCAAGTTGGCCACGGCGTAGGTGGCTCCCACGGTGGGTGCGTTGGGTGCGTACGAGTCGCACGACACACCTTCGAGGTCGAGCGTGTAGGGCGTGCCGCCCACCGTGAGTGTGAGTGTGGCGGTGTGTGTGCCGCGCGCGGTGCCTGGGCAGTAGGTTACCACCACGCTGCCGCCGATGGTGCCGGTGTTTACATTGTAGGTGAGCGCGTCGGCATTGTAGGCAAAGAGGCTGGCGTTGGTGCCAGAGATGGAGAGGCTGATGTCGTCGCGGCAGACGGACACGTTGGTGCCTTCGACAGCCACTTCGCCCAAGGAGCAGATGCCATCGTCGCTCTGAATGGTGAGTTTCGCCTGATCGAAATCGACCTCGGCTGCTGCACGGCGTGTAGCGACGCTCTGTTCGGCACTGCCGCCCACGGTGTAGTAGTAGGTGGTGCCTTTTGTAAGCCCGCTCACCGCCTGCGAGGTGGCAGAGCAAGCAACCTCTTGTGTCGCAACCGTATTTTTCGACAAGGTCTTGATGGTGACGGATTTCAGATACAAGTCTTTCTCTGTAGTCGTTGTGCTTTCGTAAAACGCCAAACGTGTGGAGTCTCTTACGCCAGACACGGTAAAGGTGAATGTAGTTGTTGTCGCTTTCACCACATCCGAAGTCCAACTTGTGGCTTCTGTGCCGTTAAATTTAACGGCATCACCCGTTGTCGTACCCGTCTTATTTGTTGGTTCACCATTGATGGCAATACACGCCAATTTTTTTGATGATTTGCTACTGTATACCACGGCCGTAACCTCAAACTCGGTATTGGCATCGACAGTTATGCTACTATTCATTTTCCCAAGTTGCGGAGTATAGACATAACACAATTTCGACGATCCTGCTAACATTACGCCATTGGCATCTTTTGTGAGGCTACCATCCTTAAGATAGTAAAACCACTTATCCTTATAAGGATTCGTGTATTTATTCCATAGATTCAGATTTGTAGTACCGGCCGATGGCATCACTGCCGAAAGTATCTCCGTTTCGCTTTTGGTGTAAACATTGAGCGTTTGCGTGCCGCTGCAGTCGCCGGCGTTGTCCCAGTTGGCGGTGAAGCCTGTGGTGGTTACTGGGCAGGCGGGCAGTAGGGTTATGGTGTTGCAGTTCTTTATGGTAAATTCGCAGGTGGCATCGGTGTAGGGCGTGCCGTCGGCGTTGGTGAGCGCAGCCGCATTGGTAAAGGTCAGGCGGTAGGTGTGGCCAAGGGTCATATTGGCCCGCGCAAAGCGTACATACGCCGAGCCACTTGAGGTGTTTTCTGCTATCGTGGCGGCAGTGCCAAGTGTCAGGTCGGTGAGCACCACGTTGTTGCAGAAGTCATTGTCGTTGGTACCGATGACTGCACCATCTTTGTAAAGCGTTTCGCTGAGATAGATGGTGAGGTCGCCGCCGTTGTCGTAGCAGTAGGCGTCTATGCTGCTTGTGTCCCACGCCTGCGGAGCGAGTGTGGTTACCGCGCCACGCAGCGTTACGGTGGTGGAGCCGCCCAGTGCGCCCGTCAGTGTAACGGTGGCGGTGTACGAGCCTTCGGCCGTGCCAGCCGGCGGATTGAACGTTACGACGATGATGCCGTCGCCTTTGGTAACGCTAAACTTGCTGGCATGCGTGCCGCTCACCGTGCCGACCTTGAAATCGGTTTGGTCGGTGAGCGTTACGGTGGCGGTGGCGGTCTTGGCGGTGCCAGCCTGCGTGGTTATCTGTTCGGGCGTGGCGCAAACGATGGTGTAGTTGGCCGCGCGCCAAATGGCGTAGAGCGTGGCATCGTTGGCGGGCATGGTGTAACTGGTCAGTGCCGTGGTGGCGGTCTTGCTGGTGTTCCAACCTACGAACACTTTGTTGGTCGGAGCCGTCATGGTGCCTTGCTCGGGCAGCGTTACGGTGGCGTTCACGTAGTATTGACCGCCGGCAGGTGGGTTGCTGCCGCCGTTAGCATCGAAGGTGAGTGTCTTCTGCACGCAGGTTACGGTGGCGTTCACGGTCAAAGTCTGGCTGGTTGCGCCCGTGCTGGCTATGGTGAGCGTACCGCTGATGGCGGTCGTGCTTTCGGCCGGTGCGGTTACCTTTATATAAAGCGGTGTATTCACCTTTTTATCGGTAGCGGCGTAGGTGGCCGAGGATCCATAGGTGCCGTCGGCGGCGGTGGCCACGGTGATGGCCGAGTTGCTCGATGTTACGGTGATGCCCGCCGTCAGGTTATAGCCCGATAGCGTAACGCTCTGGTCTGTCGTTGCGCTGCCGCACGCCGCCGCTATGGCCAGCGTGCCGCTCTGCGTGATGTTCACCACGGGCGTAGCCTTCACGGTGATGGTGGCCGAGCCGCTCTTGGCGCAGTTTTCGGTGTAGGTGGCGGTGAGCGTGTAGGTGCCGGCCGCCGTGGCGGTGAAGGTGCTGCCATCGAAGGTGGCGGTGCTGGGCGTTACGGCGTAACTCCACGTGCCGCTGCCGCCGCCCGCTTGTGTGCAACCGACCGTAGTGGTAGCCTTACCGCTTTCGGGGAGTTCGAGCGTGGTAGCCGCTGGCGCAACGGTTACTACCGCCGCATCGCTGCAACACGACGAGATATAGCCCGAAGCACTGGAAGCCACTTCATAGAAATAAGCACTTATACCAGTGGTGCCACTATTATACCAGCGTAAACCACCTGAACCATTATTATAATTGTGGCGAAGATTGTATTTCTCGGAGCTTGGATTATAAATAGTGCCATTATCCTTCAACGTTAATGTTTGTGAAGTAGATGACATACGGAACTTACCCGTTGCCAAAGGAGTCAGATAATTACCAGAAGCATCCTTTGCAACAAGTGCATCCGCTGTTCCTGAAAGTGTAAATGTAATAGGTGCAGTTGTCGCTGGATCACTGGTCATCACCCCCCAACTTTCATTCGAAGAATTATTGTCGTTATAAGAACAAAAATACCACACTGTAGTATTGCCGCTTGCTTGCTCAGCACCCAAAACGTATGTTGCACCTGAGTTAAATGCATTGGTTGTCAATTTTGTATATCCACCTCCTCCCGTGCTGTTGCTAAACACCGCATAGTAGGTGGCATTGGCGGCGGGAATGGTGGCGGCCGTTACCTGCGTGGCGGGCAGGCTGGCGGTGGGGCTGCTCTCGCTGCCAGCGGCCTCGGTGTACCAGCCCACAAAGGTGGCATACTCCGTGCTGCACGAGGTGGGCGTCGTGGGTAGCGTTACGGCACTGCCCTGCGTTACGCTGGTGGTGGCAACAGCCGCGCCGTTGTTCATCCATGTGATGGTGTAGATTTGGGCATACACGGCGTAGAGCGTGATGTTGGCCGAAGGCTTGTAGGTGGCACCTGCTGCGCCAGCATCGGCGGTGGTGGCGCTGCTGCTGGTTGCCCAGCCCACAAACGTGTAGCCTGTGTTAGCCGTAACGCTTGGCAGTGTTACGCCTGCGCCGGCCGCACTCTCGGTAAGGCTCTGCGTGGTGCACGTGCCATTCGTGCCAGCATCGAAGGTAACCGTGTAGGCCGGCGTTAGCACCGTGATGGTGAAGGTGGCCGTTTGCGCACACTTATCGCCGTTTTTGTCCTGCGTGGCGGTGATGGTATAGGTGGCGGCTTTGTAGCCGTAGAACGTGCCCTGCGATATTTCCGCCTCTTCCTTCGCTACCGTGCTTGCAAAAGCATAGGTTATCGTGCCGCCGTTGCCGCTGCCCGACGTTTGCAGGTCGCTTAACTCTATCGCCGCATCGTCGCCGAGCGTGCATTGGCTATTGCTGAACGCCAACTCTGTATCGGGCGCGGTGCAGTCGTCCGTTACCGTGATGGTGAAGGTGGTGCTCGCCTCGCAGTAGGTGTCGTCGGCCGCCATGGTCGCGGTGATTTCGTACGAGCCGGCCTCTAACACGTTGAATTTTCCATCAGTAACATCTACATCTGAGTTGTTGCACGAATAGGTGATTGCACCCGTCGAACCACCCTTATTAATAGTCAAGTTGCTCGACATATCGTACTCGCCCGTTTCTGCCTCCGCCAGCGTAATGCTTTTATCAGCAATAGAGAAAGTAGGTGTGGTGCAGGTAGCGGCGGCTTCGTAATAAACGACACAACTTGTTAATTTGCAAGCTCCGCTAGTAGAAGAAACATCAAGGTTAAAAAAGTAGTAATCTGCATCAGTCGGAGCCTCAAATGTTACACTAGTTGCCGCCGTCACGGTTACAGTTTTGTTACTACTAGTCGCTTCGCCACTCGTTGCAAAATAACATTTAGTTGCGCCTTTAGCAACATTCCATGTCGTTACAATTTTAGTTATTTTGCCAGGAAATTTGCTCGTATTTTTGAAATAACCCGTTTTTTTGTTCATTTGAAAATACGTGTCAGACGCGTTTTGTTTATACACGCCTTTCACAGCAAAAGATACAGTGGTTTTACCTCCACTTAAATCGTCAACACTATATGTATTTGTGTACGCTGTTCCATATGCCATGTTACTAGTCCACGCTGTGCAGAGTTCAACGGAGGCCGCTCCCCACGCATTGGCTATGGAGAGGGTGAGTAGTAGGAGGAGCGTGAAGAACCCCCTCCGCTGCGCTCGTCCCCCTATCTTTCCGCTGCTCTCCAAGCAGAGGGACAGTTTGTGTACGCTTGTGCTGGTGTTGGTGTTTGTGTATAGGTTATTCATGGTTGTGGTGGTTTATTTGGTTGTTTGAAGATTTGAAAATTTGAAAATTTGAAAATTAATTGAATAATTGGAAATTGAGTAATTAAATAATTTTCTTGCTACTTGTTACTTGTATCTTGCTACTTATTATTTAGTTGTTTGAAGATTTGAAAATTAATTGAATAATTGGATAATTAAAAAATTGAATAATTGTCTATGTTCTTTGCTCTCTCACCTCTAACCTATAACCTCTCAACTCTAACCTTGTCTTGCGACTTGCTACTTGTGTCTAATTCTTAATTAGGATTTAACCCCCTCCGTCGCTTCGCTCCTCGTCCCCCTATCCTCGCTCCGCTCGGCAGAGGGACAGAATTGAATCACTGAATTATTGAATGATTGAATGATTGAATTTTGGGGTGCGTTCTCTCCCCCTGCTGCGCAGCAGATAGGGGGAGTACCCACGCAGTGGGGGT
>CAVKQB010000057.1:0-14152 GCA_963658575.1 Leyella stercorea | reverse complement strand
GTATCCGCATTTGCTTTCTACCTTCGGTGATGGTTCGGGATTTCGGGTCTCGTATAGCGCAATAGACACCAAAAACTTCTGCAATTGCACTTCCATGCGTAGTCTGTTCCAATAGCGGGAGCAACACCGTGAAATAGTCTTCCGCCACCTGCATATCGGTATTGAGCAGGCAGACTGCTTCAAAGCGGGCTGCCGCAATACCTCTATTTACGCTTTTCCCAAAGCCGCTGTTTTGCTCATTTTCAATCAATCGTATCTGTCCCCATTCAGCGGATAGGTATGCAGAGGAGCCGTCCGTCGAGGCGTCATCCACCACGATAACCTCGCTTTCGGTTATCTGCGGACAAGCGGCTATGGCACGAAACAGGTACGGCAAGTATTGACGGAGCAATTCTTTGCCGTTATAGTTCGGTATAACAACACTAACGCTATTTATTTTCGGTGCTTCCAAAACTGTTTCCAATAGTGTAAAATCAGTCTACGGGTAGTGGCCTTGTCCCATCCGCGTGCGGTGGCATATTCGTCGGCCAGCAATTCGAAGAAATCTTGATTGCCCCATAGACGGCAGAAGTTCTTACATGCAGCGTGCAGCCCTATCTGGCGCTTGTTGAAACGCATACGGTTAATATCCACCAGCAGGAACTGCGCCTGCCCCGCCGCATCGATATCGAACAGGATATTCCCGGGAGAATAGTCCAAATGCAGCACGCCATGTTGGTGTACCGAGGCCGTGAAACGAGCGAATTGCCGAACTATCGATTCATAGCCCTGCAACGGATGGTGACGAAACTCATAGAAGTTCCGAGATAGAGGCGATTGTACGGTTACGAGATAGCTCTCCGCAAGAAGGTGGCCGCCACACAGAATATAGGCTATCGGCTCTGGCGTAGGAATGCCCATCGCCAGCAGACGCACGGCGTTTTGGTAGGCGCGTACGGCTTTCGGAGTACGCAATATGGAGTAGACGAGGCGGTTGGGTAGGGCAGGGCAGTGGAACCGTTTTACGTTGATTTTCAGACCGTTATGTTCGATAAGTCGAATCTGGTTGCGGGCGTTGTAGATGGTTTCGCCTTCGCGTTCGAAGCGTTCGGGCAACTCCTCCACAAAACTGCGCAGCCCTTGGTAGGCCGGATTGAGCGTTATTTTTACTTTGGCTTTCATTGCTGTCCGGTCATGCTGAAGTATTTGTCGAGAACGCCTATCGAGATGAGCCGCTCGCGCTCTTGGTCGCGGAATTGGCTGACGTATTCGTGTGCGTGCCGCACTATCTCTTCGGCCTCGGCCGTGTGCTCGATGTAGTAGCGCAGCCGTTCCTCCAAGTCCGAGAAGTCGGCTTTTATCTCGATGTAGTGGTAGTTCGGCTGCAACGTGCCCTCCATAAACCACGTTTCGCAGGTGGGGCGCGGCATCACGGCCACGGAATTGGACGACATCACCCATTTCAGGTTGCTCGCCACGTCGTTGCCTTCCAGCGCCATGATGAATTTGTAGTCGAGATGTTCGTCGATGGTTTTCTTCTCGGTTTGCCATGCCGTCGGGTCGGACGTGTTGCGGCTGATGTCGCCGCAGTCGCACATGGGATGCCCGAAATACATGCGCATGAACTGCCGGCGCGACTCTTTGCCCGCCACTTTCCCACGGAAAATGGCCATGTCTTTTTTGTCGGCAAACGCTTTTCGGTCGTTCACGAAGATGAAATGGCGCACTTTATCCATCTTGAGCAGCACGCTATTCTCGTTGCCCACAGCCAGCGGCCGACTTTTGACGATGCTCGGCATGTTGGGAATGTACGTTATGTCGCCAGGGCAGATGTTCCAACGGTAATTTTGCGGAAAATAGCGCGTAAATTCGCGGCTGTCGAAGTAGTAGACTTTCTGCTTTTTCGGGATTTGCCACGCGCTCAGGCAAGGTGCGGTTGCTGGCAGCGGTGTCGGTGTCGAGAGTTGGCAATAGTAGTCGATGCGTTGCTGTATGTAGTCTTTGTCGGGACGTTGCTCTATCGCTCGCAACAGCCGCTCGCGCCTATTGCGGCAGATGCTGTTTGGCACAAGCAACCGCAGATAGTTGAGCAGATAATACTTGAATTTGGAGTTTTTTCCGCTGGTCAGTATGTAGCGTAGGCGGTTCATGGCGCGATTTTCTCCACTTTTTCCACTATCATTTCGGGTGCAATGCCCGTAAGGCAACGATAGTCGCCAAATCGGCAGGGTTTGTTGCCGAAGGTCGAGCAGGGACGGCACGGCAGGTCGAGTTGCACGGCGTTGTTCATACTTTGCCGCCAACCCATGAATCCAGCGTATGGGTGCGTTGCGCCCCAAACGCTTACGACCGGCGTGGCGGTGAGCGATGCCAAGTGCATGTTGGCCGAATCCATCGAAACCATCACGTCCAAAGCGTTCATCAGTTCCAATTCGTCTTCCAAAGTCGATTTGCCAGCCGTGGAAACGACGTTCGGGTATTTGGCCGCCCAATTTTCTAGCAACGCTTTCTCGCGTTCGCCGTTGCCGAAAAGGTACACCGTCCAGCCGCGCTGCGACAGCAGTTCTACCACTTTTTCGCTCTTTTCGGTTGGGTAGATTTTGCCTTTGTGCCGCGCAAACGGCGCCACGCCCACCCAATGGCGCGAGGCTGGTTTCTCGGCAAACAGCGATGTGAAATCGAGCGTAACGACGAATCCGAGCCGTTGCAGCACGTCGGCGTAGCGCTCCGTCGAGTTTTTCAGCGGCACGAAGCGTTTGCAGTGTGCGCGCGTCAGGCGGCGTTTGTCGGGGTGGCCTTTGTCGATGGTGGCCGTTTTTGCGCCGTGCAACCACGCACGCCATTTGATGTAGAACGACCGCAGCACGCTGTGCAAGTCGGCTACATAGTCGAACTGCTTGATATTCAGTTCGTTCTCGACAAACGCTTTCAGATTCTTGAAATCGTGCAATGCCTGCGGCGTGATGCCCACAAAATGGACATTCTGCGGCATTCGGGCGAACAGCGGCGCACACATGCGCTTGCTCAAGAATGTGATGTCCAAGTCGGGATACTGCTGCGCCAACGCCTGCACCACAGGCACGGCCATGGCCACGTCGCCCAACGCCGAAAACCGTATGACGAGAATGCGCTTCATCTATTTCTGACCGTACAGAACGGGGTTCAGTTCGGGGTCGTTGTACATTTTCATCTGTTTGTACACCTTCATTTTCTTTGTGCCAGCCTCGAAATCGGCCAGCAGTTGGTCGATGGCGGTCGAAAGGTCGGTTTTCTGCTCCAACAGCACGTTCAGTTTGGCTTGGCATTGCGCCTTGTGCGCCTCGCTCACGTCGGGGCGGTTCACTTCGACCTGCATGTGGTAGATTTTCAGGTGCAGAATCGACAGGCGGTCAATCGCCCACGCAGGACTTTCGGTGTTGATTTTGGCATCGGCAGCCGTTTTCACGCCGTGGTATTTGTCCCAAAAATAACTGTCGATGAGTTCCACGAGGTCGGTGCGGTCTTGGTTCGACTTGTCGATGCGCCGCTTGAGTGCCAACGCCTCCACAGGGTCAATATCGGGATTGCGTATGATGTCCTCCAAATGCCATTGCACGGTATCAATCCAGTTTTTCAGATAGAGATAATACTCGATGCTTTTCAGCGGATACGGATTGGCTATCGGCTGGTCGATGTAGTCGGTTTTGTGGTAATCGACGATCGCCTCGTCGAAGATTTTGTTGCTCAATTCTACAAATGTCATGGCTTATTTTGTTGATTGTTTGTCGCTTTTCCAAATGATGCCGCGCTTGGCCACGCTCACCATCACGCCGAAATCGTTGCCGAACTGCGTGCCAAAATCGGCCGCCAGCGACAGCGAAAATTCCAAGCCCCACGCTTGCGGCACAAGTTTGGTTACCTCTAATAATAACGCGGTATTGGTCGAAAACGTTGCATCGCCTGTGGCGTAAGTGCCATAATTTTTTGCATACGAGGCCACGGCGCGGTAGCGAAACCCGTAAATGTCGCCCCTCATGGCAAAATAGTGCGCCATCACGCGGTTGTTGAGCGTGTAGATGGTACCGTCGGCGTTGTAGAGCGGCGATGTGATGAACGGCGTGCCGATGGTGCGACCGAAATAGTTCCAGCCGTTGCGGTAGATGCTGTTCTGAAAATAGCTGTCGTTGCCGCCGAACACCAGCCCGTCGCGGTCGTGGAACGGCCCCGATTGGTCGGTGGTCTGCACAAATTCGTAGCATATTTTGCCGATAAACGGCCATCGCTCTTGCGAAACGGTCAGCCCCCAAACGCCGTCGGGCACGTTCATGCCAAATCCGATGAAACGTATCGGGCCGTCTTCGAACAGGTTTTGCCAGTAGGCCGATATTTTCCAGTCTTTCCATTTGATGTCAAGTCCCAGATTTTGCGAACCGATGTGGTTGCCTTCGGCGTTCAGTTGGTCGTTGGCCATCACGCCGCCCGATTTCGCCGAGACGATGTTGCACCAATCCTTGAACGACGAGCCTAAAGCGCCGTACACGGGCGATGTGCCGCCCCATTGCGCTGCGTGGTGAAACTCGTAACTGATGTTCACGGGCAGCCGTCCGCCCAAGCGCACGCCCACGAATTTGTGATGCAGATAGCCGTTTTTGATGTATTCGTTGTCGGCAAACCAACCGTGTGTGATGCCGCCTTTCACCTCCAGGTAGCCGTAGGTAAACGGAAACGCCGTCCAGCGGTCGATGCCGACGGTGATGCGCGGAATCGGGTGCGTGTTTTGCGAAAACAGAAAACCGCCGCTCGACAGTTCGGGGTCTTGGTTGCCCCACGTTTCGGGTTTTATGCCAGCGGTGATGTCGAACACATAGAGCCGCACATGGCCGTAGAGTTGCTGCAAAAAGCCTGTGCCGCCTTGCGTGTGCAGTTGCCCCACAAGTTCCACGCCGAAATCGTAGTCCCACCAGCGGTTGGGGCGCGTGGCGGCTTTGCTGATGTATGCGCCCATGTTGCCGCTGTGCGGCCGATACGCTATGGCACCTTGGCGGTTGGTTTGCAGCCAAAATGGCGCATAGTCGCCCGTCGAGGTTACGGCCGTCAGGTATGCGCCGTATGCGATGGTGTCGTGCGCTCTGTCGGCCGAATCCATGGGCAGCGGCCACGGTTTCCAAGCCAGCGCGGGCAGTGCCACGCCAAGCGCGACGGCAAAAACTATCTCCCTCAATCGTGCCATGTGTGCAGATCACTCAAAATTTCTTCGTTGACATCGTTGCCAAGACCGACAAAATGTCTGTCGCCCACGGTGAATGCCACGGCATTTTCGCGTGCGCCGTTGGGCAGATGACCGCGCAGCGTCCAGGCGTCGTTCTCGATGTCGTATCGGAGCACTTCGTCGTAGATTTTTCCCGTGGTGAGCGAGCCGCCAAAATGCCGTCCGCCCAACACGTAGATGCCCTGCTTGTCGGTGGTGGAGGCCGCAAAAACGCGTCCGGCGGGCAATTTCTGGCGTTCGTGCCAACTGTCGCTCGCAGGGTCGAACTCGTACCATTGGCGCACGTTCAACTTGTCGGCATTCCAGCCGCTACCCAAAAAACAGCGGTCGCCCACTTGCGCTCCTAGGGCACTGATGACCGACGGCGCACGTTTGTAGTTGTCGTCGTATAGTGTCCAGCGGTTGGCGGCAATGTCGTATTGGCAAATTTGGCGCGAATAGCCAAACGTGCCGAATCCGTGGCAAATGTATATCTTTCCGTCGAGGTAAAACGAGGCGCCAGCATCGGTGTAGTCGTTCGGAAAACTATCCAACTGCAGCCAAGTGTGCGTGGCAGGCGTGTAGCGCCACCAGTCGCGGTGATAGTTCGATGTATTGTAGATGCCGCCGCTGAATCCCAGCCCGACATAAACTTGGTCGCCAACCACCTGAGCTGTCGCATGCACGCGCCGTCCGAACGGCACTGCGCCGAGGTCAGTCCACGCATTGGCCGCCGCATCGTACCGCCATAGGTTTTCGGGGTAGCCTTCGGGGTGCGATTTGCAGGCATCGCTGCTCAATGTGCGCCCGCCAACGATGTAGGCAGCATCGCCAACAACGAACGCTGTGGCCGCCGTCCGCGCTTCGGGCATAGGCGCACACGCCTCGAACGTGACGGGATTGGCCGGCTCTTGTAGCCGATTACAACCGCACAATACGCTGACTATCAGCGCGATGAAATATGTGGATTGTTTTTTGAGCAAACTTTCGGCGATTTCTGTTTTTAATTTGCAAATTTACGCAAAAAAACTAACCCGCTAAAATCGCAGCACAAAAATGCCGCATTCTTCCATATTGCAAAAAAATAGTAACTTTGCAAACCAATTTTTTTTAGTAGCAAGACACAAGTAGCAAGTCGCAAGAAAAAGGTAAGAGGTTATAGGTGAGAGGTGAGAGGTTATAGATAATTAGGAGTGAGGGATTAGGAGTTAGGAGTTATTGGGCGCAATTCTGTCCCTCTGCCGAGCGGAGAAAAAATGCGCGTAGCGAATGAATAATCCCCAAATAACCAAATCTCCAAATCTCCAAATCTCCAAATCCACAATAACTTTATAGACTTTCTGACTTTCACACTTTCTCACTTTCACACTTTCACACTTTCACACTTTCAAACTTTCAAACTTTCACACTTTCACACTTTCACACTCAAAAAAATGGACAAATTAAGTTATTCTCTCGGCTTGCTTTTTGGGCAAAGCCTGCGCCAAAGCGGCGTGAAAGGCATCGAATATGCCGATTTTGCACGCGGTATCGAAGCCATGTGCGAAGGTCGCCGACCCGAAATATCGGCACAAGAGGCGCAAGCGTTGGTCAACGACTATTTCGCCAAAAAAGATGCCGAAGCATCGGCCGCCTATGCCGAAGTGCGCAAGGCTAGCGAAGATTTCCTGCGCGAAAATGCCCGCCGCCCCGAAGTGAAAACGCTGCCCAGCGGCCTGCAATACGAGGTGCTCACCGAAGGACACGGCGCGCGCCCCACCGCCGACGACCGCGTGCGTGTGCACTACCACGGCACACTCATCGATGGCACAGTTTTTGATAGTTCGGTCTTGCGCGGCGAACCGGCCGTGTTCGGCGTGAAACAGGTCATCGCTGGCTGGGTCGAAGCGCTGCAACTGATGCCCGTCGGCTCCAAATGGCGGCTCTACATTCCCAGCGAGCTCGCCTACGGCGCACACGGCGCGGGCGAAGCCATCAAACCACACGCCGCACTGATTTTCGACGTGGAGCTGCTTGGCATCGAAAAGTAAAGAAAACAGTTTAACTCAATAAAAACAAAAAACACAATGAAAAAGAACATTTTGGGCGTTGCCCTCGCGGCAACCATGATGTTGGGCTTCGTATCGTGCAACCACACGCCGAAAGCCGATTTGCAAACCGAAAACGACACACTCACCTATTGCTACGGCGTGAGCACCACACGCGGACTGCGCGACTATCTCGCACGCCTCGATGTCGATTCGGCACATATGAACGCCTTCCTCAAAGGCTTCCTGAAGGCCACCAACGAAATGAGCGCAGCCGAAAAAGCCGAAATGGTCGGCATGCAGATTGGTATGCAAGTAACCGAACAGATGATGCCGCACTTCGAAAGCGTGCTTAAAAATGGCGATTCGACCGCCGTATTCAGCAAAGATGCTTATTTGGCTGGATTCATCGCTGGACTCACCGAAAACGACGAGATCAAAAACGTCGACGAGGCCATCGCCTATATCGACGAAGCCAAAGAACGCCAAACCGAACGCAAATACAGCGCATGGAAAGCCGAAAACGAAGCGTGGCTCGTTGCTAACGCCGAAAAAGAGGGCGTGGTAACGCTGCCCAGCGGCCTGCAATACGAGGTGCTGAAAGCCGGCAAAGGCGCACTGCCAACCGCCGACTCGCGCGTACGCGTGCACTACCACGGCACTCTCATCGATGGCACCGTGTTCGATAGTTCGGTCGAACGCAACCAACCCGCACTCTTCGGCGTGAAACAGGTCATCGCTGGCTGGACCGAAGCCCTGCAACTGATGCCCGTTGGCTCCAAATGGCGCCTCTACATTCCGCAGGAATTGGCCTACGGCTCGGCCGACACAGGCAGAATCAAACCCTATTCAACCCTGATTTTCGACGTGGAACTGCTCAGCATCGAGAAATAACCCGTCGCAAAAAAACAAAACGAGAAGCGTTCTTCCGCAGAACGCTTCTTTTTTTGCGCCCATCGCCACCTTTTTCTCGTAACTTTGCGTTGAAAAATAGTGCAGAATGAGGAATTAGGAGTGAGGATTTAGGAATTAGAAATTGTTGAATGCGAACAATTATTCATTGTTCATTATTCATTGTTAATTGACATAAACCCCTACCCCCACTGCGTGGGTACTCCCCCTATCTGCTGCGTAGCAGGGGGAGAGAACGCGCTCAAAAAAAGGGGAGAGGACTGAACCAACATCGGCGCGAACCTGTCCCCTTTTCAAGGGGACGAGCGTAGCGGAGGGGTTGAAATTAATTAAGAATTAAGAATGAATAATTAAGAATTGTTCGCGCCCAACAACGCCGCTCTGGTCGCACGGGATTTGCAATCCGCAACGGGTGGAATACAATGATTGAATCACTGAATTATTGAATTATTGAATGTGTAAATCTGTCAATAACAATTTCTCACCTCTAACCTATAACCTCTCACCTTTTTTCTTGTGTCTTGCTACTTGTATCTTGCTACTAAAAAATTACAAATACGCACAAAAAGGAAGCACGGGATTGCAAATCCCGTGCGACCAATTTTTTGAAGGTTAAGGCGTTTCGGCTACCGACAATTTGAAATCTGAAATTTGAAATCTGAAATTTGAAATCTGAAATTTGGAATTTGAAATTTTCACTCCTCACTCCTCACTCCTCATTCCTAATTCCTAATTCCTAATTATCTCTCACCTCTCACCTCTCACCTCTCACCTCTCACCTCTCACCTCTCACCTATAACCTATAACCTATAACCTATAACCTATAACCTATAACCTTTTATCTCACTACTACTTTCTGCGTTTTGTCGCTGCATTTCACGATATACACGCCGTTCAGATTGCCATTTTGGCGGGTAACGTTGCGGCCGAGCAGGTCGAAAATTTGGAACTCGCCGTCGCAAATGATGCGGCCGTTTTCGGTGCGGATTTCTGGCATTTCGACCAATTGTATCTCCGTCGGAGTAGAAACGAATATCGCTGTGAGCGTCATATCCTCATTCACCGTGACAGTACGCGGGTTTTCGGTGTTGTCGTCATTCCATTTTGAGAATTGACTATTCGCCTGGGGCACTGCCGTTACTTGGACTTGCTGCCCTGCATTGCAGCGTATCACATTCGTACTCTCGCAGCCGTCCGCAGAGAGCGTCAGCGTCACATAACTCGTGGTGGAAGTGGATGAGCAAACCGGGCGCACCGATTGCCCACAGTAGCGGTAGTAGCTTTCCCTGTACACGCCGGTCAAGCCGAAGAACACATGCCACGCGTTGTTCGGGTTGTCGGTGTAGAGCGAACTCGACCCATAGAAGCCACTGGAGCTGAACGAGCCAGCGAAGTTCAGGTCCCAGTTGTCGCGAAAGCCTGCTGCAGGCAGAAAGATGCTGTTGCCGTTCGAGGCTTTCACTTCGTAGCCTTTCACGCCGCTCAAGGTTGTCCAACTCCAAAAGCAGTTGTTGCGCAGTTCCGTCCATTCGTCATCGGTAGGCATGCGCCAATTGCCGCCCCAGTTGGCGGCGGCATCGTCGCTGGCTTCGAGCGTGGTGAGGTTGTCGGTGAAGCCGTCTTTCCCAGAACCGCTGTTGCTGCAATACTTGGTCAGAGCGTTGGATGCTGAACCGTACTTGTAGGTGTCCCACGAATAGGGCATTTTTGCTTCGGTTTCGCCCCAAGCGTAGTAGTTGCCGTAGTCTTCGGGCTTCTCGGCACCTACATTGCACGATGCCCATTTGATACTTAAACCGAGGTCAACCGCTTCTACACCGGCAGGGGCGGTCTTAATGCCCGCTTCATAACCATTCTGACTGCAATCTTCATACACATCGAATTTCCATATCTCCGACGGTGTTGTGGCGAATATCGCTGTGAGTGTCATATCAGCATTTACCGTAACGGTACGCGGGTTTTCGGTGTTGTCGTCATTCCATTTTGAGAATTGACTATTCGCCTTGGGTATTGCCGTTACTTGGATTTGCTGCCCTACATTGCAATGTATCACATTCGCACTTCCGCAGCCGTCCGCAGAGAGTGTCAGTGTCACATAATTCGCAGTGGAAGTTGATGAGCATACAGGGCGAACAGAGAAGCCGTTGGAGCGATAACTGCTGTACCTGCCCCAATCGCCCGAGTCGAAGCCGAGGTACCACGCGCCGTCCGGGCTGCGCTCGTCGAGGGACGACGACCAGTAGCCGCCGAGCGAGCCGACAGGGCTGTCATTCGTGCCGAGGCGAGCGCCCGCCGCGGGGAGGAAGATGGAGTTGCTGTTGCCGTTTGCCTTGCTGGTTACTTTGTAACCTGTAACATCATTTTGGGTTGTCCATTCCCAAGTGCAGTTATTTAGCAACTCGTCTATCTCAGCACTTGTCGGCATACGCCAATTGCCGCCCCAGTTGATATGCGCAGCATCGTCTTCCAAGTCCAAAGTAGTCTTGTCGTCTGTAAAACTGTTGTCGCCATAATTGGCATTGTTGCAGTACTTGGTTAGGGTAGAAGAACTGCCATTGGCATACTTGTAAGTTGCCCACGAATAGTCGTCTTTGGGCAATACTTCGCCCCAAGCGTAGTAGTTGCCAAGGTCTTCAGGATTTGTGGCACCCACATTGCACGATGCCCATTTGACACCGAGACCGAGGTCAACCGCTTCTACACTGGCAGGCGCAGGACTTGTTTCGTAGCCATTCTTGGTGCAATCTTCATACACATCGAATTTCCATATCTCCGTCGGGGTGGTGGCGAATATCGCTGTGAGTGTCATATCCTCATTCACTGTAACAGTGCGCGGGTTTTCGGTGTTGTCGTCATTCCATTTTGAGAATTGACTATTCGCCTGGGGTACTGCCGTTACTTGGATTTGCTGCCCAACATTGCAGCGTATCACATTTGCGCTCCCGCAGCCGTCCGCAGAGAGCGTCAGCGTCACATAACTCGTGGCGGCAGTTGATGAGCATACAGGGCGGACAGAGAAGCCGTAGCTGCGAAAGTTGCTGCCCCTGTACCAGTAGTCCGAGCGGAAGTCGAGGCCCCACGCGTTGCCCGGGCTGATCTCGTTGAGGGACGACGACCAGTAGTCGCCGTACGAGCCGACACTGTAGGTATTCGTGTCGTAGCGACAGCCCGCCGCGGGGAGGAAGATAGAGTTGCCGTTTGTTTTGCTTGTTACTTTGTAACCGTTGACTTCGTTTTGTGTCGTCCATTCCCAAGTGCAGTTATTCAGCAACTCATCAATCTCTGCGCTTGTCGGCATACGCCAATTGCCACCCCAATTGTAATGCGCGGCATCGTCTTCGGGGTCTAATATAATTTTAGTGTCCGTAAAACTGTTGTCGCCGTAAGTGGCATCATTGCAGTACTTGGTGAGTTTATCATAATCCCCATTGGCATACTTGTAAGTTGCCCACGAATAGTTTTCTTTGGGCTTTACTTCTCCCCACGCATAGTAGTTGCCTTTGTCTTCGGGATTCGTCGCACCTACATTGCACGATGCCCATTTGAGACCGCTTGGCAGACCGAGGTTTACCCATTCATACCCGTTTTCCTGACCGGAAGGACGGATGTCTGTGGTTTGACCATTCTTGTTGCAATTGTCATAGACATTGAAGTTCCATACATCGTCCGCCCATGCCGACATACCTGTTAGCAGGGCAATAGCAACTGAGATTAGTTTTGTTCTCATAGTTCACTGAATTTTGCTTGTCTCCACTTTATGATTCGGCTATCGACTTTCTCCGTTTCTGTTATTGAGTTCACATATAGACATAAAAATAAGCGTGGAACTTTCGTTCGTTTCATTTGATTACTTGAGGTCTTCGACTACCTAATACTTTCAAATTTACGCACAGAAAACTCACGCTGTTAACGCGAGCGTGCATAAACCTATGCTTGAAAGTATGAATTACTGAAAGTGTCGAAGTTTCAAGTAATCAAGTTTGGCTTATTACGCTTTTCAGTATGTCATTGCATCACCTTTGCGATGCGCCGTTATGCCATAGGCGGAATGGTTTTTGTTGTTGTATTGTTGATGTTTTATCGTTTATGTCGGCAAAGATATATGTTTTCGGGCAAATATGCAAGAGTTTATAGGTGAAAGGTTAGAGTTAGTAATGAGAAATGAGGAGTGAGGAATTAGGAGTTGTTGGGCGCGAACCTGTCCCTCTGCCGAGCGCAGCGAGGATAGGGGGACGAGGAGCGCAGCGACGGCGGGGGTTAAATACCAATTAAGAATTAAGAATGAAGAATGAAGAATTAAGAATTGTTTTTTACGAATTGAAAATTCAACAATTGTATTGTAGGGGCGCAATACAATGACTTATTGACTCATTGAATTTTCGGACGCTTTCAACTTTACAGACTTTTCACTTTACACACTTTATAAACTTTATAGACTTTTCACTTTACAAACTTTATAAACTTTCACACTTTCACACTTTCACACTTTCGCACTTTCATACCTTCAAACTTTCGCACTTTCATACTTTCACACTTTCACACTTTCACACTTTCACACTTTCATACTTTCACACTTTCACACTATGAAAGTAAGGACAAAATGGAGCGAGTAAAATAAAATACAAATAGGGTCAGAGAAAGTCAATTATAATTGTGCTTTCGGCGATTTTGGCTGTATGGCAATTCCACATAAAACTGCAAAAATTTTACTTTGTTTGGTTCTGAATTGACAATTTTTTGTTGTAATTTTGTTACTCGAATTTGGGAGTGCAAAAAAGTAACAAAAAATCAAGCAAGATGAACAAAGAACCCATTAAACTGCGCAAGCGTTCCAACCCATCGGGAGTGGTGTCGCTCTATCTCGATATCTATCTCGACGGCAAACGCTCGTATGAGTGGCTCAAGTTGTATCTCATTCCAGAGAAGACACGCGCAGACCGAGAGAAAAACGCCGAAACGCTGCGGCTTGCCGAGGCGATTCGTGCCAAACGTATTGTCGACCTAAAAAACGGCAAGTTCGGGTTCGACGGCAGGTTCGCCGAGCGGACGCTCTTTTTTGATTACTACAAGATGATGTGCCAAAAGCGGTCGAACAGCGAAAGCCGTGGGAAATGGGACGCTTGGCACTCGTGCCTACAGCACCTGAACATATACGAGTCCAAGAAAAACATCACCTTTGCAGAAATTACGCCGAAATGGGTTCAGGGGTTCAAGGACTATTTAGAAAACGATGCCATAGCGTGGCAACACGACAATCGCAAACGCAACAAGAAAAATCCGATTGCACGCAACAGCAAATTGAGTTATTTCAACAAACTCCGCACGTGTATCAATCAGGCATTTAAGGAGCATATTATATCCTCCAATCCGCTTCAAGGAATAGAGAATTTCAAGGCAGAAGAGGGAACGCGTATGTACTTGACCATCGACGAGGTGAAACGGCTTGCGCAAACAGAGTGCGAATCTCCTGCCGTCAAAAGGGCTTTTTTGTTCTCGTGTTTGACTGGCTTGCGGCGGAGCGATATACTGAAACTGACTTGGGGCGAGGTGTATCAGCAAGGCGACTACACACGCATTATTTTCACGCAGAAAAAGACAGGGGGACTCGAATATCTTGATATATCGGAGCAAGCGGTCGAATTGATGGGCAAGCGTGGGGAAAACGACGAAAGGGTGTTTGCCAACATACACTCGCCAGCGTACACGAATTTCATAATCAAGATATGGTGTGCGCGTGCAAGAATAAACAAGATGATAACATTCCATTGTGCGCGACACACTTTTGCCACGATGATGTTGGATTTAGGGACGGACATTTACACAACATCGAAACTGCTTGGGCATAAGAATATCAGCACAACACAGATATACGCAAAGGTGATGGACAAAAACAAGCAAGCGGCAATACGGCGGATACCGAACATATTGCCAACGAATGGCGAATAAAGCCACACCCATTTTGCTCGTTCAAATCACATCCAACGGAACAACCACCCGACGTATGGCA
>CAVKQB010000056.1:0-14912 GCA_963658575.1 Leyella stercorea | reverse complement strand
AAAGCGAAAGATTTTTTTTCGATGAGACAAAGCGATCGTATCTTACAGCAATTGGGATCTCAGCAACACTCCGTTTAATACTTTCTTTGTAATTCAGGATATCCGTTTTGCGAATATATTGCCCACCAACTGGGTCAATAGAAGTAAACGAATCGTGATATTCGCCCGTAAAATCTACATTTTGTTGTGTATATCGTACCGAGAAATCCAAACCCAAACGATTTCTATCTTTTAACGAAAGTTGTCGATAAAACCCCAATGTCACACCGCCACAAAATCCTGTTTGATCCAACAAATTAGTAAAGTTGTCGTCTACGTTTCCTGCTGAAAACAGAGCGACACCCACTTGTCCACCAATATGAATGTTGTTTTTGAGCGTATCCTTCACAACACTCACAAAATTTCGGTCAAATGCGGCATATTTCAGCCTCTGGCTAATCAAACAAATTTCACCTGAGCGCAACAAACTTACAGTATCACTATAGTTGATGTAACTATTTGTAGAATCGGTATGTAAAATACACTCTATGTGCAGATCATCGTCAGATGTTATTTGCTGGCACTCTATTTTCTTATCAGCAAATGAGTATACTAGTTCAATTCTTGCAGAATACTTTTTGGGAGGATAATAATAAGTAGAGTCGCCAATCAAATTACAACTCACTGTTCTGTTTATATGCAAAACACAGCGATAGTTTCCGTTACTTATTATCGATTCGCTGTCAACGCCTACGCCATCCATCGAAAAACTAAAATTGTATTGTGATTGTGCATCAACAATTGTAGAGGCATAATCTCCAACAGTAGATGCTGTCTGATTTGGAAGGAAGTCGTTAAACACTTCAGTTCCCAAAGAATCGAAAAAAAGTTCACAAAACTTTTGTCGGGAATATTCGCCGTCGGCGAATAGAGAATAAAAATCATAATCGTTGACCCACTCGTACACACTTTTGCGTGCCTCCTTAAGTTGCCTTGGAGTGATATTAGCGACGGAAATAGAAGTAGAAAGCACTAACACACCAATTGCAACAAAAAATCTCAATTTTCTCATTTTGCAATCAGTTTATAGGTTTCAACATAAGCCCCTATTTCCACGCACACAAAATACAATCCACTAACAACATCGAGCGGAAGTATTGTTTCAACAAAAGCAGACACCCCAAAATTGTACCGTGCAAGACATCGCCCACCGACATCGTAGATAAGGCAAATGATTTCTTCTTCCGATGGATTTTGAATGCTTATTGGAAGAGTTTTATGAACATGCGTAGGCATCGAAACATTGGCGACAGGAGCAACTATTAACGTATCATTTTCGGGAGAATAAACGCTTTTCGTATGACATTTCGAAGTCTCTGAAGGCCGAGTAACAAGCCAATAATCGTAAGCGTCGGAATCAAAAGTGTGCGGCAACAACACATATCGGCGGTTCGAATCGTCGATAGGCGTTTCGACCAGCGAAGCCTTATCGGTAAAGCCCCACTGGTAGAAAATATCACGATCTTCTTTACAAACGAGAATGTTACTGCTTGGTTTACGCACAATAATGGTTCCGTCTAGGGCGCCCTCGTTACAAATAGTTATGGGGAAAGCGACAATGCGTTCGCAACCTGTTTTATTATCGGTAATAGTAAGCCAAACCTCATCGTGTGAATCGGCTTTTTCCCAAAATACCACAATTGCAGTTGTATCTATTGATGACGAAATTATTTTTCCGCACTCACTTTGCAGCGACCATTCATAAGTGAAACCGCTATTCAAGTGGTCAATAGAATAGATATTGTACTGATTATAGCATACGTCGTTATCGCCACTTACGACTTGTTCCACGGGTAGCGGATTTACACGGACTAAAATGCTGTTTGTCGTTTTAGAACAGCAAACCGATGAAACCACAACACGGTATTCAGTGTTTTCGGTCAATGCTTCTGGTGCATATTGTTCATTCGTAGCACCCAAAATATCGTCCCATTGTGCATTTACAATGCGTTTTTGCCATTGGTAAGCATACGCGCCATCAACACCTGTTGGTTTTTCTGCAAAATAGAAATTCTCGGTTGGAGCATAACCATAGCAAGTGCTGTCAGTTCCAGCAATTACGCCAGCAGTCAAATCTTCATAAACATCGACCCTTACATGATTGCTCATACACCAAACATCTTCGCATTTTTGTGTACTTACCACACAACGGTAGTAATAAACACCATCAGACAATTTGTTAGTGGTATAAGTTGCATAAGTTGCCGAAGAGATATCTCGGAAATCAATTCCATCTTCAGATTGTTGCCACTGATAGGAATAAGCTTCGCCGCCTCCGCGCGCTACCACCGACATTGATGCACTCGTCTGATAACAAATGTGGGATACAGCTGTGCTTGCCACAGCATACAAACTATCATAAACATGGATAGCGATAACATTTGAATATATATCGCCACATAATTTTTCCGAACTTGCACGCAAACGATAGTAATGATTGGTTTTCAAGGCTGTTGGAGCATAAAGATCGCCAGTTTCTCCTGCAATATCGATAAACGTCAAACCATCGGCAGACTGTTGCCACTGGTATGTAAAAGAATCGTCACTACCGCCTTTTGCATTGACCGAACGACGAAGCACATTCGGCACTGTGTTGTAACAAATGGTATCGCCAGCATACGAGATTTCTGGCGGGTTCAGCCTTTCGCGTACTACTATTGTAATAGTGTTAGAATACACTGTTTTGCAAACATTACTTATTTCTAATTTATACTCAGTAGTTCCTGTCAAATTTCTAGGGGTGTAACTTTCAAAAGTCTCGCCTGCGATGTATTCAAAATTTGTTTTGGCAATTGAGCGTTGCATCCAACGATATGTGAACTTACCATCACCTCCTTGTGCAGATTTCACAATAGAAAGCGTTTTCGAATCAAAGCCATAGCAAATAGTGTCATTGTCACCAATTTGCGCAGCAGTTACATCATCGTATACCAAAACGGGAATAGTATCGCTCGTCTTTTTAGTACAACCAAATATAGGTGACACCACACACCTATAGTAAAATGTACCTGCATTATCGCCACTTACCTCGTATTCAACGTTATTCGCCCCAGAAATATCAACAAAGTTGCTATTGTCATTTAATTTTTGCCATTGATAGGTGAATTTGTCACCCGCGCCAGTAGCGTTAACTCTAATTTTTCCCTTTGTTTGAAAGCACAATGGCTGCGTTTTTTCAGCCACGCTAACTTTCAAATCATCATAAACCGTGATTGTAACAACGTTCGAAGTAACCGAACCACATTCGATATCGGTCGTAACAAGTTGATAATAAGTTGTTTGTGTCAGATTCCCGAGTTGAAGGCTCGTGTTAGTTGCATCTGTAATGTTGGTAAACGTCACACCATCGGCAGACTGTTGCCACTGGTAACTGTAACGTCCAGCACCACCTTGGGCTGCAATTGTAACCGCTAAATTATTTGGTGTCGTGTTGTAACAAATTGTGGCATTGCCAGAGATTGTTGGAGCAATCAAATCATCATAAACCGTGATTGTAACAACGTTCGAAGTAACCGAACCACATTCGATATCGGTCGTAACAAGTTGATAATAAGTTGTTTGTGTCAGATTCCCGAGTTGAAGGCTCGTGTTAGTTGCATCTGTAATGTTGGTAAACGTCACACCATCGGCAGACTGTTGCCACTGGTAACTGTAACGTCCAGCACCACCTTGGGCTGCAGTTGTAACCTCTAAATTATTTGGTGCCGTGTTGTAACAAATTGTGGCATCGCCAGAGATTGTTGGAGTAATCAAATCGTCGAACAATTGCACTGTTATCGTATCAGAGTTAAATGGTGTCGTACTTTCAGTAGGAGTTACTGACACAAAAACTGCATAAGAACCAAAGTCTGTAGGAATGATCGTACAAGAAGAATCGTTATCATCTAATAAAACAAAATCTGAAGTAGTAGGCTTTTTAACATACCACGAATAAATACATGATGTTAAAATTCCAGCATCGGAACTAACATTTGCCGAAAAAGTAAAACTTTGCGAACCACACAAAGTTGGTTCAGGCTGACTCAGTTGTATATGGTAAGCTTCATCTGCTTTTGCTAAGCACACACAAAAGAATAAACAAACAGTTATTATTTGTCGAAAAGCAAACCTATTTATTAAATTCGTTACCATTTTTTGCTAAAAAAACAAGTCAAAAATCCTCTCCCCCTCCCCACACACACGCCAACAACGGGCGAATAAAAATTCGTCCGGAAGCGCAAAAAATTACAAGAGTAGGGAAAAATTCCTAACCCCGCATATGGGGGGGGTAAAGCGTTGATATTCAGCGAGTTAGATACAAAAAACGAGAACATACCAGCGTACGTTCTACGTTTCTGCTCCGTATTACTAAACAAGCCACACAACATATCGGCAAAGTTAGTGCATTTTTCATGAAAAACAAAGCAAAAATGCAAACTTTTTCGGCAACGCGCCCAAACAACTGATTATAAAGACGTTACAAACAACTCATCGAATCATTGAATCATTGAGTTATTGAGTTATTGAGTCATTAAGTCATTAAGTCATTAAATCATTTCTCACAGCAGGGCGAATTCGTAGCCTTCGGATTTCAGGAAGTCAATGGCGGGCTGAATGGCGGCAAGCATGTTTTTGGAGGCTTTTTTCGAGTCGTGAAAGACGATGATGGAGCCGTTGCGGGCGTAACGGCGCACGTTGTCGCAAACGCGTTCGGGCGACAGATTGCGGTTGTAGTCGCGCGTGATGACGTCCCAAAAGACGACCGTGTAATGTTGCCGCAAGTGCCACAGTTGCGACCATTTGATGCGTCCGTAGGGTGGGCGCATCAGTGTGCTGCCGATGTAGCGGTCGGCTTCGGCCACATCGTCGATGTAGGCTTGGCAGCCTGTGCGGAAGCCTCTCAAGTGGTGCATGGTGTGGTTGCCCACATGGTGTCCGCGCTGTTGCAATTGGGCGAACAGTTCGGGATATTTGCGCGCGTTGTCGCCTACGCAGAAAAAGGTGGCTTTCACGCCGTTACGGTCGAGAATGTCGAGCAATTGAGGTGTAGTTTCGGGACAGGGACCATCGTCGAAAGTGAGGTAGATTTGGCGTTTGCCGGCCACTTTGCGCCGCCAAAGACCATGCCAAATCCAGCGCATGACAAACGGAGGTTGTTCGATAAACATAGTTGAGTGTGAAAGTGAGAAAGTGAGAAAGTGAGAAAGTGAGAAAGTGTGAAAGTGTAAAAGTGTAAAAGTGTAAAAGTGTGGCGGCTTCCCCACTCTATTGGGAGAAACCGCCACATGTTTGTTTATTGCGCCAATCGGTAGTATTTTTCGTAATTTGTGCGAATGTCGTCGGCTATGGGACGATTGAATGCGGCGCAGGTGTAGTAGATGTTTTGCAGAATGCCCAGATTCTGGTGCGGTGCCATCTCGTACGAAAGGCGTGAGCGGTCGCCCGCTGGGAGCGATGCCGCCCATGCGAGGTTTTGATAGACATCGGCCACCACCTTGCCGATGATGTCGTCGCCTTTGGCCATTTCGCCAAGTTCGTAGTAGTTGCCCGCCATCATCGCCGCTACCGACTCGTATGGCACGGTTTCGTGCGGAATCACTTGTGCGGCATAGTCGAGCACCTGCAGTGCGCTGTCGTTTTTGCCCTCGTCGATGAGCGCGTCGGCCAAATAGGCAAACATCATTCGGTGCGTGCGGCACATGCGCATGATGGTTTCGTCGATGTAAACGTCGGGATTTTCGATGCCGCCGAATCTGAACTTATGCATCATGTTGTCGTACATCGCCTCAGTATTGATGCGGCCACGACCACCCTCATTGGCTATTGGCACCAGACGGTAACACATGCCTTCGAGTTGCATGTATTTCTTCACGTCGGGATAGAACTGGTCGCCCACAGTCGCAGCGATGTAGATGGGACGTTCCCAATTGTTCGAGTTGATCATCTCGAGCATCATCAGTTTCGATTTTTCGAGTATGCGCGGCAATTTTATTTCGAGTTGGTCGACTATTTTGTCGGCATCTTCGGGCTTGACGGTGCCAGTGGCGATGGCCTGCTCCTTATCGACGGGCACGGTAACGGTGCTGGCGAATATCGTGCCAACGCCATCGTTGTCGATGAGTTCGGGGCGGCGCACCAAATCCAACGCCTGCGCCAGCGGCATGGTGCCGCCAAACTGCGGGTGGTCTATCACGCGCGACACGTCGAGTGTGCCGGTTACATAGTCCTTGCGTTCCCAAGTGATGGGCAGCGGTGCCGACTCGTAGGCACCACGTTTCATCTGGTCGATGTACCAATCGGTCGAGAGGTACGACAGGTTGCAGGCGCGTGCATCGGTGCGTGTGCCTTCCACCTCCATGTTGTACCAAACGGGGAAGGTGTCGTTGTCGCCATTGCAGAAATAGATGCTGTTTGGAGCGCAACTGTTCAGGTAGTTAGCACCGAAATCGCGGCAGGTGTAACGTCCGCTGCGGTCGTGGTCGTCCCAGTTTTGCTGCGCCATGAGTGCCGGCACGCACAAGCAGAGTAATGTCGCCACAATGGAGCCCGCCGTTTTTGGCATGATTTTCTGCAACCATTCGGCCAAGATGATAACGCCCAAGCCTATCCAGATGCAGAAGGCGTAGAACGAGCCGGCGTAGGCGTAATCGCGTTCGCGTGGCTGATAGGGCGTTTGGTTCAGATAGAGCACGATGGCGATGCCTGTCATGAAAAACAGTGTGAACGTAATCCAAAAGCCTTGCGTGCCTTTTCTGCCTTTCGTGAGTTGCCAAACGATGCCCAGAATGCCGAGCAGCAACGGCAACATGAAATAGCGATTGTGTCCTTTGTTCTCTTTCAGCGAATCGGGCAGTTGCGATTGGTCGCAGAGCATCAGTTCGTCGATAAAGTCGAAACCTGTAATCCAATTGCCGTGATCTACCTCGCCATGCCCTTGAATATCGTTTTGGCGACCGCTGAAGTTCCACATAAAGTAGCGCCAATACATGAAATTCAGTTGATAACTGAAGAAGAAGCGCAGGTTTTCGCCAAATGTTGGGCAGACGATGGTCTCCTGCCGGCCACAACGGTCGACTCTGATGCGTTTGCCTTTGATGTTGCCCCACGATTTGTAGGCATTGACGTGCGAGCCGCTGGTGCTGTACATGCGCGGGAAAAGCATCATGAAGCGTTTGTCTTTTTCGTAGCCGCCATGCCTATAACCGGCCACTACATAGCGATCTTTTTCGTTGGGGTCGGTCTTCACGGCGCAAATCCAAATGGGGTCGCCCTCCTTTTCGATGGGCATGCAATAGTCGCCCTTCACCTCCAATTTTTCGGGAGCGGAATAGACGGCACCATAGAACAACGGACGGTCGCCATACTGCTCGCGGTTCAGATAATCTTGCAGCGAGAATACATCTTCGGGCGAATTTTGGTCCATCGGCGTGTTGGCCATCGAACGTATCACAATCATGGCATACGAGGCGTAACCGATAAGCATCACCGTGGCACAAAGCACGATGGTGTTCAACCAACGGCGGCTCACCTCTTTTTTGACGAACAAGACCGCCGCCACGGCCGCAATAATGAACAGACCAAGCACCCAACCGCCCATGAACGGAATGCCAATCAGCGTCATCGAGATGAGGAATGCCACTTTGGCCTGAATGTCGCTTTTGCCATACTGCGTAGCCCAAATAGCCCACACAAGCACAGCAATCGACAGCACGATATAAATCGACAAGCCCGTGTTGAACGGCAGTCCGAAACCGTTTGTAAACAGCAGTTCGAAGCGGCTGGCCACCTTCACAAAGCCTGGAATCAAGCCGTAGAGCACCGCCGCCAAGATGGCCACCGAAGCCGCCAAAGCCACCAAAACGCCCTTCCACGTTGGCTCGTATTTTCTGAAATAGTAAACCAACACGATGGCAGGAATGGCCAGCAAATTGAGCAGATGCACACCGATGCTCAAGCCCATCAGATAGGCGATAAGCACCAGCCAGCGGTCGCTCGACGGCGACTCGACATCGCTATCCTCCCATTTCAGAATCAGCCAGAAGACCACCGCCGTGAACAGCGACGAATAGGCATACACCTCGCCTTCGACAGCCGAAAACCAAAACGTATCGGAGAACGTGTAGGCCAATGCGCCCACAGCGCCAGCACCCAAGATGGCAATCATTTTCGCCAGCGAAATCTCCTCGTTGCCCTGCACCAGCACCTTGCGCGCCAAATGCGTGATTGTCCAAAACAGGAACAAGATGGTGAGTGCGCTGAACAATGCCGACATAGCATTGACCATGATGGCGACGTGCGTCGGGTCGGAGGCCAAAAGCGTGAACAGGTGCGCCGTCATCATGAAGAAAGGTGCTCCAGGCGGGTGCCCCACTTCCAATTTGAATGCCGATGAAATAAATTCGCCGCAGTCCCAAAAACTGGCCGTCGGCTCAATCGTCAGCAGGTAGGTGGCCGCCGCTATGGCAAACACCACGCCGCCCACGATGTTGTTCCACAATTTGAATCGTTTCATGCTGGTAAGTTTCTTGCGCTACGCGCAGTTTCTAATTGTTTCTATGTTTTTCGTGCTTCACACGTTTCTAAGTTTTTTATTTGAAAATTGAATAATTCTTAATTATTCATTCTTAATTCTTAATTAACTTTAGGGTGTGGGTAGTCGATGGTGTAGTGCAGACCGCGGCTCTCTTTGCGTTCCAAGGCTTGGCGCGTAATCAGGTAGCCCACGTTTATCATATTGCGCAGTTCGCAGATGTCTTTGGTGGCTTTCACGCGTTTGAAGAGGTCTTCGGTCTCTTCGTAGAGCAGATCAAGCCGCTCCCACGCGCGGCGCAAACGCAGGTCGCTGCGCACGATGCCGACGTAAGTGCTCATTATCTGGCCGACCTCTTTCACGTCCTGCGCAATCAGCACTTTTTCTTCGTTGGTCATGGTGCCTTCGTCGTTCCATTCGGGCACTTTTTCGTTGAATGTGTAGCCATCTATCACGCTCAGGCTGTGTTTGGCGGCGGCATCGGCATACACTACGGCCTCTATCAACGAGTTGGAAGCCAAGCGGTTGCCACCGTGCAAGCCCGTGCAGGAGCATTCGCCCACGGCATAGAGCCTGTGAATGCTGGAGCAAGCGTCCAAATCGACTTTGATGCCGCCACACATGTAGTGCGCGCTCGGCACCACGGGAATATACTGTTTGGTAATGTCGATGCCGATGCTGAGGCACTTTTGGTAGATGTTCGGAAAATGGTGCTTGGTCTCTTCGGGATCTTTGTGCGTTACGTCGAGGCAAACATGGTCGAGGCCGTGAATTTTCATCTCGTTGTCGATGGCGCGTGCCACGATGTCGCGCGGTGCAAGGCTCAACCGTTTGTCGTACTTCTGCATGAACTCTTCGCCGTTGGGCAGGCGCAAAATGCCGCCATAGCCACGCATGGCTTCGGTGATGAGGTAGGCCGGATGCGTCTCGGCGTGGTTGAAGAGCACGGTCGGGTGAAACTGCACAAACTCCATATCTTTCACCTTGCCTTTGGCGCGATAGACCATGGCGATGCCGTCGCCCGTGGCGATGTTCGGGTTGCTGGTCGACGAGTACACGGCACCTGTGCCGCCCGTCGCCATCAGCGTTACTTTCGACAGATAGGTGTCGATTTTGCCCGTTTCGGGATTGAGAATGTATGCGCCGTAGCATTCGATATCGGGAGTGCGGCGCGTTACACGCACGCCCAAGTGGTGCTGCGTGATGATTTCGACGGCAAAATGATTTTCGAGCACTTCGATGTCGGGATTGGCGCGCACGGCGGCCATCAGACCGCGTTGAATCTCGGCGCCGGTATCGTCGGCGTGGTGCAGTATGCGAAACTCCGAATGTCCGCCTTCGCGATGCAGGTCGAACGAGCCGTCGGCTTTTTTGTCGAAATTCACGCCCCACGAGAGCAACTCTTTGATTTGCGCTGGCGCATTGCGCACCACCTGTTCCACGGCGGCGCGGTCTGAGATCCAGTCGCCGGCTATCATTGTGTCTTCGATGTGTTTTTCGAAATTGTCGCAAAGCAGGTTCGTTACCGAAGCGATGCCGCCCTGCGCCTTGGCCGTGTTGGCCTCTTCGAGCGTCGTTTTGCAGACGATGGCGATTTTGCCTTTTTTAGCACGCGCCACTTTCAGTGCGTAACTCATGCCGGCAATGCCGCCACCAATAACCAAAAAATCGAATTTGCGTACCATAAAGCGAATCTATTTTATCAAAAAAGTGTGTTAATCGCCTGAAAATCAATCGCTCGCAACAAGGCACATTTTCAAGACCACAAACATGCAAAAATAACACTTTTTTCTAAAAGATGCAAATGCCGTTTTTTTGCTTCGAGCGGGACGAGAAATGGGTGAAAAAAGTTGTCGAAATGAGAAAAAAAAGGTAATTTTGCACCGCTTTTTTTGGAGTCAATCAAATCATTATCTAATAATCTAACAATCAATTTTTTATGGAAACATTCGTACATTCGGCATGGTCGCTGATTCCCTTCTGCCTCATGCTGTTGATGATTGCCATCGGGCCGCTGATTGCCGAAAAGTGGTGGGAAAAGAACCTGAACAAGCTCATCGTGTCGCTGGTGCTCGGCATTCCTACGGGTCTTTGCCTCGTTCTCGGCGGCATGGGGCACGATCTCGAGCATCAGGTGGTGTTCGACTATCTGCCGTTCATCATTTTGCTGCTGGCGCTGTTTGTCATCACGGGCGGCATCCATCTGAGCGGCGACATCAAAGCCAAGCCGTGGGTGAACACGCTCTTCCTCGGCATTGGATTTGTGCTGGCTTCGCTCATGGGCACAACGGGCGCGGCTATGTTGCTCATTCGCCCCATTATCGAGACGAACAAAGAGCGCAAATTCACGGTGCACACCATTCTGTTTTTCATTGCGTTGGTGGCCAACTGCGGCGGTCTGCTCACGCCGCTCGGCGATCCCCCGTTGTTCATGCTCTTCCTGCGCGGTGCAAGTTTCACGTGGTTCCTCAATATGTGGATAGAGTGGGCGTTCACGGGTGTCGTGCTGCTGGTGCTCTACTATTTCATCGATAGTTACTACTACAAAAAAGAGAGCGTAGCCGACCTTGCCAAAGACTGCAGCGAACAGAAAAAACTGCATCTCGACGGCAAAATCAATTTCATCTATCTGCTTGGCGTGGTGCTGGCCGTGGCATTTGTCAACGAAGGCACGCTCAAATTCATGGGCGAGGAGAGCGCTCCCGTGTGGGTGAAATTCCTGCGCGAATATGTGTTGCTGGCTCTGGCTGCGCTGTCATTTTTCACCACCAGCAAGAAGACGCGTTTCGACGAAAACAAATTCACATGGGCTCCCATCGTGGAGGTGGCTGTGCTGTTCTTGGGCATATTCGTAACTATGACTCCGGCCTTGGCCTACCTGAAAGCGAACGCTGCCAGCCTCGGTTTGAGCCACACGTGGCAGTTCTACTACTCCACAGGCTTGCTCAGCTCGTTCCTCGACAACACCCCGACGGCCGTGGCATTCCACAGCGTGGCCACAGGTCTTACGCCCGACCAAATGGCGGCGTTTGGCGGTACGCCGGTGGCTGGCGTGCCCGAAGTGCTGCTTAAAGCCATCTGCATTGGCGCCGTATTCTTTGGTTCGATGACCTACATCGGCAACGGCCCGAACTTCATGGTGAAAGCCATCGCCGAAGAGAGCGGCATCAAAATGCCAAGTTTCTTCGGTTACATGGTCAAATTCTCGCTGATAATTTTGTTGCCCGTCTATATTTTGGTACAATTGCTGTTTCTATAACCAAATCCCCAGAAACTTTATAACTTTATAGACTTTATGAACTTTTAAGGCAATAGTTCGATACGTGTTGGAGGCGTGGGCGAACCGCGTCTCCAACATTTTTTCAAGAAAAAATGGCAAAAAGCGAACAAAAACACAAAACAGACAAAGGCGCGACGCGCAAACGTGTGAAGAAGAGCGTGAAACAGGCAGCCGAAAAGCCAATACTGCCCTATCTGCTCATCGGATTGGCCATCACTGCGCTCATCATTGCGGCCATCGAAATCGACTCGTACCTGAAGCGCAACTCGACGCGCGAAGTCGATACGGAATGCGACTTTTGCCACGAGGCCACTGCGCCCATCTCGTCGAAGGAGAAGTTCAAGGATTGGAACGAAACGCACCTGAAGCACGCGCGCCGCAACGGACTCGACCACCCCTACAAGACCAACGCCGCCCTGCAGGCCGACCTCGACTCGCTGCGCGACAATGGACGACTCGTCGAGATTTCGGACAACAAATACTACCGCGTCTGCAACCTGACGCACTCACTGCCCTACCTCACGCCCGAAGCCGCCAATCTGCTACAAGAAATCGGCATTCGTTTCCACGCCAAACTGCGCAAAAAAGACCTTGCACGGCACAAATTCGAGATTTCGTCGATGTTGCGCACCGAAGAGACACAAAAAGGCTTGCGCCGTGTCAATTACCAAGCCACACACGACGAGACATCGCACTACTACGGCACCACGTTCGACATCGCCTACGACAAATACGAGCGTTTCGGCATACGCTACCAAGACCGCCAGCTGGAGTCGCTGCTTACCGAAACCCTGCGCGAACTGCGCCGCGAATGCCGACTCCTCATCGTCGACGAAAAACGCAACAAATGCTACCACATCACCGTGGTGAAGTGCAAAAATTCCTAAAACATCGAGGCCGACGCCCCGAATTGCGAAACGCAAAAAATAGGGTCGCCCGCTATTAGCGCGGACAACCCCATTCACGCAAAGACTTTGTACGCCAACGACGGTTATTCGTTGATGTTCTTCACAAAGTTGTACGCATTGGCGTAGTTTTCCAACAAAGTGTTGAACAGCAGGTTCTTGTATCTGTCGTTCACTGCTGCCTTATCTGTTTCTTTGTGTCCAAATTGTCCTCTGTACAAATCACTTTGTTTGATTTCAATCGGGGTGGTCAGTACCACCTCTTTTTTTACGGTGTCGTACACATACAGCCGGTATTCGCAATTCAGGTCGATTTGACACGCATTTCCTCCTGCACAACAAATCATGGGCAAATAAACAGGAAATAACGTAAAACAGGTTAGTCCGGCGAACACCCAACCAGTTACTTCCAAGCCAAAGTTGTAGTCGATTTGGTCGTTTTTTGTGTATGAGTGCTTTATCACATCAACAAAGGTGATGTACCGCATCGTGGATTTGTATGTCTCCAACTCCTGCAGGGAGTAAATGCCCATATAGAAATTCTGCTTGTTGATGGCTATATGGCTACGCTCCAATTCCGTACCGAAGTCACGGAGCATAATATTGTTGCGGCTTATATTCTTGAAGCCGATGAACTCCATGTTCTCTTTGCCGAATTGCTGTTGCTTGCGGGGAATGCTCTGTACACCCTGTAAGGCCGTGGAACAGGAGGTGAAAAGTGCTATTCCGCAAAGCAGTATAATGGAATAAAATTTAGTTGTTTTCATAATGATATAATACTTGAATGATTAGAATTCTTTGACTGCAATGACATTGCCATCATTGTCTACTTGATTTGTCACAAACTTGAACTGAAAACTCGTGCCGCCAAGTAGATATAAACTCAAAAATTCAGATTTATGAGCGGCACGGACTGATGCATTAACAACCATTGTCATTAGTTGAAGCAGAGTACCTCCACCATACGCAGAGGCAGGTACCTTCCCTATCAGTTTTTTGTTTGCTTTGTCTTTTCCCCATGTACTATTAATGAGTGTCGAAGAAATCGCTTTATATGGTAGAGTGAACGATGTTCCATAATCTTCCACTACTTTGCCACATATAGCACTATTTCTAATCAAAAATTCTGAGTATGCTTTTCCTACCAATTTCCCTTTCTTTCCAAGTTCACGACCATTGGTTAGGAATTTGGTATACAGTTCCAATTCGTATACACCGGGGATAAACCAGCCGTCGCCCATCTGCATTGCCCAATACTGTTCAGGGAAATAGGCTGCCATATCAATGTCATTGGCTTCACAATATGCTAAAATCTGTTCTGCATTCTCTTTGCCATAGATGGAATTGGATGCGCTTAATGCCTCTGTGTTTTTTCTCACTTGTTTATCATCTCTGTTCATATATACTAATAAAGGTCTGCCTATCTCTGTCAGTGCAGCCTCTTTAGCCTCTTCCTCTCCCATATCTTCCTTTTTGATTTTATTTTTAACTATTGACTCAAATTCCAAGTTGCTGATTGCTTTGGAAGAACATACTAAACCATGTTCTCCTGTTTCGTCGGTGTATATAACGATGGTGGGATAACCATCTACTAACATAATATCTCCCACTTGTGCTGCATAGGCTTGCCCGCATACTGCAGACGCGCAAAGAATCGCTAATAATTTTATTGTTTTCATTTTTTTAGTTTTTTGTTTATCCGCTACTCACTTGTTGATGGCTTTTCGCGACACTCCATGTGCGCCGAGCGGTAAGATATGTGCATACAAAGACAGATACGGCTTGCTCTCTGTCCCCTGTTTTTCAAGGTATGCACACGGGGGGGGGGAAACTACTTCATAGGCTTGTCCTGTTTTATGTTCATACTCCTTGGGGTACAAACACAAAAAGCGTGGAAATCGACTGTTGCCGTTCCACGGATTGAGGCTCTCGCATTGCCCTTAACAAGAGAACCGGCAACGCGAAGCCCACGCCTGCGAGTAATCCAATCTCTCTCCTGCATACGACAACGCAGAGCCTTCCGAATATGGCCCGACGAAGCGTATGAATAAGAGATATACTCATACTGCGGGGACATCTATCGTTGCGTAGTTCGGCTTGTTAATAGAATTTGCGAGATTCCAATCCGCCTGAACCGTGCGCCAATAAACGCCTTTTATGTTTTCGGTTGCAAAGGTAC
>CAVKQB010000055.1:0-15025 GCA_963658575.1 Leyella stercorea | reverse complement strand
TGATTAAATAATTGGAAATTAGATAATTGAATAATTAAAAAGTCTTTGCTCTTTATTCTTTGTTCTTTGTTCTAAAATTGCGGCTTCGCCGCCTCACTCCTAACTCCTAATTTCTCATTACTAACTACTAACTGCTAACTACTAATTGCTCACTTTTTTCGGCAAACCATGATGGAATGTCCTAGTCCAAGATTGTCGATGGTCTGTTCCACTTCGAGTCCAGCGTTGGCTACGCAGCGCACCATGTCGTCGGAGTGGTACATTTTGCTATTGCCGTTGGCCATGGCCGTGAAATACAGGCTGGTGAGCGTGAGACAATAGGCGGCGGTTTCAAATTTCTGCCTATTCCAAAACGTTTCCATGATGTAGAGTCGCGTGTGGTCGTCCATGGCGGCTGCGGCGCGCGACAAGATGCTCGTAACCTCCTCTTCCGAGAAGCAGTCGAGGAATTGACTCATCCACATGGCATCGAAACCCGTCGGGAACGGCACGCTGGCATCGAGCAAGTTTGCGCCGTGACCGTGTATGCGCTCCGCCCCTTCGAGCCCTGCCGTCTTTTGGCGCATCATGCCGAGTTGTTGCGGCAAATCCATGACGGTAACTTCTACATTTTTGTCGAAACCTACGCAGCGCAAAGCCCAGCGGCCTGTGTTGCCGCCCACATCGAGCAGCGTGCGCGGTTTGTTGGCGAACACCACTTGTAGCGCTTCGTCGAACGAGTTGTCGGAATAGAAATGGTCAAACCCAAACCAACTTTTCTGCACCTGTTCGGGCAGGCTCGACAGACCTTCGTAGATGGTCGGCCAGTCGCCAAACACTTTCAATCCGGCCGGCTTGCCCGTCTTCAGAGCCTCGTCCAATCGGAACAGGCCGAGGTAGTTCACGTCGTGGTTGAAGTCCATATTAGCCTGCACAATCTTGTCGTTCAGCAGGAACCAGCCCGCTTTGGTCAGTTTGTATCGGTCGCCATCGACAATGACCGTGCCGATGGACAACGAGGCTTCGAGCAGCACTTGCGCCGCATAGTCCGACAGATGCAGCCGTTCGGCCACTTGGTGATGCGTGAGACCGTCGTTATTTTCGTTCAATAGCGCGAAAACGCCGAATTTCAGCATCAGCCGCGAGGCTTGAAATGCGATTGGCGCAAACGCTATCTCTTGCGCAAGATGCTGCGCCTGAAGCGCAGTCTGCGTGTCGCGCGTGTATTTTTTCTTCAGATTCGGGAAAAGTTTCATAAATATAAAAGGGTGCGAAAGTGTGAAAGTTAGAAAGTTTATAAAGTTGAAAGTAGGGACGCGGCGTGCCACGTCCGTTGGTATCGTTGTTTTCTGTGGATTTGGTTATTTGATGATTTGGTTATTTGGAGATTTGGAAATTGATTGGGTAATTAGGTAATTTTCTTTGTTCTTTGTTCTAATTGTCTTGCGACTTGATACTAATTGTCAATTTGTAAATCTGTCATTGCGGCTTCGCCGCCTCATTTCCAAAATTGGTAGAGGTTGAACCATTGCCTCGGGTCGGTTTTGACGGCGTTTTCGAGTGCGGCGACATACTTCGCGAGCAGTTCCTCTTGGGTGATTTTCGTGCCATTATGCTGCGTATCGACAATGGTGAAGGCGAATTTGTAGCCGCGTTTTTGGCGCATGGCGAAGTAGAAAACCACTGGCACACGCAGTTTGGCGGCCAGCAAAAACGGTCCTTCGGGGAAATCGGCTGCACGCCCCAGAAAATCCGCCGTCAGCACGTGTTCGTCGTTGGTGTAGCGGTCGCCTTGCATGCAAACGATTTCGCCTGCGTTCAAAGCCCGTTTGATGCTAAGCACCGTCTCTATGCCGTCGTTTTTGTTCACGGGAATAATGCTGTAGTTCTTATCGTCGCTTTCCATGTAGCGTTTCACATAGTCGTGTTCGGCATCGATCATCACGATGTGCATCTTTTTGCCGTAGTCGCCGAAAAAACTGCCGCCCATCTGCCACGCGCCGACGTGCGCTCCGATGATCAGTGCGCCACGACCGCTATCGAGCAGTCGCAGAAATTCGTCGTAGTTTTCGAATTGGAACGTGAATTTATCCGCCAATCCGCACTGCATAGCCGACTTGTCGATGAGGCATTGACCGAAACGGAAGAAATGCCGGTAGATGCAGCCGATGGTTTGCAGCCGACTTTTGCCCCAAATCGTCCGATAGTAGAACCAGAGTGCTTTGGTTTGCGTAGGCGCAAACAGCATGAAATGCGGCACCACATACACCAAATTGGCATAGGCAAAGCGCAACCCGAAATGTTTCAGGATGAAGAAGAATATGCCGTAGCCCAATTTGTTGCCACGCGATTTTGCAGTCCACTCTCGGTCGGCCATGTTATTTCGTGCGTTCGGCGATAAGTTCGACCAACTGCCCGAAACGGCGGCACCCGACGAAGTCTTCGGCTTTCAGTTTTACGTCGAATTCTTGGTTTATCAGCACCGCTACATCGACCATATCGAGGCTGTCGAAGCCCAAATCGTCTTTCAACAAGGCCGTTTCGCCAAATTTTTCGCGCGGCACCTCGAACTCGCCGCTCAAACAATCAATCAATTTATCGGTAATTGTCATTTCTTCAGTATAAAAGTGTGAAAGTATGAAAGTGTGAAAGTGTGAAAGTCTATAAAGTGTTTGGGGATTGGGAGATTTGGTTATTTGTGGAGTTGGTTTAATGCGACAATCTGAAATCTGAAATTAATTAAATAATTGGAAATTAAACAATTAGATAATTAGAAAATCTTTGTTCTTTGCTCTAATTCTTAATTCTTAATTCTTAATTACTTTTCAAGTATTCCATCACCCGTTCTATCTCTTTGAATTTCGGTGTATCCTCCACAAACACGGGCACGATACGGCGCACGTCGTCGTAGATTTGGCGTGTGGCGGGCGACAGGCGGTCGGCCAATTTCAGGCAATCGACGGCTTGCACCAACGCCATGTAGTGAATGGCCATCACTTGGAAGGCATTTTCGACCACGCGCCGGCAAATCAGTGCCGAATTGGTGCCCATGCTCACGATGTCCTGATTGTCGTTGTTGTTCGGAATGCTGTGCACGTAGTTCGGCATCGACAGGGTTTGGCATTCGGCCGTGGTAGATGTGGCGGTGAATTGCGATGCCTGCAAGCCGTAGTTCAGCCCCAACACGCCCAGATTGACGAACGGCGGCAAAATGCCGTTGATGCGGTCGTGGAAGATGTAGTTCATCTGTCGCTCCATGAGCATCGTCATTTTCGTAACGGCAATTTTCAGTTTATCCATCTCGAACGACACGTAATCGCCGTGGAAGTTGCCGCCATGGTACACCGTGCGCGTTTCGGGATCGACTATCGGGTTGTCGTCGGCCGAATTGAGCTCTTCTATCAGAATTTTTTCGGTGAATTTGATGGTATCGAGCACGGGACCGAGTATCTGCGGCACGCAACGCAGCGAGTAGTAGGGCTGCACTTTGTGGTCGAACGTGGCCTCTTCGTGGTGGTTGTAGAGTTTTTCGGCACGTTTGTAAAGACATTGGCTGCCAGCGGAGAGGCGGCGCATCTCGGCGGCCACTTCGTTTTGTCCAGCGTGATTTTTCAGGCTGTTCAGCTCGGGTGCCATGAAGTCGTCGTACGACGACACGACCTCGTTCACCAGCACCGATGCGCCGATGGCAGCGCGGTACAACTGTTTGGCGCGCACCAGATTGACAAGCCCGATGCCGGTCATCACGGCGGTGCCGTTTGTGATGGCCAAGCCTTCGCGCAAGTACATTTTCAGCGGTTCGAGGCCGTTTTCGCGCATCACATCGGCGGCATTGCGGCGTTCGCCCTTGTAGAACACGTCGCCCTCGCCTATCAACGCCAATGCCAAATGCGCCAACTGCACCAAATCGCCGCTCGCGCCCACGCTGCCGTGTTCGGGAACAACGGGAATGATGTTGCGGTTGATAAATTCGCGCAACAGCAGCACCGTGTCGGTATGAATGCCCGATTTGCCATTGAGGAACGTGCAGAGCCGCGACACCATGGCGGCTTTCACGCATTCGGCGGGCAAGGGCTGCCCTGCGCCCGTCGAGTGGCTGCGTATGATGTTGTATTGCAGTTGCAGCAGGTGGTCGTCCGACACGCGGTATTGCGCCATCGGGCCGAAGCCCGTGTTGATGCCATAGATGACTTTGTCTTTGGCAAATTCGGACAGAAAACGATAGCATGCGTCCACCTTTTCGAGCGATTCGTCGCTCAAAACCAGCGGTTTGTTATCAAATACAATTGATTCAAGTTCGTGTAAATCCATAAATCGAGAATTATAAGCATAACAACTTGCAAAGTTACAAAAAAAATCTATCCCATCGGCTTTTTGCGGCCGATAGTTTTCAAAAAAAATTAGGATTACAAACCTACGGTATTAAAGAGGGTTCGCCTACTCTGCCGCTGTCCAGATTTTGTAGGCGGCTTCGGCTTGGAGGTGCAACATTTCGGTGCCGTTTTTTATGGTTGCGCCATACGCTTCGCCTTTGGCGAGGAATTGGGTTTTGGCGGGATTGTAAACCAAATCGAACAGCAGATGTTGCGGTGTCAGCGCGTGGTACGGAATGTCGGGATAGCCCTCCACGTCGGGATACATGCCGAGCGGCGTGGTGTTGATTATCAGGCGGTGAGTAGCCACTACGTCGGCATCGGTTTCGGCATAATCGAGGCGATGCGGTCCGGCTTCGCGCGACACATAAATCCAATCGATGCCGAGTTTGTCGAGAACGAACGTAACCGCCCGCGATGCGCCGCCAGTACCAAGCACAAGGGCTTTGTCGTGGTGCTTCGCCAGTAGCGGCCGCAACGACTGTTCGAAGGCGATGGCATCGGTGTTGTAGCCCGTCGTGCGGCGGTCGCTGCCCTGCCCTTCGAATTTTATGGTATTGACTGCGCCAATCTTTTGGACTTCGGGCGCAAGCGCGTCCAGCAGCGGCACGACGGCGGTTTTGTAGGGCATGGTTACGTTCAGTCCATCCCACGCTTCGGCTAAAGCGGCAGGCAGCAGGTCGGGTGTCGCCACGCTGCGCAGCGTGTAATCGGCCGCAATGCCTTCGTTGGCAAATTTTTGCGTGAAATAGGCTTGCGAAAACGAGTGAACGAGCGTTCGCCCTATCAATCCGTAGTGTTTCATGCCTGAATGTTCGATTTTGCTTTCCGTTTTTTCACGATTTTGCGCACGATAATCCACAGAATGCCAACGCCCACCAGCACCAGCATGGCGATGGAGAGTTCGTGGTTGTACTTGTCGATGAGGTCGGCCTGCCCATGCGCCAAATAGCCGATGAGTGCCAACACGATGTTCCATGCGCCAGCGCCCAGCGTGGTATAGAGCAAAAATGCGCCCATATTCATGCGTGCCAATCCCGCTGGAATGGAGATGAGTTGGCGAATGCCCGGCACCAACCGACCGACAAACGTCGATATTTTGCCGTGATCGTTGAAGTAATCCTCGGCTTTTTTGATTTTCTCGCTACTCAAAAGGCAGAGCCGCCCCACGCGACTGTCGGCAAATTTGTAGATTATCGGACGGCCGAGCCACAGCGCAAGATAGTAGTTGATGAGCGCGCCAAGAATGGCACCGAGCGTGCCGAAAACCACTACCAACACGATGTTCATCGGATTGTCGGGCTCGCTGGCGACGTATGCGGCTGGCGGTATCACCACCTCCGACGGGAAGGGAATGAACGAACTTTCGATGGTCATCAGAGCGGTGATGCTGCCGTAGTTCATGTTTTCGTCGTACCAACCGATGATGCGCTGCAACAGCGATTGTGCGGTGTCCTGCTTCGCCTCGACCGCAGCGTTTTGCGCCAGCAATCCCATCGGCATTACCAGCAAAAGTGTTATCAAAAGTTTTTTCATTAGCGTGATGTTCTCGTGCTGCGCACGGTTCTTAAGTTTGAAGATTTGAAAATTGTTTCTCGTGCTTCGCACGTTTCTAAGTTTCTAAGTTTGGCGCGCTGCGCGCGTTGTTTTTGGTTATTTGTGGAGTTGGTTTAATGCGACAATTTGAAATCTGAAATTGATTAAATAATTGGAAATTAGATAATTGACTAATTAAAAAGTCTTTGCTCTTTGTTCTCTCACCTATAACCTATAACCTCTCACCTTTTATCTTGCTACTTGTATCTTGCGACTAAAAAATCTGAAATTGCGTCTTTGCCGCACCGCTAAAGTGCCAAATGTTTGCCGGCCTTGGGGAAAACGCGCAACAGCATCTCCCGCGCCGACGTATCGAGCCGTTTGGCTTGGTCGTAGTAACGCTGTGCGCTCGCGTAGTCGGCATTGTAGTAACTGGCTATGGCGGCCAGCAGCGGCAGCCCTTCTATCTCCGTTTCGTGCATGCTGCACAACTGCATGGCGCGTTCGTAGGCCTTTTGGGCTTTGTCGCTTGCATCGACGTCGAGATAGGCGTCGCCAAGCCTTTTCCACGTATATGGCTTCGTGTTGTCGATGTTCTGCACTATGTGCAACAACACGTTTATCGCTTCGGCAGGATTTCCCTCTGCAATCAGAATATCGACCAGCAGCATGAAGTTTTCGAGTGCATCGGGTTTCAGGCTGATGGCTTTTTTGATGGTCTGTTTGGCCTTTTCGGTTTCGCCGAGTGTCAATTGGGTAACGCCCAAACCAAACCAAGCGGCGTTGTTTTGTGGGTTGAGCGTTACTGATTTTTGGTAGCAGCGTTGTGCTTCTGCCGGCTGTTCGAGCGATTCGTAGCATTCGCCGAGCAGCGCAATCATGCCGTCGTCGTCGGGCGTGGTTTCCAAGTATTTTTTGCAACTCTCCACGGCACCGTGTATATCGTCGATGTTGAATTGGCAGAAGGCTTTTTGCGACAGTGCCAACGTGTCGTTCGGCTCGATGGCCAACACATAGTCGTAGGCGGTGAGTGCCTCGCGGTATTTGTCGTCGTCGAAATAGAGCGAACCAAGCATATACCACGCGCTCATGCGGTACGGATCGACATCGAGCACATGGTTGTAGAGCGCGATGGCTTCGGACTTGCGATCCAAATTTTCGAGCGTCATTCCCTTGGTTTCGAGCAGGTCTAAATCGTTGGGGTTGAGGGCTAAGCCTTTGTCGAAAAAGTAGAGGCTTTCGGCAAAATCCTGCCGACTGTTTATCAGGTTGATGATGTCCAGACAAAGACCGGGCGTGTCGTTGTTTTCGTCGTTGTTGTTCACCAAATCGCGGAAAACGGCGATGGCTTCGCGCTTGCGCCCGAGCCGGTAGAGTATTTCGGCACGGTTGAACGAGTGCACGGGGTCGTTTTTGTCGCGATAGATTTCGAGCAACTGCAACGCTTCGCGCAATTTGCCGTCGTGCAGCAGGAGAGCCGCCTTTTGGCACTGCAGATAACGGTCGCCCGGGTGCAGCCTGAAGGCGTAGTCGAGTGCGCGCTGCGCATCGCGTGGGTCGCCGTCGAACAGGTAGTGTTCGATGATTATCTCCATCTCGTCGACATCGAAATAGTCGAGCCGACCATGCGCAATGGCAGCTTCGTAGTGTTTTATCAACTCGCGGTCTTCGTCCGACAGGTTTTCGTTGTTGGCTTCCATTCTTCCGTTGCCTTTTTTATTTGAACGAGGCGACTTGGCGCACAAACACTTCGTCGAGCGAGATGAAGCAGGTTTCGGTGTTGCTCACGCCTTCGAGCGAGCCGATTTTGTCCATGATGATGGACATCAGATGGTGGTTGTCGTGCGCATAAATTTTGACGAGCAGCGTGTAACGCCCTGTTATCGAGTGGCATTCGACTATTTCGGGGATATTTTTCAACGCTTCGACTATCTCGTCGTAATAGGTCAGATTCGATATGGTTACGCCCACAAATGCGCAGGTTTGGTAGCCTATCTTGCTCACATCGACCACAAATTCGGAGCCTTTGATGATGCCGTTGTCCATCATTTTCTGCACACGCTGGTGAATGGCCGCGCCCGACACATTGCACTCGCGCGCCACCTCCAAAAACGGAGTGCGGGCGTTTTGCGAAATCATCTGCAGAATTTTCAGATCTAATTTATCGATAAGGTGTGCCATAATATTTTGTTTATTAAGGTTTTACACAATTGCCAATGCAGCGGCTGCACAAAACGCAAAGATAGCACAACTTTAACATTTCTGCAAAATTTTTCACCAAAAAGTACCAATTTTATACATTTTGCCGAAAAAATGCACTTGTTGATAACTTTTTGCGGATGTTTGTGGCCGCATTTTCGGTTGCTTGCTGTTGTAAAGCATATTTGTGCGTTTGCCGTTACGAATAAAATGTGTAACTTTGTGGCCAAATTGTTCGTACAAATAAAACACAATAAAGCGTATGAAACCGACTCTATTAGTATTGGCCGCAGGCATGGGAAGCCGCTACGGCAGTTTGAAACAACTCGATGGCATCGGCCCCAACGGCGAAACCATCATGGATTACTCCATCTACGACGCTCTGCGCGCTGGCTTTGGTAAAGTGGTGTTTGTCATTCGCCACAGTTTCGAGGCGGAATTTCGCCAACAGATTGTCAGCAAATACGAAAACCACGTTCCCGTGAGCGTGGTCTTTCAGGAGATTGACAAGGTGCCAGCAGGCATTCCATACGACAAGGAGCGCACCAAACCGTGGGGCACCAACCACGCCGTGCAGATGGCCAAAGAGTTTATCGACGAGCCTTTCGCCGTCATCAACTCCGACGACTTCTACGGCCGCGAGTCGTACACGCTTTTAGCCGATTTCCTGCAACGCGTCGATGGCAAAAAAGGACACTACTGCATGATTGGCTACCATGTAGAAAACACGCTCTCGGAGAGCGGCTCGGTGAACCGCGGCATCTGCCGTGTGGACGAGCACAACCTGCTCACCAACATCGTAGAGCGCACCAACATCGAGTGCCGCGGCGGCGTGATACAATATCCCGCTGAAAACGGCAACGGATTCGAAAACATCGACCAAAACGCACTCGTATCGATGAATATGTGGGGATTCACACCCGACTATTTCGTCCACTCCGAACGCCTGTTCGCCGAATTTTTGCGGCAGCACGGCAACGAACCAAAATCTGAAATATACATACCCACCGTGGTCAACCAACTCATCGTCGAAGGCAAGGCACAATGCGAAGTCATCGACTCGCCAGCCAAATGGTTTGGCGTAACCTACGCCGAAGACCGCCCACAAGTGGTATTGGAAATAAACAAACTCATTCGCGAAGGCATTTATCCGCAAAAACTATGGAAGTAACAAAGACGATAAAGAAAATGTTGGGCTTCACGCACGACAAAATTTTGGTAACGGGCGGCATGGGCTACATCGGGTCGCACACCGTAGTGTCGCTGATGAACGCTGGCTACGAAGTCTATGTGGTCGACAACCTGTCGAACTCGAACATCAACGTGCTGAACGGCATAGAAAAAATCACGGGCAAGCGCCCCGTGTTCGAGAACATCGACTGCACCGACTACGTGGCGATGGACAAATTCTTCACGAAATACGAGGGCATCAGAGCCGTCATTCACTTTGCGGCAAGCAAAGCCGTGGGCGAATCGGTGGCAGTGCCGCTCAAATACTACCGCAACAATCTGGTGAGCCTCGTGAACCTGCTCGAACTGATGCCTATTCACAAGGTCGAAGGCATCGTATTCTCGTCGTCGTGCACGGTGTATGGCCAGCCCGACATTCTGCCTGTGGACGAATCGGCACCGATAAAAACCGCGCTCTCGCCCTACGGCAACACCAAACAGATTTGCGAACGCATCATTTTCGACACCGTTCATGCCAACAACTCGCTGAAAAGCATCATTCTGCGCTACTTCAACCCGATTGGAGCGCACCCGTCGGCCTACATCGGCGAACTGCCCAACGGCGTGCCGAACAATTTGGTGCCTTTCGTGGTGCAAACAGCGGCCGGCATACACAAGAAAATCCGCATTTTCGGCAACGACTACAACACACCCGACGGCACCTGCATACGCGACTACATCAATGTGATGGACTTGGCCGATGCGCACGTTTTGGCCGTCGAACGTCTGCTCGAAAAAGACCTGAAAATGCCCGAAGTGTTCAACCTCGGCACTGGTCGCGGCCTGTCGGTGATGGAGCTCATCACCCGATTCGAAGCCGTTAATGGCGTGAAAGTGCCCTACGAAATCGTTGGCCGCCGCGAGGGCGACATCGAACAGGTGTGGGCGAACCCCGCGCTGGCGCAAAAAGTGCTGAAATGGAAAGCCAAAACATCGGTCGACGACACACTGGCTTCGGCATGGCGCTGGCAACTGCGCTGCATGGGGAAATTGGAAGAGAAGTAAAAAAGTGAGAAAGTGTGAAAGTGGAAAGTTTATAAAGTTAGAAAGTCTATAAAGTTAGAAAGTAATTGAATACTTGAAAATTTGTCAATTCGTAAACAACAACCTCTCACCTATAACCTATAACCTATAACCTATAAACTATAAACTATAAACTATAAACTATAACCTTGCAACAACGCGCGCAACCGTTTGGTTGCGCGCGTTGTTTGTTTATCCGCAGGAGCGTTATTTGGTCATTTTCAGCATGTTCACCTCCATTTCCGAGAGGTAGCGCCATTTGCCGCGCGGCAGATTTTTCTTGGTCAGACCAGCGAGATAGACGCGGTCGAGGCGCAGCACCTTGTAGCCCAATTCGGCAAACATGCGCCGCACGATGCGGTTGCGCCCCGAATGGATTTCGACACCCACCTTGCGATGGTCGTCGTCGTTGCTGTAGTCGATGGCATCGGCGTGTATTTCGCCATCTTCCAATTCGATGCCGTCGCGCAACTTTTGCATGTCCTCTTGGCTCATCTCGTGGTCGAGAACGGCTTCGTAAATTTTCTTCTGATTGTATTTCGGGTGCGTCATTTTGGTGGTCAAATCGCCATCGTTGGTGAGCAGCAACAGGCCGGTGGTGTTGCGATCGAGCCGTCCCACGGGATAGATGCGCTCTTTGCAGGCATCGCGCACGAAATCGAGCACGGTGGCGCGTGCTTGCGGGTCGTCCACGGTAGTTACGCAATCTTTGGGTTTGTTCAGCAAAATGTAGACACGCCGTTCGCAGCGCACGAGTTGGTCGTGAAACAGCACTTTGTCGGTGGCCGGCACCACTTTCACGCCGAGTTCGGTTACCACTTGGTCGTTGACCGACACCACGCCCGCCTGAATGTATTCGTCGGCTTCGCGGCGCGAGCAGATGCCCGAGTTGGCCAAAAAGCGGTTGAGGCGCATCGGTGCGTTGTAGTCGATGTAACTTCGCTTGTAATCGGCCTGTTTCTTTTGGCTATATTTGGCGTTTTCGTCGAATGTTTCGTTGCGGCGATGCGGTTTGAATCCGCGTTCGTAGTTGTCGTTGCGGTCGAAGTGTGGGCGGTGCGGACGTTCGTCGGCATAGTTGCCATACTGCCTGCGCGGACGGTCGTCGTTGCGGTCGTTTGTGCCGTCGAAACGGCGTGGGCGGCTGCCAAACGTGGGGCGACTATCGCCTTGTCCGTTGTGCCAATCGCGGTTGCCAAAGTTATTGTCGCGCCCTGCATGCCGACGCTCGTCGAAATTTGTGTGTTCGCGCCCTGCCCCGTCGCGGTTGATGGCAGTGTGTCCAATGCGCGGTCTACGCCCGTTTTCGTCTTTCATAGTTGCAAAAAAATTAACGCCTTGACGGCTCTGAAAATTAGTTTGCAAAAGTACAAAAAAAGTGTGAAACCACAAACACGCCCATTTTTTTTCGATTGTTGCAAAAAATCCGTATCTTTGTAGGTTAAAATCGAGCCTTTTTCAGAGAAAACATCTCAATAAACGTGTTTGAAAAAAATTGCATAAGATGAACTCCTTTCACGATTTGGTAAAAAATCGCCGGAGCATACGCAAATATGCCGCCCGCCCTGTGGAGCGCGAAAAGATAGAGGCGGTGCTGCAAACGGCCTTGATGTCGCCAGCCTCGAAACGCGCCAACGGCTGGGAATTTGTGGTAGTGAACGAGCCCGACACCTTGGCGCGCATGGCCGAATGCCGCGAGTTTGGCAGCAAATTCGTAGCGGGTGCGCCAGCCGCCATCGTGGTGGCCTACGACCCCGAAAAGAGCGACGTTTGGTACGAAGATGCCTCCATCGCGGCCATCGTGCTGCAACTCGCCGCCGCCGATTTGGGGCTTGGCAGTTGCTGGGTGCAGGTGCACAACCGCCAACACGACGCCACCACCTCGGCCGAAGAGTACATCAGGCAGATTTTGGACATTCCGCCCAAATTCCGCGTGCTGAACATCGTTACGCTCGGCTACAAGGACGAGGAGCGCAAGCCCTACGACGAGGCGAAATTGAGTTACGAAAAAATCCATTGGAACAAATTTTGACTGCCACGACGCACATAACGTTTATCGGTGCAGGCCGTTTGGCGACAAATCTGGCCACTGCCCTGCACGCCCAAGGGCATCGCATTGTGCAGGTGTTCAGCCGCACAACCGAAGCGGCGCGTGCGTTGGCGCAAAAAGTGGGAGCAACGCCATGCACCGATTTAGCCCAGATAGCCGACGGTGCCGACCTGTACCTCTACGCCGTGAAGGACGATGCGCTCGAAACGGTGATTGATGCGGTGGCAGCGCGAGGCGGACTGCATGCGCACACGTCGGGCAGCGTGCCGATGTCGGTGTTTGCTGGCAAACGGGCGAATTACGGCGTGCTCTACCCTTTTCAGACGTTCAGCAAGGAGAAGACGGTCGATTTCGGCGACATTCCGCTGTTCGTCGATGCCAACAACGCCCAAAGTGTTGATAACTTGAAGAATATCGCCGCTACGATTTCGCAGAAAGTCTACAAACTAAGCGACGAAGACCGTCTATTTCTACATCTTGCAGGTGTATTCGCAAACAATTTCAGCAACACTCTTTATGTGATGGCAAGCGAGATTTTGGCAACGAAGCAGTTGCCGTTCGACCTGCTGTTGCCGCTCATCACCGAGAGCGTGGGCAAACTGCGCAGCCTTGCGCCCATCGATGCACAAACGGGACCAGCCGCGCGCGGCGACTGGCAGACCATCGACAAGCAGCGGCAACTGCTCGCCGCGCGCCCCGACCTGCTGCGCGTGTACGACCTGCTGACCGACAACATCATGCAACAACAAAAAAACAACATACGATGAATTTCAAAGAGAAACTGAAGCAGATAAAAGGCTTTGCCTTCGACGTGGACGGCGTGCTGTCGGCCAACTGCATTCCGCTGTCGCCAGCGGGCGAACCGATGCGCTGCATCAACATCAAAGACGGCTACGCCATGCATTTGGCGGTGCTGCGCGGCATTCCCACGGCCATCATCACGGGCGGCAAGACCGAAGCCGTGCGCGTGCGCTTTGCCGATTTGGGCGTGAAAGACATATACATGGGTTCGCACCGCAAGATGGTCGATTTCGACGATTTTCTGCAAAAAAACGGGCTGACAGCCGACGAAGTGGTATTTGTGGGCGACGACATTCCCGACTACGAAGTGATGAAACGTGCAGGTTTGAGCGTCTGTCCGGCCGACGCTGCTCCCGAAATCAAGGCCATAGCCGACTATGTGAGCGACAAAAACGGCGGCTACGGCTGCGGTCGCGACATCATAGAGCAGGTGCTGAAGGCGCAAGGTCTGTGGATGAACGACGACATCGCATTTGGCTGGTGAAAAATAGTGAGCAGTTAGTAGTGAGTAATTAGTAGTGAGGCGGCGGAGCCACAATTTTAAGAGCAAAGATTTTTTAATTATCTAATTATTTAATTTCCAATTATTTAATTAATTTCAGATTGTCAAATAACCAAATCCACAAATTCATAGTCGCAAGACACAAGTCGCAAGACAAAATTTCAGATTTCAGATTGTCGGTAACCGAAACGCCCAAATCACCCAATCAATCATTCATTCAATAATTCAATAATTGTATTGTAGGGGCGCATCAATTGCGCCCGTTGCGGATTGCAAATCCGCGTGACCAAATAACCAAATCCACAAATAACCCAAAAGAATGATCCATTTTTTGTCCCTTGTGCGCTGGAAAAACCTGATTTTCGTTGCGCTGATACAATTGTTGATAACTTTTTGCCTCGCTGCGCCAACGTTGGCCATGTACCACGTGCCGATGCTCACGCCGTGGTGGATTTTGCTGCTCGTCGTGGTGGGAACCGTGTGCGTGGCGGCCGGCGGCTACGTCGTCAACGACTATTTCGACCTGAAAATCGACCGCATCAACCGTCCCGATAAAGTGCTGATAGGCAACGCCATAACGAAAAAAACGGCTATGCGTCTGTATCAGATTCTGACTGCCGTGGGCGTGGTGTCGGGCTTGGCTGCCGCCATCGCGTTGCGCAGTTGGACTGTGGGACTGATATTTGTGATTGTCCCTGGCATGCTTTGGTTCTACTCGGCCTCGTACAAGCGGCAATTTCTCGTTGGCAACGTGATTGTGGCTATGGCGGCCGCCCTCGTGCCGCTGCTGCCCATCATTGTCGAGTGCGGCTTGATAACCGAACGCTATGGCGACCTCATTCGCGAAACGCCCGTTGTGGCAACGCTTTTTGGCTGGGGCTGCGGATTTGCGCTGTTTGCCTTTCTGTGGACGCTTGTGCGCGAAATCATCAAAGATATGGAAGACGAGTACGGCGACCGCGAACTGGAGTGCCGCACCGTGCCAATCGTCTGCGGGCAGAAATGGACAAAAATCGCTATAACCGCGCTCGTGCTGCTCATCGATGCGCTGCTCGCCTATTTTGTGGTGCGCAAAATAGTCTTGCCCGGCGATCCGTCGGTTACGTTGCGCTATTTTTTGGTGGGCATCGTGGCACCAAGCCTTTGCCTTATCGGCGTTTTGTGGAGCAAAAGTTGCACCGCCTACCACAACGCCTCGACACTCTGCAAATTCATCATGGTCGTCGGCACGCTCTATTGCCTAGTCTATAACTTCCTGATAGCCAAAGCGTTTCATTTGGCGTTGTTTGGCGTTTTTTATATTGTATAGGTGATAGGTGATAGGTTATAGGT